>JAAVCU010000025.1 GCA_014802175.1 Bacteroides sp.
TTGAGAACCGGATTGGAGATTAGCGACATTCCAAGGTATCCACATCACATTCGGATATGTGATGAAGAACATACATAAGAAACTTATAGCAATCCTATGTTTCTGACTTTTGTATAAATCGACTTCTTTCACTATTAAACATATATCAATCTTTATTAAAGACTGCATCTTCCATAATCAAGATGTTTTGTGCTTTATAAACGGAAAGGTACAGAAAATGTTTTACTTTTGAGTAAACAAACGGCATTTCGATAAGTAACTCCCCCCAAAGTAATTGCACCTATTGAATGTGTTTAATTTGCGCGGTTACCGAATAACAGCGAGTCCCACAGAATTAGTTTTCTGTGGGACTCGTTGCTATTATTGGAGAGGGGAGAAGGTTAGAATGTGAATTTTTCGAGGGTGAGGGTGCCACATTTCTCAAGTTCGGGTACGAGTCGCTTGAAATGAGTAGACTCGCTGTGGGCCTTGAGGCTCTCTTCGTCTTGCCATGTTTCCACAATCTCAATGTGGTTGTCGGATGTAAGGCTGCTGAATGCTTCGTAGCTGATGCACCCTTTGTCGTGTAACGACAATTCAACCAATTCAACGGCTGCGTCAACAGCTTTCTGTTTCAACGAACTGTCGGCAATCTCCAAAAAACAATTTAATCTTATCATAATCCTGTGTTTTAATAGTATTATTACCTATATAGTTTATTAATGAGATAACCCGATTCATTCCACTTTCGTTGATGAATCGGGTTATGCTCTATAATGTTACGAAGGTTTATTTAACTTCCTCAAAGTCTACGTCGGTGATATCTTTCTCGTTGCTGTCGGCGTGGGGTGCCTCAGGACCTGCCTGAGCGCCTGCACCTGCTGCCTGCTGTGCGTTGTAGATATCCTGTGATGCAGCCTGGAATGCGTCAGTTACAGCTTTCACTGCAGAGTCAACGTCTTCTACGAGCTGATTCTTGTGAACCTCTTTCAAGCGATCGAGGGCTGATTCGATTGCAGCTTTCTTGTCGGCCGGAATCTTATCGCCGAGCTCGTTGAGCTGTTTCTCGGTCTGGAAGATTACTGAATCGGCGTGGTTCAATTTGTCGGCACGCTCTTTAGCTTTCTTATCTGCATCCTCGTTGGCTTTTGCCTCGTCACGCATACGCTGGATTTCAGCGTCGCTAAGACCGCTGGATGCCTCGATACGGATTGATTGCTCTTTGCCGGTAGCTTTATCCTTGGCAGTTACGTTAAGGATACCGTTGGCATCAACCTCGAAGGTAACCTCGATCTGAGGTACACCACGGGGTGCAGGTGCGATGCCGCCAAGGTTGAACTCACCGAGGAGTTTGTCGTCGGCAGCCATAGGACGCTCACCCTGAAGAACACGGATTGTAACCTCAGGCTGGTTATCGGCTGCTGTTGAGAACACCTCGCTCTTACGAGTCGGGATTGTGGTGTTGGCGTCGATAAGTTTTGTCATCACGCCACCCATTGTCTCAATACCGATTGACAATGGCACAACATCAAGAAGAAGCACATCTTTGACATCGCCGCTGAGCACGCCACCCTGAATGGCTGCACCGATTGCCACAACCTCATCGGGGTTAACACCCTTGTTGGGTTCTTTGCCGAAGATCTCTTTTACCTTAGCCTGGATTGAGGGGATACGTGTTGAACCACCAACAAGGATAACCTCATCAATCTCTGATGCTGTAAGACCTGCATCTTCAAGTGCTTTCACACACGGAGCTTTAACTGCATCGATAAGTCTCTCGGCAAGCTGCTCGAATTTGGCACGTGTAAGTGTCTTAACGAGGTGCTTCGGACCGGAAGCTGTCGCAGTGATGTAGGGGAGGTTGATCTCAGTAGAAGTAGAGCTTGAAAGCTCGATCTTGGCTTTCTCGGCAGCCTCTTTGAGACGCTGCATTGCCATTGGATCCTGACGGAGGTCTACACCTTCCTCTTTCTGGAACTCATCTGCAAGCCAGTCGATGATCACGTTATCGAAGTCATCACCACCGAGGTGTGTGTCACCATTGGTTGACTTAACCTCGAATACGCCATCACCAAGCTCAAGGATGGAGATATCGAATGTACCACCACCAAGGTCGAACACAGCGATCTTCTGCTCTTTGGTTGATTTGTCAAGACCGTAAGCAAGCGCTGCTGCTGTAGGCTCGTTGATGATACGTTTTACTTTAAGACCAGCGATCTCACCGGCATCTTTTGTGGCCTGACGCTGAGAATCGTCGAAGTAAGCAGGAACTGTGATGATAGCTTCTGTTACTTCCTGACCAAGATAATCCTCGGCAGTCTTCTTCATTTTCTGAAGAATCATGGCTGAGATTTCCTGCGGAGTGTAGTCACGACCATCGATGTCAACCTTAGGCATGTCGTTCTGGCAAACTACCTTATAGGGGACACGTTTGATCTCGTCAGTGACCTGATCGCATTTCTCACCCATGAAACGTTTGATTGAATATATTGTGCGAGTAGGATTGGTCACGGCCTGACGTTTTGCAGGATCACCTACTTTTCTTTCGCCTCCGTCAACAAATGCTACTACTGAAGGAGTCGTGTTACGACCTTCGTTATTAGGAATAACAACAGGATCTTTACCTTCCAAAACAGCCACACAGCTGTTGGTTGTTCCTAAGTCAATACCAATAATTTTTCCCATGATTTGTATAATTTTTTTGTTAATATTCTAATTTCTATCGTTTATTTTAAACGGGAAGCAGATCGGGAACTCTTTTACTTTATCTGTTCCTTTCTTGCTTCGTTCAATATATTAACAAATGACGTGCTAAAAATTTCGGTCTGAAAGAAAATTTTTTAATTAAAATATCTAAATTATTGATTTAGTTTAAGTTAAAATTTCTAATAATAAGACGGCGCATTTTGTCAATTTTGACAAAATGCGCCGTCGGGATGTGATATGCGTGTCTTTTTTATTTTGTTTTCGTAGAGGGGTAGTGCTTTTCAAGTCTGTCGGCCTCCTCTTTTGTTATGTGGATTACGGCACCATGCTTCGGGCTTGTGAAGTTTGTGGTGCACATGGGTCCGTCGTTGAAATGCCCGATAGGGATGAATGTCTTGAAATCGGTGGTCTCCACGAAGCCGAAGTTGTGGGGATTGATGCTGTAGACGTCATACATCACAACCCAGCGGTCTTCACCTATACGTTTCCATACATTGGGAGCTTCGCAATGCTGCGGCTCAAAGTCAATCTGGCTATCCACATAATTGTAACCTTTATTAATATCGTCAGAGAAGGCTATCTTGATTCCGCATGGATTCTCCTGCGATACGTAAGTCATAGCGTATCCGCCGCCTGGAAGAGGGCAGATGTCAGCATCAAGAACCTGAATTGTGCTGTCGGGATATTCATATAGCTTCTCAGGTTTTGTGGTAAGGGTAGTGAAGTCCTTATCAGTGTAGGCATAATAAAGACGTGTCTTTCTTTCATCGTTGGTTGCGCCCGGGATATTCTCTCCCTTTTTTCTTATTGTGAAATAAACCATCATTGCGTCTTTTTCCGGATCATAGATGGTCTGCGGAGCCCAAGCGCAACCGATGTCTCCGAATTCGTCGGGAAACAGTTTGTCGATTCTGGCTTCGTTATGTGTCCAATTGATGAGGTCAGAAGATTTCATTAGCACCAATCCACGGTTGTTTCCCCAACCGTATTCTGCGGGTCGTTCCCATTCCGTATCGCGCAAACCCTCATTCTTTGCGAATATATGCAGGTCGGTCAATGCCATATAGAAATTACCATCGGGTGCACGATATATATGCGGATCGCGGATGCCTCGTTGCTCGGCGATGGAGTCTCCAGCAATAATCGGTTTGTTATCATTCAAAGCGGTGAATTTGTAGCCATCCCGGCTTACGGCGAAATGCAGACTATGATCCGAATCGGAGAAAAACACCAGAAGATATGCATCCATATCTTTCTCAGACGGAATCTGATTGGCAGCAGATACGCAAGGGGAGCAGAGGGTCGCTAACCCCGCGAGAGCGGAGAATAATTGAGTAAATTTCATGTTTTATAGGTTTATTTGATTATTTGATAGCAAATTTAGCAAAAAAATATGATTGTTTTCTAAAAAATTGTTAACTTTGTATTCTGATTTCATTCCACCTAAAAACAAATGTGGGTGCTCCGCCGGTTTCCACGACAGATAACAGATTACGGAGCGCCGATACATATAAAATTTGTATATGAAACTTTTGCAAGAGAAATTAGCGGTTTACGATGCTCCCCAGAAAGCAAAAGCCGCAGGTGTTTATCCTTACTTCCGTGAGATTTCAAGTGAGCAGAACACGGAGGTGAATATGCACGGCAAGAAAGTGCTGATGTTCGGTTCCAACAGTTATATGGGACTTACCAATCACCCGAAAGTTATTGAAGCTGCCGTGGAAGCCACAAAGAAATATGGTACAGGAATGGCGGGTTCACCCTTCCTGAACGGCACATTGGATATACATAAGGAATTTGAGGCAAAAATCGCTGATTATGTCGGTAAAGAGGATGCAATGCTTTATTCTACCGGTTTCGGAGTAAACCTTGGCGTTGTGTCATCGCTCACCGGACGTGAGGATTATATAATTCTTGATGAGCAGGATCACGCGTCGATCATAGAAGGTCGTCGCCTCTCATTCTCCAACTATCTTAAATATCGTCACAACGATATGGCTTCGCTTGAAGCTCAGCTGAAGAAATGCGATCCCGACAAAGTTAAACTTATCGTCACCGATGGTGTGTTCTCAATGGAGGGTGATGTTGCCAACCTCCCGGAGATTGTAAGACTCGCAAAGCAGTATAACGCCAGCATCATGGTCGATGAAGCTCACGGAATCGGAGTGTTCGGCGAGGGTGGTAGAGGAACCTGCAACCACTTCGGCGTGACCGATGATGTAGACCTGATCATGGGTACGTTCAGTAAATCGTTCGCATCATTGGGTGGTTTCATTGCCACAGACAAGACCGTTACAAACTTCCTTCGTCATCATTCACGTTCATATATCTTCACAGCTTCAATCACTCCTGCATCGACAGCTGCCGCCAGTGCTGCTATGGATATCATGATTGCTGAACCCGAGCGTCAGAAACATCTCTGGGATATCACCAACTATGCGCTTGAGAACTTCCGCGCTATGGGTTGCGAAATCGGTAACACATCAACACCGATTATTCCGCTCTTTATCCGTGACGATTACAAGACATTCCACGTTACACGTGATCTTCTCGACGAGGGAGTTTTCGTCAATCCGGTGGTTTCTCCGGCTGTGGCTCCTCACGACACATTGATCCGCTACTCTCTGATGGCTACACACACCAAAGATCAGGTGACAAGGTCTCTTGAGGCTATCGAGAAGGTGTTCAAGAAATATGACCTGCTCAAGAAATAAGAATAGAAGTTGTTTAAACAGCTTTCTCAAAGGAAAAATATTTGATAGAAAAAGACGAGACGCCGATTCAATGGCATCTCGTCTTTTATTGTTGTATGTCACTAAGTTGGGATGTAAACCTCTCCGAAACTCTTTATTTATGCGGATTTTCAAATGTTAAAAGAAATGGAGATGGTAAACAAATAACCGTGCGGAATGTTATAACAATGGATATCTCTCCTCCGTAAACGACATATTGCGTATGGTTACTGACGAAGTTATCAAAGAAATATATAAAAAATACACAAAGCCCTGCAAGGATCCCGAGGAGTTGGATTTCGACAACTATATGGAGATTCTTAAGAAAAACCATAATATCACTTCCGATGACATGGAGGTGGTGGTAGAGGATTTGGAGGAATTCAACCCCTTCAGAATGTTTCTTAAGAGGAGTATATATGGGATTCTTGAGTTCGATAAGGTAATAGCATTTGTGTTCCGTTCTCATATCTTGTTTTTCGGGAAAGATAGCAATGAGTTGCGAGTTCATATCAAGCCGGAGAAACCGCAATCTATCTTTGATAAGATTTTTGGAAGAGGATGAGCTTTTGCTAATTAGAAATTAGTAATTAGAATTAGTTGAATGCGGCTATATAATTAATACAGATATAAAAGAAGAGGTATTGCTGAGTGCAATACCTCTTCTTTTATATCTGTATATTCGTAAGATCTCTTAGCTGAGATCCATGATGTCGAAACCTTCGCCGAGTTCCTCGTCGTTGAAGTCCTCGTTGCTGAATACATCAAGGTCAAGATCCTCAAGTTTCTCCTGAGCCTTGATATCGATCTTCTTGTCGAACTCGTCGAGATCCACCATCTGTTTGGGGGCATTCCCTTTCTTAAAGGTACACACAGGCTCAGAAAGGTGACGGGAAGGGTAGAGCTCCTTAAGTTCCATGAAGAAAGAGCGCTCTGTCAGGTAATCGTAAACGAAGATCATGCGCTGACCTTCATCCTCGATGAGTTCGCTCAACGGGGTGTCGTCCATCAACCAAAGGTCGCGGTCGCTGAGGCTGTCGCCCATATCTTCAAGTGTAATCTCTTCCTGTTTCTGCCAATCTTCATCGCAAAGAAAGAACGAGTCGAGTTCATCCTTGCTGTAGTTTACGCTGTCCAGAATGGCATTGCGTAACTGTAAAAATGTATTTTCTGAATCAATCTCAATTTCGCGGGCAAAATTGCTCACTTCATCGCTTACCAGTTTGAATCTATATACCATAAGTTACTTACCTTTATTTTCTAATTTATGTTTTTCAATTAGGCATTATAGGCGGGGAGCACGCCGTGTTGCGCGGCTCTTTCCGTTTGCAGTGCGAATTTAATTCATCTATGCTAATTATCCAAACACACGCGGATATTTTTATGAATATTTTAAAAAAAATGTGAGTCGGCATAATACCGACTCACATGATGGGTAAAATAACACCCTGTATTTTGGATATAGTGGAATTATCCGAGGAAGCTGAGGAGCACTCCGGCAGCCACAGCTGAACCGATCACGCCGGCAACATTCGGACCCATGGCGTGCATGAGCAGATAGTTGTTGGGATCGTATTCCAGACCAACGTTGTTGGAGATGCGGGCAGCCATAGGCACTGCCGATACACCTGCATTACCGATGAGCGGGTTGATCTTCTTGTCGGGTCTTAGGAAAAGGTTGAATACCTTAACAGAAAGCACGCCGGCTGAAGATGCGATCACGAATGCAAGGAAGCCGAGACCGAAGATGATGATTGTGTCGACTGTGAGGAACTTGTCGGCCTGAGTGGATGCACCAACAGTGAGGCCGAGAAGGATTGTCACGATATCGGTCATGGCATTGCTTGCAGTCTTGGCGAGACGTGAGGTCACGCCGCTTTCGCGAAGCAGGTTACCGAAGAAGAGCATACCGAGCAATGGAATTGCTGAAGGCACCACGAAGCAGGTGAGCATAACGCCGACGATAGGGAAGATGATCTTCTCCGACTGGGTTACGACACGCACAGGCTTCATCTTGATTGTGCGCTCTTTCTGAGTGGTGAAGAATCTCATGATTGCAGGCTGGATAAGCGGGATGAGAGCCATATAGGAGTAGGCTGATACCGCTACAGCACCCAACAGATTCGGGTTGAGCTTGGAAGTGGTGAAGATAGCTGTAGGACCATCGGCTCCACCGATGATGGCAACGCAACCGGCCGACAGCGGATCAAAACCACAGAGCAATGCGAGCATGTAGGCTCCGAAGATACCGAACTGGGCGCAGGCTCCGATAATCATGAGTTTCGGGTTAGCAAGGAGTGCGGAGAAGTCTGTCATCGCACCGATGCCGAGGAAAATCAGCGGGGGATACCACCCTTTCTCAACACCATTGTAAAGGATGTTCAATACAGAACCCTCCTCGTAGATTCCGATCTCCATTCCTGATTGGAAGGGGATATTGCCGAGAAGCATACCGAAACCGATCGGAACGAGCAGAAGGGGTTCAAAGTTTTTCTTGATTGCAAGCCAGACGAAGAAGCATCCCACAGCGAGCATTATCAGATTGGTGTATTCACAGTTGTAGAAACCTGTGAATTTCCAAAAAGATTCCACAGTGGAGCTCATAAACTGGCCGAATGAATAATCACTTGCTAAAATCATAGTGGAATATTTGACAGTGATTATTCGATGATCATGATATCTGCTCCGTCAAGAACTGAATCGCCTACATTAACGAGGATCTGTTTTACAGTTCCACCTTTTGTGGTGTGAATGTCGTTCTCCATTTTCATGGCCTCAAGCACGCATACGGTGTCGCCACTCTTCACAACGTCGCCCACCTTTACGGGGAAGCTGAGAACAGTGCCGGGGAGCGGGCTCTTTACTGCGGAAGCACCGCCGGCGGCAACGGGAGCTGCCGGTTTCACGCTCTGGGTGGGAGCGGCAGTGGGCTGAGCCGCGGGGGCTTTGCCCGACTGAGAAAGGGCGGGTTTAGAGGGTTTGGATGGAGCAGCCTTATCGAGCTCTACCATATAGGGGGTGCCGTTTACCTCCACTTTAACTTCGTTGTCGGTAACGTCGCCGACTGCAACGGTGAATTTGATACCGTTGATTTTATATTTATATTCTTTCATGATTTAATTAGATGGGAAAATTACTTCAATGAACGGCGTGCAGACGATACCTCGGGAGTCTGGCGCATGTTATAGATTTTAGAGTTCCAGGGAGAGTAAGATCTCTTCATTCTCTTGATGGTAAGGATAGTGTCCTCCATGTCGTGACCCTGACCGAAGTGTTCGGCAAGAGCCATACCGATAGCGGCGATAACCTCTCCTGAATCAAGTTCGTCGTGGTGATCTTCTGATGTCTCTGCAGTAACGCCATGTGCCTCACGTTTTTTGTTGCTCATAACGGCTGTCGAGATCTTTCCGAAGAAAAGGAAAAGGATGCTGAGAACGATAAGTGCGAAAAGCACGATGCACATCGCGATGATTGTGATGGCGCCACCGAACCTATCGTTTTCCGCTGCATTCTTGGCCTTTTCTGCCTGAATCATCTTGCGGGCTGTCTCACTCATCTGAACGGTGTTCACCTCCTTGGAATCTGACCAGTTGCTTTCAACATTGGTCTGCTCCCCTTGGGTTGAAACCTCCGTATATTCGGTCTGCAGATCATTTTGGAGCATTGCCGCAGCCGGAGTGGCTACGAGCAATGCACCGCAAAATGCCGCACTCAAAATATATTTCTTGAACATTCTGATGCGTGTTAATTATAAAGGAATATTGCCGTGTTTCTTGGCAGGATTTGTCTGTTTCTTAGTGGCAAGCATGTTGAGGGCCTTGATCACGCGGAAACGTGTGTTGCGAGGTTCGATAACGTCGTCGATGTAGCCATATTTAGCCGCATTGTAGGGGTTAGCGAAGAGTTCGCGGTATTCATCCTCTTTCTCTTTGATGAACGCTGCAGGGTTCTCCTGAGTCTTGGCCTCCTTGGCGTAAAGCACGCCAACAGCGCCTTCTGCACCCATTACTGCGATCTCAGCAGAGGGCCATGCGTAGTTCACATCGCCGCGGAGCTGCTTACAGCTCATCACGATGTGGCTACCACCGTAGCTCTTGCGGAGTGTGACTGTAACCTTAGGCACAGTAGCCTCGCCGTAAGCGTAGAGAAGTTTCGCACCGTGGAGGATAACGCCGTTGTACTCCTGACCTGTTCCGGGGAGGAAGCCGGGGACGTCAACCAATGTAACCAAAGGAATGTTGAATGCGTCGCAGAAGCGTACGAAGCGGGCAGCCTTGCGTGATGCGTTTGAGTCAAGCACACCTGCAAGCACCTTGGGCTGGTTTGCCACGATGCCGACAGACTGACCGTTGAAACGAGCGAAACCGATGATGATGTTCTTCGCGTAGTCGCGCTGGATCTCAAGGAACTCGCCGTTGTCTACGATAGCGCCGATTACGTCGTACATATCGTAGCTGCGTTTTGCGCTGTCAGGGATGATCTCGTTGAGTTTGTCCTCAAGACGGTCGATGGGATCTGTACACTCAACAAGGGGAGTCTCCTCAAGATTGTTCTGCGGGATATAGCTGAGGAGCTTGCGAACGATCTTGATAGCGTCTTCCTCGCTTTCAGCTGCGAAGTGTGTGACACCACTCTTTGTGGCATGCACTGACGCACCACCGAGGTCCTCCTGAGAAACGTCCTCGCCTGTAACGGTCTTCACAACTGTCGGACCGGTAAGGAACATATATGAGAGACCTTTTGTCATGATGGTGAAGTCGGTGAGGGCAGGGCTGTAAACCGCACCGCCGGCACACGGACCGAGGATAGCTGAGATCTGGGGAATTACACCTGATGCGAGGATGTTGCGCTGGAAGATTTCTGAATAACCTGCGAGTGCGTTGATACCCTCCTGGATACGTGCGCCACCAGAGTCGTTAAGACCGATTACGGGAGCACCCATCTTCATGGCCATATCCATTACTTTGCAGATTTTCTGTGCCATAGTCTCGGAAAGTGAACCACCGAGCACTGTGAAATCCTGGGCGAAAACATATACGAGACGACCCTCTACTGTACCGAAACCGGTTACGACGCCGTCGCCGAGAGGATGTTTTTTATCCATACCGAAGTTTGTGGAACGATGTGTCACAAACATATCAAGTTCTTCGAAGCTACCTTCGTCGCGAAGCATGGCGATACGCTCGCGGGCTGTGTATTTGCCGCGCTGGTGCTGTTTCTCGATAGCTTTTTCACCGCCTCCGAGACGAGCCTCAGCTCTTTTCTCGATAAGCACGTTGATTTTTTCTTCTTGCTTGCTCATTATTGTAGATTGAGTTTATAGATCATATAATAATGCAAAACTCACTCCGCGCGCATATATTGACACGGAATGAGTTCTGAATCTCTTTTTATTTATTGGGGTCTTCACAAAGCTCGGTGAGTACAGCCTCTGTGCTCTTCGGGTGGAGGAAAGCGATCTGCAGACCGTCGGCACCTTTGCGGGGAGCTTTGTCGATAAGT
Organism: Bacteroides sp.; assembly: GCA_014802175.1. Lineage (GTDB taxonomy): Bacteria > Bacteroidota > Bacteroidia > Bacteroidales > Muribaculaceae > Lepagella. The sequence continues at coordinate 10,920 of JAAVCU010000025.1, forward strand.
TTGATACCTTTCTCTTCAGCCTCGGCCAAAGCATTGGCAACTCCATCCTCAACTGCGAAAGCCATGTGGTGCATACCGCCGCGGCCGCCGTTCTTCTCGATGAATTTTGCGATTGTGCTCTCGGGGCAAGTAGCTTCAAGAAGCTCGATCTTAGTGTCGCCTACTTTAAAGAAAGCAGTTGTAACTTTCTGATCCTCTACGACTTCCTGTTTGTAGCATTTCAAGCCTAAAACAGACTCATAGTATTTGATTGCTTCTTCAAGGTTTGGCACTGCGATGCCAATGTGCTCAATGTGAGAAATTTTCATTGAAATTATGTATTTAGGTTAGTAATAATTGTCCTTCCGTGGGGTCTGAAGTGTATCTGAATTTTAATCCGATGCACCCCAAATCCCATTTGTATTAGCTTTTTTATGGGTTAAAGACTTTGTGGAGTCTTATTTGGGTGCAAATATACTAAAAAAATTCGTGTGAATGAATATTTTTTTGTAATTTTGCAAAAACAACAATAAAGGCAACCGGTTAAATCGGTTGTGTCGACGTATATTAAGAACAGATGGAACTAACACCGCAACTTATCGCCGCAATGATCGGCGGCAAGGTTGAAGGCGATGGAAATGTAGCGATTACAGGTTTTGCCAAGATAGAGGAGGCGAAGCCCGGTTGCATAACGTTTATTGCCAACCCAAAATATTCTCATTACATTTACGAAACCGAGGCTTCGGCTGTGCTCGTGTCTGATGCCTTTGAAGTGGATGGGAAAGTGAAACCAACACTTATCCGCGTCAAGGATCCTTATGTGGCGCTTGCCGACCTGATGAACCAGATGCAGAAAAGTTGTCCGCGTCCCGTGGGGATTGAGAATCCATGTTTCGTAGCAGATGGTGTGGAGATTCCCGAAGATGCCTATATAGGTGCGTTTGCCTATATTGGGAAAGGTGCTAAAATCGGTAAAGGCGCTATGATCTATCCTCAGGCGTATATAGGAAATGACGTTGAGATTGGGGAGAATACCATAGTGTATGCAGGGGCAAAGATATACAAGGATTGCAAGATCGGTAACAGATGCGTAATCCACGCTGGTGCCGTGATCGGTGCTGACGGTTTCGGTTTCGCTCCTCTGCCCGACGGATCATACGAAAAGATTCCGCAGATCGGAAATGTTGTGCTTGAGGATGATGTGGAGATCGGTGCTAANACCACGGTGGATCGCGCTACATTCGGAAGCACTCGCATCTGCCGCGGCACGAAACTCGACAACCTTATTCAGGTTGCGCACAACGTTGAGATCGGTAAAGGGAATGTATTTGCAGCCCAGACCGGTATNGCCGGTTCGACCAAAATCGGTGATTACAATCAGGTCGGAGGGCAGTGTGGCTTTGCCGGACATATCAAGGTTGGCAATATGAACCAGTTTGGTGCGCAGTCGGGCATACCCAATAATGTAGGCGATGGAAATCGTCTGATTGGATATCCGGCAGTTGAACTTCGCCAGTTTGCCAANACTCAGGTTTATCTGAAACGACTCGGAGAGCTATTTAATAAAAAAGATAATTAACAAAAAAACTTCTNCACAGTCGGCGACATAGGCGGCGNGTGGAGAATGTATGCAGAATTTACTATATGCAACAGCAAACACTTAACGCACCTTTCGCCGTATGTGGCAAAGGTCTGCATTCCGGATTGACAATTACAGCGACATTTAATCCGGCACCGGAGAACACCGGTTATCGTATCTGTCGTATTGATCTTGAGGATCGTCCGGTGATTCAGGCAGTAGCGGAGAACGTTGTGGACACACAACGTGGCACCGTTCTCGGTAAAGGCGACGCACGTGTGTCGACAGTAGAGCATGCGCTGGCGGCTCTGTATGCAGCNGGCATCGACAACTGTCTTATCGAGGTAGATGGTCCNGAGCTTCCNATTCTTGACGGAAGCGCAATCGTGTATGTAAACGCAATCGAAAGCGTAGGTCTTAAAGAGCAGGATGCCGATAAGGATTTCTATATTATTAAGGAGAAAACCCAATATAAGGATGAGGAAACCGGTTCCACACTTACNATGTATCCGGAAGATGGTTTCAGCGTAGAGTGTATGGTTGAATACAACTCTCCGGTNTTGCCTAACCAGTTCGCAGTGCTCGATGATCTTGCTGAATTCAAGCAGGAGGTTGCAAGTGCGCGCACTTTCGTGTTTGTTCGTGAAATCGAGCAGTTGCTTCAATATAACCTTATCAAGGGTGGCGATCTTGACAATGCGATAGTTATCTACGATCAGGAGATTCCGCAGGAGAANATCGACGAGATCTGCGATATCGTAAAAGTGCCTCACATGCACCTCAGCAAACTCGGATATATCAACCCGAAGCCTCTTGCATGGGATAATGAGCCTGCGCGTCATAAGCTGATGGATGTGATNGGAGACCTTGCGTTGATCGGTCGACCGATCAAGGGTAGGGTTGTGGCAATCCGCCCCGGACACACCGTTAACAACAAGTTCACCCGTATGGTGCGTAAAGAGGTTAAGCACACTGAGGCTCAGAGNCCTCTTTANAATCCGAACGAAGCTCCTATAATTGACGTAAACGGAATCAAGAAATTGCTTCCCCACCGTTATCCCTTCCTCTTGATTGACAAGATNATNGAGATTGANAAGAAACATTGTGTGGCTGTCAAGAATGTAACGGTCAACGAGCCCTTCTTCCAGGGTCATTTCCCGCAGGAGCCGGTAATGCCCGGTGTGCTTCAGGTTGAAGCTATGGCTCAGGCTGCCGGTGTGCTGGTGCTCAACTTCCTTGAGGATGCCGACAAATACTCCACATATTTCCTCAAGATCGATAACGTCAAGTTCCGCCAGAAGGTTGTTCCCGGTAATACACTTCTTCTCAGCGTCAGCCTTATGACNGAGATTCGTCGNGGTTGCGCGCTTGTAAANGGATATGCCTTTGTAGGAGAGAAGATTGTTAGTGAGGCCGAGTTTATGGCTCAGATCATTAAAAACAAATAAGACACAAACCATGGGTAATATGTATAGCGTACATCCCGAAGCTAAGATCGGAAATAACGTACAGATCGGAAACTTCACCAACATCTATGAAGATGTAGAGATAGGAGACAATTGTGAAATCTATGGCAATGTGACCATTTTTCCCGGCGCCAGAATCGGNGACAACGTAAAGATTTTCCCGGGGGCGGTTGTGTCCGGCATTCCTCAGGATCTTAAATTCCGTGGAGAGAAGACCTATGCATACGTAGGTAACGGCACTACTTTGCGCGAGTGTGTCACAGTTAACCGCGGTACAGCCTCCAAGGGTGAGACCCGNGTAGGAGAGAACTGTCTCATNATGGCCTACAGCCANGTTGCGCACGACTGCCGCATCGGAAATCGTGTCATCGTTTCCAATGCCACCCAGTTTGCCGGAGAGGTTATTGTGGATGATGCAGCTGTGATCGGAGGAGGAAGTCTCATTCACCAGTTCTGTCATCTTGGCCGCAACATCATGCTTCAGGGTGGTGCGCTTGTAAACAAGGATATCCCNCCCTTTGTAAAAGCTGCTCGTGAGCCGATCTCTTATGTAGGATTAAACTCAGTAGGACTGCACCGNAACGGCTTCTCTGAAGAGGAGATCCGACACATCGCAGATATCTATCGCATACTTTACATGAGCGATCTGAATGTGACCAACGCAGTTCGTCTGATTGAAGAGACGATTCCACAGTCGGAATACAGAGATGAGATTGTAAACTTCGTNACAAACTCAGATCGAGGCATCATCCGCTCNGTAATCTAAGAGTGTCGGATTCAGACACATTCTCAAATACACGTTAATTATAACATTAGTATAAAGTATAAGAANATAAAACCCGGGATTGTCGNTGAGACATTCCCGGGTTTATTGTACGACAGAGGGAGGATTGCGNACAACCCTCCCTCTGCGTTTATGATATGTTTGTTGTTGAGGTTTAACCGAATTTGGAGATTTTGCGGAGCTGGGGCTCGTTGATGATCTTGATGCGGCGACCATCGACGAGTATGAGCTTCTCGGTTACGAAAGTGGTAAGTGTGCGGATGGCGTTGGAGGTGGTCATGTTCGAGAGGTTGGCNAGATCCTCGCGGCTCATGTAGATCTTGAGGGTGGANTTGTCGTCTTCGTAGCCGTAGTTGTCGGCAAGGATGAGGAGAGATTCCGCTAAACGTCCGCGAATNTGCTTCTGAGTGAGGTTGATGATCTTTGTGTCTGATCCTCCTAAGTTGCGNGAGAGTTCNTGGATGAAGAACATGGCAAGATCGTTGTTCTGNCTTACAAGATCCTCTACAACTTTCATCGGAATGATGCCGATTACGGAGGGTTCGAAAGCCGCGGCTGTAGACACGTAGGGTTCGCGCGCAAAATATGCACGATAGCCGAAGTACTGCACCGGTCTGTAGAGTCGCAAGATCTGTACGCGGTCACCTATTCCGCTTTTATACAGCTTAACCTTACCGTTCAGCAGGCAATATAAGTTCTCTGGTGTTTCCTTCTCAGCGTATATAATCTGATTCTTCTTATATTGCTCATATTTAAAATTTTCAGTGATGATACGTTTTTCTTCCGGGCGGAGTGCATTCCACATTTCCGATAAATCATCACCGATAATTCGCTCTAAAGTACTCTTCTTAATCATCACTTCTTTTAAAGTAATTTTGGCAAGGAATTCATCAGCGAACAGGATAAGTGTTTGTGTTATTCCGATGAATTCAAGGGTCTAACTGCAAAATTACTACAAAATTGGCATATTTAAAAATTTTTAACATAAAATTTAGCANTTTCTGATAAAACCAGTCANAATTCAATCTGCGAAGGGGGGAGGCGGAGCANTTTGCCTGAGTTTGTACGTTTGAGGGATTGGCAGATGTGTATCTCTTTCGGTTTTTCGTATTTTTCCAACAGATCGAAGGCCTCTGTGATTGTAGCCTTTAAGGTNTCGGAGTCNGTAACTGTATNTTCTGCTATGAGCACAAGGCGCTCTCCCCATTTGTCGTCNGGCANGGAGGTNANATAGAAGGGGAAATCAATGTGCCGTGATAATTTCTCCTCTATNCGTTCCGGATTAAGTTTTCTACCTCCAGAGATNATCACGTTATCTTTTCTACCTAAGATCATGAACTCGTGNGGAGAGAGGACTTGAGCGCAGTCGTTGGTGGTAAGAGTCTGCCAGCCGGGNATGGTTATTTTCAGTGTTTCTCCGCTGAGCGAGACGGTGATATCTCCTAATGTAACGAATGGNTTCGGATTTTCTTCAACCTTGCGGAGGGCTATATGTGAGGCNGTNTCGGTCATGCCGTAACTCTCGTAAACGTTCAATCCCGACCGATCTATCCGCTCTCTAAGGGCAGACGGAATTGCCGAACCGCCGATNAGNATGTTGTCGATCGGTGGGAGCTCGTGGATATGGTCAAGAATGTGGTGCATCTGCGATGGCACCANAGAGAGGAGTGATATGCGTCGACCATCGGTCTCCAATACCGGACGGTTGGAAGGTGTCTCCCATATCAAGTCGCATTCAGCCACTTGTTGGCGAACGAACATCATTTTCCCTCCAATGAAGTCCGGAGCAATACAGGAATAGAGCAGAGCTGAATCCGAGAGATTAAAGAAATCGAGAGTGCGCCGGGCACTCTCAATCAAATGCTTTTTCTCAATACTGATCTCTTTGGGGGTTCCCGTAGAACCGGAGCTGTGGCACAGCAACGATTCTGACCNAGTCCATTCTTGGGCTAACTCTTCGTAGGTCATCAGATACTTCTCCAGTCAAGTTTAGCGACAGCGTCGTAATCTATGGTAAGTGCAGGGTTGTATTTCAGCAACTCGCCATCTGTATATACGGGGGTCGCAATATTGTTTGTAAACAGTGCGCCGGTTCCCAGACCCTGGGGCATCTCGGTTTTGAGTGTTGCCACCCATTGCGCCAGAGCGTTCAACCCGATGTTAGATTCAAGAGCGGAAGTGATCCACCAGCCTATACCTCTTTCGGATGCCAAATCTATCCATTCCTTTGCTCCTGAGAAACCTCCGGTCAGCGAGGGNTTGATTACTATGTAAGCAGGTTTTATTTCGTCTAAGGTTGCAGCNTTCTCTTCNNGTGTGAATTTACCGATCAGTTCCTCATCGAGGGCAATGGGGAGAGGAGAGACGTCGCAAAGGAAACGNATCAGGGCCGGAGAGCCNGCCTTGATGGGTTGTTCGATGGAATGAACGCCCAAATCCGCNAGGCGTTTGAGACGAGGAAGNGCGTTGTCCATTGTGAACGCTCCGTTGGCATCCACACGTATTTCAACACGTGAGCGGTCGTAGCGTGCGCGNATATACTCGATCATATCCACCTCCTTTTTCCAGTCGATAGCTCCAATCTTCAGCTTGATACATTTGAAACCGGNTGAGAGTTTCTTTTCGATCTGCTCGATCATATTGTCGTAGTCGCCCATCCATATCAGTCCGTTGATAACGATNTCCCGTTCTCCGANTATGAACGGAGANTCGAAATATGTGCCGTGACCGCCACCNGNGAAATCGCGGATTACCTGTTCAAAACCCATCTGGAGTGACGGAAAACGNGTTAGATCGGTAGATTTACCGATAGCCACGTTCGCTTGTAATTCCATGAGTTTATAGAAATAGCGTTCGTCGGCTTCGGGCGATANACCGGGGAAAACGGCAGCCTCGCCTAAACCGAAATGCTCCGGGTTTCGCTCGTCGTAAAGACGTAGAAAACATGTTATTTTCTCGGTNAGGACACCACGGGANGTTCCTGCCGGTTTCTTGAAGGAGAGATTATATGGACAAAAATCGAGACGCATTTTAGTGAGTAGTGAGCAATGAGTAGTGAGTANTGAGNAGNGAGNAGNGAGGAGAGAGAGTAGNGAGTAGTTAATATTGTTTTAGGGGAACATGGGNTATTGGTCGAAATTGGGGTCGCGTTTCTCAAGGAATGCGTTTTTACCTTCCTGAGCCTCGTCCATCATATAATACATGAGCGTGGCNTCNCCNGCAAATTCCATAAGNCCATGCTGGCCATCGAGTTCAGCGTTGAGNGCTCTTTTGATCATACGGATGGCGAAGGGGGAGCGGGTCATNATGGTACGTGCCCATTCAACGGTGGTTTCTTCGAGCTTGTCGAAGGGTACCACGGCATTCACCATTCCCATTTCGAGTGCTTCTTGNGCAGTATATTGCTTGCAGAGATACCAGATCTCGCGTGCCTTTTTCTGTCCCACGCAGCGGGCNAGGTACGATGCNCCGAATCCGCCNTCNAAACTGCCNACTTTAGGTCCGGTCTGTCCGAAGCGAGCGTTCTCTGAGGCGATGGAGAGGTCGCAGATAACCTGNAGAACGTTGCCTCCTCCTATAGAGTATCCGTTGACCATGGCTATNACAGGTTTNGGGATGGAGCGGATGGCATGGTGAAGTTCAAGCACATTGAGACGNGGCACTCCATTCTCATCNACATAACCGCCGTGTCCTTTGGCATTCTGNTCGCCACCGCTGCAGAATGCTTTGTCNCCGATGCCGGTGAGGATGATAACACGTATGTCGGAACGTTCGCGACAGATTGCGAAGGCTTCGAGCATCTCTTTGTTGGTCAAAGGGCGGAATGCGTTGTAAACTTTGGGTCGGTTGATTGTGATTTTTGCTATACCNTCCATCTCTTCAAAAAGGATGTCGGTGTATTCTTTTATCGTTTTCCAGTTCATTTCAGTAATCAGTTATCAATTATCNGTTTTCAGTTGTTAGTTTCGGATATCATTTCGGGAGGGAGGGGNGAGGGAGTCGGAGTGCGGTTCATGAATCGGAGGAGGGTGTCGGCGGAGNTTTCTCCATCTACAAATATCTCCATCACCCCCTTCTGTTTAGAGGCAAGGAANGGAAGATAATTCTCCTCCAGCTCTTCAAATGAAGACGCTGANGCGTATTTCCAGCCGTAAGCTTCGGCCAATTGTCTCAGCGGGAGATTCGGTGCTGCGCAGAATAGTTTCTCNCGCGCTTCAANCTCCCGAGTTGTGGGGATAAATCNGAAAATTCCACCACCNCTGTTNTTAATGACGATGATCTTGAATTTGTCAGGTATATTCCTTAGTGCCAATACGCCGGTGTCGTATGCCATAGACATATCNCCGGTGATGAGGAGGGTTCGTCCNGCGTATGCCATAGCGCAACCGGCGGCTACNGCNGTGGTNCCGTCGATTCCNGATACCCCACGACACGCAAACGAAGAATGTGGGATATTCTTTGTGAAAAGCTGGGCATATCTCACCGTGGTTCCGTTGCTCAGGAAAAGGTTGAAAGTTGAGGGGAGATCCGATAGCATATACGAGAATGCCTTCAGTTCNGACCANTCCGTATTGTTTGTCAGAAACCGTGCGCTTGAAATTTCCGCTAATCTTCTTCTCTCCTTCCATGTGGCTTTGAAAAGAGGATTGCAGAATTTAACNGCTTTGTTCAGATTCTTGGCTATACCTTTGAAGAATTTATCTGGAGAGACCTCGATGTGGCGGGTAAGNGCCATGAAACAATCNGATGTGGGNGAGGTGTCACCTAAGGTCCAGTGTTCAGCCGGAGAATATTTACGCAGAAATTCCTTCAGTTTGCGCGACACCAACGATCCTCCTATGGAAATTACAACATCCGGACGNAGAGCAGCCATAGTGCGACTGTCGACTGCATTCAGTGTGGAAAGCACCGTATCGATNTTGTAAGGATTGCCGGTGAGATGCAGGTTGGAGATTGTTTCGCAGAAACACACCACATTCGGAAGCTTCGCCATNCTTGCTANGGNNCGGTTCAATTTGTCGTCGGGTTGCATGAATCCCGCTGTAATCATNATCCGTTTNCCGGCAAGCTCCTGCGACAATTCCTTGTAGACATGAGGCGGAAGGTCAAGGTTGTCGATATAATCAANGATTCTGCAATTTTCCTCTATCAATTCCTCTTCAAAGACCTCGATCGTCTCATTGAGCGGGTTATCGAGGCGGACATTNATATGTACCGGNCCCGNTCTGCCCGACAACGCTTCATTAACGGCCTCGTTGATAATGCGGTTCACATACCACCTTTCCTCNGGGCGCGAGGANTTCTGCACCGGGATGTCGATACTGAATTTCGTGATTTTGTCAAGAGCNCCCGGCTGATGCAGNGTCTGCGAATCATCCTGGTCTATCCATTCCATCGGNCGNTCGGCTGTAATCACTATGAGCGGGANGTGCTGATAATAAGCCTCGGCGATTGCGGGTGCATAGTCGTAAAGGGCGGTNCCTGATGTGCATACCAATGCCACCGGTTGGTGTGAGCATAGAGAGAGTCCGCAAGCCACAAACGCAGCGGTGCGTTCATCAGTAATGACCTGTTTGCGNAACGGGCGACACTCNGCAGCCAACAGCAAAGGAGCATTGCGGCTTCCGGGAGAGAGAACCACATCCTGCACCCCCTTTTTGAGAAGGATATCGAACAGAATGCGGCAATAATCTTTTGACGTATCTTTGAGAAGCATCTACTTGAAATTTACCGGATGATACCCTAATAAGAATGCTGAGGTCTCCATACGCTTCTTTCCTGCAGGCTGAAGTGAGAGAATCTCCAGCACGCCGTTGCCGGTGACTACGAACATTCTTTTCCCATCGATAATTATATCTCCTGCCTGGTGATCAGTTGAAACGGTTGTGTCCTTGGCAATAACCGTTTCAAAGATCTTCACATCCATCTCTTTGCCGTTTGTGTCGAGGAGTGTCGAGAAGGCTGCAGGATAAGGGGAGAGCCCACGGATATGGTTATGCACTTCTATGGCAGACCTGTTCCAGTCGATGCGACAATCNTCCTTGAAAATCTTCGGGGCAGGNGTGAATTCACCTTCAGGCTGAGGATACGATTTCAGTGATCCGTCGAGAATGCTCTCCACAGTCTCAATCACCATATCACCACCGATCTTCATGAGTTTATCGTAGACCACNCCNACATTATCATTCTCGCCAACCGCNATGCTGCGCGAACCGATGATGTCGCCGGTATCGATCTCATGNTTGAGGAAGAAAGTGGTGACNCCGGTTTCCTTCTCGCCATTCATTATCGCGCGGTTTATGGGCGCTGCACCNCGATATTTCGGTAGCANAGAACCGTGGAGGTTGAATGTNCCNAATCGTGGCATCGACCACACAACCTCCGGAAGCATACGGAANGCGATGATGATAAAGAGGTCAGCGTTGATCTCGCGCAGNGTATCCACAAATTCCGGACTCTTAAGTTTCTCCGGCTGCAGCACACGCAATCCTTTCTCTACCGCATACTTCTTGACATCGCTCTGCATTATCTTTCTGCCGCGCCCTGCCTCCTTGTCGGGCATAGTCACAACGGCTGCTACGTTGTATCCTCCGTCAACCAGTCTTGCGAGACTTTCCACGGCAAATTCCGGTGTGCCGAAGAATACTATCTTTAAATCTTCTTTTTTCATTTACTCTAATCTTCTGTAAAGTGTCTGAGAACACGTCTGTAAGATGTGAAAATCTTGGACTTGGAAACAAAGCCGACATATTTCCCGTTATCCACCACCGGCAGATTCCAGGCTTTTGTGCGGTCGAAAATCTCCATCACCTTGTCCATCGGATAATTGATTTCAATAACGTCGGGCACTGTCGACATGAATCTTGAGACGTGCATTTTCTTATATAGGTCCGCGCGGAACATAATGTTGCGGATTTCATCAAGCAGAACCACCCCCTTGAGATTNCCCTCGCCATCGGTAACAGGGAAGAGGTTGCGGTTGCANACTGAGATTGTGTCAACCATCTCTTTCAGGTTCATCTCCGGATGAACCTCCATGAAGTCGGTCTCAATAAGGTTGCTGACCTTAAGGAGTGTGAGCACTGCCTTGTCTTTCTCGTGTGTTACGAGGTCGCCNGCTTTNGCNANACGCATAGTGTAGATGCTGTAGGGGAGGAAGAGTCGGATNGTNAGGTAAGCGAGAGCCGCCACAATCAGCAGNGGNAGGAACAGATCGTAGCCCCCGGTCATCTCGGCGGTCAAGAAGATTGCCATCAGCGGTGCGTGCATAACGCCACTCATAACNCCCGCCATGCCCAGCAGAGCNAAATTCTTTTGTGACAATTCAAACCCGAGGTCAAGATTATTGACGATAAAGGCGAATAGGAAGCCNGTCAACGCTCCAACGAAAAGCGATGGNGCGAAGGTTCCACCCACGCCTCCGGCTCCGTTAGTGGCTGAAGTGGCAAATGCCTTGGTCATGGCAATCGCCGCTATAAACAGAATCAGAAACCAGACNTTATCACGATCCACATAAAAGAATGTGCCATCCACGATTTTAGAAACATCACCTATGAGTAGGTTATTNATTGCTCCNTAACCCTCGCCATAAAGNGGAGGNAAAAGGAAGATAAGTAATGCAAGNATAGCACCGCCAACCAATATCTTCAGCCATACGTTATGAAGTTTTCCGAAGAACGATTCCATCATGAACATCACTTTCGTAAAGTAGAGTGACATCAAACCGCAGAAAACNCCGAGNACGATTGTGAACAGAATCTGATTTGTTGCGAATTTCTCTGTCTGGGCAAAGAAGAATTCGGCATTGTATCCTTCCAGCACGTACGCCACCACAGCTCCGGCAACAGAAGCAAAAAGGAGCGGCATCACGGTCATTCCGGTCANGTCNATCATGAGCACCTCAAGAGTGAAAAGCATTCCGGCGATAGGGGCGCGGAAGATTCCCGCGATGCCGGCGGCCGCGCCGCAACCTACAAGGATCATCAGTATGCGGGGCGAGAGTCGGAATGCCTGACCGATATTTGATCCNATNGCAGCACCTGTGAACACGATCGGNCCCTCNGCTCCNACGGATCCNCCGGTGCCGATAGTNATTGAAGAGGCTATCAGCGAGGCATACATATTCCGNTTCTTGAGTCTTGATTTTCTGCGTGAGATGGCGTAAAGCACTTTCGTGACACCATGCGATATATTTTCCTTTACCACCACCCGAAGGAAAATGGTGACGACAAGGATACCTGCCACNGGGTAGACAAGATACAACCAGTTGGCAGTGGTAGTCTGCATGTGGGCGGTGAGGAATCCGGAGATAAGGTGAATAAGATANTTGAGCAACTGNGCGGCGAATCCGCAGATAACGCCGATCACCAANGCCAGGATAAGCATGAAAGTTTTTTCCTTGATATGGTGTTCGCGCCATATCACAAGCTTAAGCCAGAGTTCGGTNAATTTATTGTGGGTTTCCTTATATGCCATAATGTNTAGGTTACTTCCCCGCACCCTTTACTATGGTGCGGACAGTATAAATCAATATTTTCATGTCGAGAGCNAGCGACATATTGGTTATGTAAATCAAATCGAATTTGGTGCGCTCCACCATCTGTTTGACATCGGATGCGTAGCCGAATTTGACCATTCCCCAGGATGTTATTCCCGGGCGCACCTGAAACACAAGTGAATAATATGGNGCTTTCTTTATGATTTCGCGGATATAATATTCACGTTCCGGACGGGGTCCGACAAGCGACATATCTCCTTTAAGCACATTCCANAANTGCGGAAATTCATCNAGACGATATTTTCTCATGAATTTACCCAGGGGAGTGATGCGTGGATCATTTTCCGAAGACAGCATCGGCCCGTTGTCCTCGGCATGCACAAACATAGAGCGGAATTTGTAGATATAAAAGGGCTTCCGTTTTAAACCGATTCGTTCCTGCTTATAGAATATCTTTCCGGGGGAAGAGAATTTGACCCCTATCATCAATACGAGCATAACGGGAGAGGTNAGCACGANCAGGAGTGCAGCTGAAATCTTGTCGATAGTGAGCTTGACGTTGTTGGCGCAATCCGAGATAGGAGAGGAGGTAAGNTCGATGAATGGTTCTCCGAGGATGTCGGTCAAACGGATAGATGAAGTGATGTAGGAGAGCGTGTCAGGCATAATCTTTATGGGTATATCCAAAGGGAAAAGCCTGTCGAGCAGTTCAAGCACTACCGAGTCTTTGCGGTTATGCGGNGCAAGAATAATCTGGTCGATCTCTTCTCTGTTGCATACCTCCTCNATCTCATCAAGTTCCCAGGATTTTACAGAGATATTTGCGGAATCTTCGTCGGGAAGGTTGATGAATCCGACAATATTGTATTTCGTGGCTCGTGTGGAATTCTTGAGATTCTCGTAGACCTTGGAGGCATAACGCGGATTGCCTACNATCAGTACATTATATTGTAANCTGGCNCGTTTCGCATATTCCCTGATNAGATTGGTGACAGTGAATCGGCCCGAGTAAGTGAATACAAAGAGACACAGAAACGACACAAGNATAAGCATGTAGTCGCTTGACACTATCGGACCTCGGTCATTGATGAGAAGAATGAAAAAGAGGAGTATCGCGTTAANNACGGCTGTTGAGAATGTCACGAACAATTCGTGNACACGCGACTTATCGGTGATCCGGTTATAATATCCGGAAAGCCAATAAACGCCCAGGAGTGCAATCGGGATGAATATCTGTTCGAGGATAAGTTTGGGAGAAAGCAGATATTCTTCAAGCTGAAAGAGTGTGCGGTGTTGCGACTGAAGAATATAGAACCGGCAGCAATCGAATGCAAAAAACGCGAGGAATGTTGTGACTAANTCCATAGCCACATAACGCCAGCGCAATTTTTTNGGTGATAGTTTCTGATGGTTCATATTCACAATTCGCTTTAACGGATAACGGTCACCACATTNGATTGAGAGATCTTGATGATGTTGCTCGGAGCGGTATTCTGTTTCTCTCTTCCGTAACCAACTACGTANTCGACNGCATCGATTATCTCCTTGGATATCTCGTTGAAATGTGATGGCGAGGGTTTACCGGAGATATTTGCCGAGGTAGACACCAAAGGTTTGCGCAGCCTGCAGCATAGGGTGCGNGAGAAAGGTTCGGATGTGATGCGGAATCCGGCAGACCCATCCTCAGCAAGGAGGTTTTGAGCGATTCCTCGTGGAGAGTCATAGATGATGGTAAGCGGATTTACNGCGGCATCAATAAGTTCCCAAGCTATTTCAGGCACATCGGAAACGAACTGCTGTAGCTGACCGTCGGAACCGACAAGCGACAACATCGATTTGGAATCGGCGCGGTGCTTGATTTTGTAAATCTTCTCTACGGCTTCCGGATTNGAGGCGTCACAACCTATCCCCCAGATTGTGTCGGTGGGATAGAGGATGANACCTCCNTTGCGAAGCACTTCGAGAGCTTTCGTTATATCTTCGTTAAAATCTGATTTCATAATTCTTCCACTTCGTTGAGCCATAGATTAGCNGATGCGTCTGAAGGCATGCGCCAGTCGCCACGGGGGGAGAGAGANACGCTTCCGACTTTTGTNCCGTCGGGCATACATGATCTCTTGAATTGCTGAGAGAAGAAGCGGCGATAGAATGTCTTCAGCCAATGTTTGATTGTCTGTTTGGAATATTTCCCGGCGAATGCGTGACATGCCAGAAGATATATCTTCTTNGGGGAATAATTGTCGCGTAGCATTCCGTGCAGGAAGAAGTCGTGTAACTCGTATGGTCCGACAAGATCCTCNGTTTTCTGATTAATGGAATCATCGGCAGAGGCCGGTAGAAGTTCGGGACTTATAGGCGTANCNACAATATCCAGAAGNACNTGTGTCACATTNGGGTCGGGGGATTGCTCGGCATACCATCTTACGAGATGAATGACAAGAGTTTTGGGTATNGANGCGTTTACGCCATACATCGACATCTGNTCGCCGTTGTACGTACACCATCCCAGAGCCAGCTCGGAGAGGTCGCCTGTGCCAATCACTATGCCACCTGTCTTGTTAGCCATATCCATGAGAATTTGCGTGCGTTCTCTTGCCTGTGCATTTTCGTAAGTGGCATCGTGCACGGCAGGATCATGGTCAATATCCTTGAAGTGTTGCTCAACAGCATCATTGATGGGGATGGTGAGNCTTGTAACGCCAAGGTACCCCATAAGAGCNGTGGCATTGTNTTTTGTGCGGGATGTAGTGCCGAATCCCGGCATTGTTATGGCGATAATACCTTTGCGGTCATAACCGAGCATATCGAATGCACGGACNGTAACCAACAGTGCTAAGGTAGAATCCAGACCTCCGGAGATTCCGATGATAGCCTTGTTGCAATGTATGGCNCGGAGTCGTTGAGCCAAGCCCCAGGCCTGCATAGCCGAGATTTCCGAACAGCGTTCGTTCAGGGTCTCTTTATCTTCCGAAATAAACGGNGAGGGGGAGATATNCCGCATGATGTCGAGTCTGCCATCTTCATTTTCCGAAGGTNCGTGGCAGGCNTCATAGGCGTGGTTTGCTTCCAGCGAGATAACGGCGTATGCCGGAGAGGGTACGTCGGTAAATGTTGCGTACTTTCTGCGGTCATTATCGATCAGATTCACATCTATGTCGCGAATCATCATNTTCGAACCGAGTTTGAATCTCGGTGAAGATCCAAGNATNGTTCCGTTTTCCGCAATTATGCAGTTGCCGGAGAAAACAAGGTCGGTAGATGATTCGCCGGTGCCGGCTGANGCGTAAACATAACCGCATCNGCATCTTGCCGACTGGTTTGAGATGAGGTCGAGGAGATATGAATGTTTACCGGTAACTTCGTTTGTGGCGGAGAGATTTAAGATGATATCNGCGCCGGCNGCNGTCATCAGGCTGCTTGGAGGCACNGGCACCCAAAGATCCTCGCANATCTCGATTCCNATTTTTGTGCCGCGAAGTTCAAACAGTGTATTCGTGAGCAGCGGAATTGTATATCCGAAAGATATATCTTTNCCTTTTTCAGAAGCTTTTGATGCGTCTGAGAACCAACGGCGTTCGTAAAATTCGTTATAGTTGGGGATATAATGCTTGGGTATGGCNCCAATTATTTTCCCACCGAAAATTACTACGGCGCAATTGAACAGGCAGGAAGCATAGCTTAGCGGGGCTCCAACCACAATCATCTGCTTCAGGAACTTAGTGCGCGATGCGAGTTCTTCAAGACCTTTGATTGTGGCGTCAAGCAGGTTTGATTGGAAAAAGAGATCGGCACAGGTGTAGCCGGTCACGGAGAGTTCCGGAAAAACGATTACATCTGTCTGCGCNGCGTCCGCTTCTTCGGCAAGCGCAAAAATATTGTCGATATTGAATTTTACGTCGCCGGGTCGAAGTTCGGGCGATGCCGCAGCCACACGTATGTATCCTAAATCTGTTATCACGTTCTTAAGTTTAAAGGTTATGAATGAGACACCGGTTTTCTTTGAAAAATATCTTCATTGGTCTCGAATAACTAAAATGCAAATATAACGAAACATTTTCATATAATTAAATGTTTTGCTTTTGAATCCACTATTAAAATTATTGAAAAATGAAGAAATATCAGATTTTAGCACTTTCTTTGATGATGGCAATGGGAATTGCAGCTCCCGTTACAGCATCGGCTCAGAAAGGAGAGATGAGTTTAGCTGTAAACGGAGGTTACGCCAGTGCCAATGAGTCAGGTTATGCTAACGTCTCTTTCAATTATACATTTGCCAATCACTTCAGGCTTGCTCCCGACATCGGATATGTNTTCCGAAATGAGGGTGCTTCGGCATTTATGTTGGATGTTGATATGCATTTCCCGTTCCGTGTGGCTAAAGGAGTGGGGTTATATCCGTTAGTGGGTTTCGCCTACAACAACTGGTCGTTTGAGCATCATGACAGTGCGTCGAGAGCCGGAGCTAATTTCGGAGGNGGATTGGATCTGTATATGACCTCTAANCTTAAGCTNAATTTGCAGTGTAAATATACGCTGGTGAATGATATGAGCGGCGTCTACGTGGGGATGGGAATCGGATATATATTCTGACAAATTGAGTATGGCTTCATGGAAGGCTCCGCGCACTACTTCGCGCATTGCGCTCAGCACAGTNTTGCGGATAGGATCGGAGGTTAGGCTTTAGAAATTAAAATCTTGGGAATTTTAAGGATCTTAGAATTAAAGGTATTTTGAGTTATAATAGAAAAGAGGATTTTCGTATGAAAATCCTCTTTTAGTTTTTTTTGTGTGCCGCTNCCGTGTGTGGGGCAGGGCTGAAGTCAGAAGCTCTGATTATTTGAGAGCGTCTTTAACTGCATCGTTAGGCACCATTTCCTCTTTGAAAACATAAGCGCCCGTTTTAGGAGATTTCTCCATAATGATGACTTTGCTATAGGTACGTCCTTCACCTTTCTGAAGAGACGCGACGGTTTTCTTTGCCATAGTTCAGAGTGCTTATTTAATTTCTTTGTGAAGTGTTACTTTTTTCAGGATGGGGTTGTATTTCTTCAACTCCAGACGACCTGTTGTGTTCTTGCGGTTTTTGGTTGTGATGTAACGAGACATACCGGGCATACCGCTGGCCTTATGTTCTGTGCATTCGAGGATTACCTGAACTCGATTGCCTTTAGCTTTCTTTGCCATAATTGTTGATAAGAATTTTAGTGAGTGGAAAAATAAATGAGATTAATTAGTAAAAATCAATTTATCTTTACTACTCTTAAAGGGAAAGAATTCTGATATCTTTGAAATCGAGATTTCCGTCAGCTTCCGCTTTCTTGAGAGCTGCGTTAAGACCAATTTTATTGATTGTGCGAAGAGCGCGTGCAGAAACACGAAGAACAATCCACATATCCTGCTCAACCCAATAAAATTTCTTTGTGTGCAAGTTAACCTCGAACTTACGTTTGGTGCGACGCTTTGAGTGGGATACGTTGTTGCCCACCTGCGCTTTCTTGCCTGTGATCTGACAAACTTTAGCCATGGCTGTTGCTATATTCTTGATGTTAATTTTAATAAATACTTGTTTTGGTCATCATCGCAGTTCTCATATCATCGCTAATTGCATCATATTCAGCGACTTTTTTGGATGGGTTCACAAAACGATTGCAAAATTACAAATTTTTCGTGATTTACACAAATATTTCGGCTGATTTTTTCAATTTTAATCATCGTTGATGTCCTCTTGCTCGTTGTAGGTGTTACGAAGCAAGTGTATGAGCATCATAATGCCGTGGTTTGTGGCTGATTCAATTACTTCATCGCGGTCACCCTTGAAGCAGACGCATTCACTCACGAGGCGGTCGCGATATTTCACTGCGAACCAGACTGTGCCTACGGGTTTGAACTTTGAACCGCCGTCGGGTCCGGCGATACCGGTGGTGGCGATAGCGCAATCTGTGCGCATCAGCTTTGCTGCACCGAGAGCCATCTGTTCGGCTACAGGTTTGGATACGGCTCCAAATCGGTCGATGTCGCTGCGCGACACACCGAGCACATCTGCCTTCACATCATTGCTATAGCTGACCACACTTCCGAGAAAATATGCAGAGGAGCCTGAACGCTGCACTATCTTGTGGGCGATATTACCACCGGTGCAACTTTCAGCCGATGAAACTGTGAGTTCCTTTTCCGAGAGGAGGTCGCCGAGCACTTGCGATAATGATTTATCTTCAATAGTGATCAATTCTTCGGAGAATATGTCCTGAAGAGCCTGATGCAGGCGATTCATGTGGAATTGCAGCAATTGCTGCACACTGTTGATGCCGGTGAGCGTTATCTTCGTCAGCAGATTTCCGGATTCGAGTGATATTTTAACATATTCCGGAAGTGTAGCTTCGAAATGCTGCATCAAACCTTTCACTTCCTGACGTGTAAAACCGAAAATCAGGATGTGTCGAACCTCTTTATATTGTTTTGTGTCAGTCATAATATATATGTGATTATATAGTGACTCTGGCAAAGGGTGGTAATGCCAGATCGCTGAATTCTTTATTCAGATATTTATAATATCCGGCAATTGCCACCATGGCGGCATTGTCAGTTGTGAACGATCGTTGGGGAATCCAGGGTGTTACATTCATCTTCCGGCACAATTCCTCGACTGCCTTGCGTACACCAGAATTGGCTGAAACGCCACCGCCGATTGCAACGTGACGCACTCCGGTTTGTTTGATCGCTTTCTGAAGTTTATTGAGGAGTATGTCGATGATGGTTTTCTGCAGCGAAGCGCAAAGATCGGCAATGTTTTCTTTAATGAAATCCGGATTCTCTTTTACTTTGTCTCTTATGGTATATAAAAAAGAGGTTTTAAGTCCGCTGAAAGAGTAGTCGAGATCGGGGATATGCGGCTTGCTGAATGTGAATGCTTCTGGGTTTCCCTCGGCGGCATAGCGGTCTATATGTGGACCGCCGGGATAGGGTAGCCCCATCACTTTCGCACATTTGTCAAAGGCCTCTCCGGCGGCATCATCGATGGTTTTGCCGAGAATTTCCATCTCTTCCATGCTCTTTACGAGGATTATCTGTGAATTTCCACCTGAGATAAGCAGACAAAGGAACGGAAATTCAGGAACCTTGTCGGTTTCCTCATTTTTGATGAAATGAGAAAGGACGTGGGCGTGAAGGTGGTTGACATCCACGAGGGGGATGTCAAGGCCGATCGCCAGCCCCTTCGCGAAGGAGGTGCCGACGAGAAGAGATCCAAGCAGTCCGGGTCCGCGTGTATAGGCAATTGCGGAGATATCCTTTTTATCGATACCCGCCTGTCGGATAGCTTCCGAGACTACCGGCACGATATTCTGTTGGTGCGCTCTTGATGCGAGTTCGGGCACTACGCCTCCGTAAGCCTCATGTACCTTTTGTCCGGCAATTACGTTGCTGCGCAACAATCCGTCGGCAATCACCGCAGCGGAAGTGTCGTCGCATGAAGATTCGATACCAAGTATGATTACACTCATTGTGAAAATATCGTTTTTTTAAAGTTTAATCACAAAATTAAGAAATGGTTTTTAATTTTTCAACAATCGAGATAAAAAATCTATTGAATAATGCCGAAGTAATCGGTAAAAAGTTATAATTTTGTAGATGAAATGAGTTTTCTGCCCGGTCTTAAAATAGCGTACAGGGTATTGCGCAGTGTCCTTTTTGCCATTATAGCTATAGTGGCATTCCTTTATGTAGGATTATATGTGGCTTTGTCAATACCCTCGGTGCAGAATAAAATCAAAACTGAGGTTGAAAGGGAGGCATCGAATTTTCTTGGCGCGGAATTGAAGATTGACAATCTTATGGTCATGCCGTTCAGCGAATTGAAATTACGGGGTGTGACGCTTTTCACTCCAAAGCATGAGCCGTGTATAAAGATTGAGAATCTCGGAGCGGGAATCAATATATGGCGTCTTATTTATGACAGGAAAATTGAGATAACTTATGGAGAAATCATAGGGTTGGATGCGCATATTTCGAAAGCCACACCTGAATCGCCGTTGAATATTCAATTCATCATAGACGCGGTTTCACCCAAAGATAAGAATAAGCCTCCGACACCGTTTGATCTTAAGCTTCACAGTGTTGTGATACGAAAATCGGCTGTGGCGTTTGATATTCTTTCTGCTCCGCATCTGAATTCTGATGAAACGTTTGATTCCAATCATATCCGATTGAATAATCTTCGGGCAGACGTGGCACTTCCGCGTCTTAAGAACGATGATTTCACTATAGATTTGCGCCGATTGTCGTTCAATGAGCAGCATGGTTTCAGGGTGGAAAGATTAACGGCGTTTGCGCATATCACAGCCAAATCTCTCGATGTCAGCAAAATTTCATTGCGTCTGCCTGCAACCAAACTAACGGTTTCAGATGTTGAGTTGAAATTTGATTCCCTCAAGAACATTAAAAAGGGTTTGGAAACGGGTGTTCATTCTGTAATAGTAAATGCCCAGGAACTGTCTCCGGCAGATTTCGCTTCCTTCTTTATGCCATTGAATGATATAAAGGATAGTTTTGAGATGCGCGTTGATCTGGAGGGTAATCTGAAGCAGTTTGTAATAAATTCATTTGACATTGCTGAGTCCGGAGGATCAATGAGATTGTCACTTTGTGGAAGAGGGGAAGGATTGCTGCCTGACGCCAAGGTATTTGGAGGACGAATTGACAATCTGGAGTTGAATGCTTCAGAAAAATTCCTTCGAAAACTTAATGGAATCATACCGGGGTCTAACGATGAATTGAAAACACGTCTGGATAGATTGACCGAATTGTCTTTGAAACTGGCAGGAGAGGTTAATCTGTCTCAACGAAATGCGAATCTGGAAGCTGCATTGAACAGTAATTTAGGGTCTCTTCTTATCGATGGGGATATGAGGTGGACCAACAGTCACAGTTTTCGCATCACAGGTGATGTGGATGGAGAAAACATGAATTTAGGGGCGTTGCTCAACAAAAGCAATTTCGGTGAGACATCATTCTCAGTATCGGCAGATATGGCGGTAGATAACAAGAATGTTGAGGGAAATGCCGATGTTACGATAGCAGAACTCACGGTGAATTCGATCCCATTGAACAACATATCACTGACGGCTGAAAAGCAAGGAGATGAACTCGAACTGTCGGTAGATGTAAACGACGAGATCATGACCGCACAGGTTAATGGATCGGTTCTGTTTGCCAAAGAAAATTCGAGATGGAATATAAATGGAGAGATAGAAAACTTTGTTCCGTCAAAATTGAATATCCTTCCTAAATATAACGGTTATGAACTCAGCGGCACGGTAAGAGCCGGACTTGTAGGAAATAATCCTGATAATATTACCGGCGAGGTATCGGTTGGAAATTTCTCTTACGGAAAAATTGGTAATAAAGGTTTATATCTGAAGTCTCTGAATCTTAGTGCGTCTGCCACAGATTCCATGAAAATGTACAGTCTTGACAGTGATATCGTCAAAGGTACGCTTAAAGGAAACTTTACATTCTCCAATCTTGCGAACCTTGGAAAGAAGCTGCTGTCGGAAATTTCACCCACGTTCATGCCGTTTAAAAATGAAGTGAAAGAGGGTGAGAATGCAGAAATGAATCTGACTGTAATCCCGAATGCTTCTATTGCGGATTTCTTCAATCTAAAATATAGACCCTATACAGATGTGTCTATAAGCGGCATCACTGATTCCTCAAAAGGTGAATTGTTATTGTCGGTGAAAGCTCCTTACATATTGAAAGGTAAGGATAAGCTCATCAGAAACTCATCGGTGTCGATAGATCTGAAAGAGGGTGAAGGATTGGCTGCCCTGATCGAGTCTACGGTTCCGGCAAAGAATGATGCCGGAAATATGAAGATTTCCCTATCTGCTTTCGACGACAGGCTCAAGGCAGGTTTGGGTTGGATATTCGAGAAAAATTCCACAGCGCGAGGTAGAATTACTTTCGATGGAATGGCATCTAAAAACATACTTACAGGGAAGCCGGAGTTTGCGGTTAATATCAATCCTTCCGAGTTTGAGCTCAACGGATCGACATGGAGCATAGACAGGTCTCATGTAACGTATGCAGACAATGCCGTTAATGTTGAGGATCTGAGAATATGGCACTCCGGACAATTTGTGAACATAAACGGAACAGCGTCTGACTCGGAACTTGATGCATTGAAAGTTAAATTGGCGGGTATTGACCTCAGTTATGTATTTGAGGCTCTGAATATCAATTATGTGAATTTCGGAGGTATCGCCACAGGAGAGATCTCGGCTTCAAACCTGTTTTCAAAGATGCCTGTGTTGAGAACCGAATCTCTGTTTGTGAAAGACCTGAGTTATAATGGAGCCGTGCTTGGCGACGGCAGGTTGGAGAGCCACTGGGTCAACGAGCTTAAAAAGGTAGCCATCAATGCCGATGTCAGGGAAGGCAACCGTCGTTCGGCACTTATTGGGGGTGGCGTCTATATTGGCAGGGATTCTCTGGCGTTCGATATTCTTGCCGATAAGGTCAATGTCGAGTTTCTGAAACCGTTTATGGCTGCGTTTACTTCCGATGTGGGTGGACGGGCATCGGGTAGGGTGAAACTCTATGGAACATTTAAGGATATAGATCTCGCAGGGGATGTTTATGCCGATTCCATCTGCATGAAAGTAGATTACACCAATGTCTATTACCACGGCAGCGATTCGGTTTATATCAGGCCCGGAAAGATAGAAATCCCGAATTTCAGACTGTATGATAAATATGGTAATTCCGGAATGTTCACCGGCACGGTAAGTCACCGGTATTTTCATGATCCGGAGTTTGAGTTCCGGTTGTCAGGCGCGCAGAATCTGCTTGCATTTGATACGAATCCCTACATCAATCCCGACTGGTATGGAAAGATTTATGCCTCGGGGGGAGGCAGCTTGCGCGGGCGTCCCGGATATATCTCCATACTGATGGATGTTACCACTGCGCCGGGGAGTGATTTCACATTTGTATTGAGTGATACCCAGACGGCAGGTGATTATTCATTCCTTACTTTCTCCGATAAAAAGAAGGAGACAGAGGAGATATTGGAGGGGAACATATCAGTAGAGGAGCAACTTCTGAAATCTTTACCTGTGGTTGATACCGGCGCACCTTCGGTGTTCGCCATGGATATCCGTTGCACGGTGACTCCGGGAGCGGCGATGAATCTGATAATGGATCCGAAGGCGGGTGACAAAATCACCGCCAGAGGTGAGGGACCGTTACAGATAGCGTACGACACTGAGTCGGATGAGATGAAGATTTATGGTAAATACACCCTGGCAGAGGGAAATTACAATTTCAGTCTGCAAGATCTGATTCTGCGTGATTTCAAGATATATCCGGGTAGTAATATCTCTTTCAACGGAGATCCGATGCAAGGAATTCTTGATATCACGGCGGCTTATCGAGTGAATACAAATCTTTCGGATCTTGACAAGAGTTTTTCTACCGACCGCGATCTGAACCGTACGAATGTGCCGGTTGATGCGTTGCTGAAAGTCACTGGCGATATGCGTGCGCCGGAGATAGGTTTTGACATTGCGCTTCCTACGCTCACACAGGATGTGGAACGTAAGGTGAAGAGTATAATCTCAACGGAAGATATGATGAGCAAGCAGATAATATATCTGCTTGCGCTCAATCGGTTCTACACCCCGGAATATATGAGCACATCCGGCAATGGAGGAGAGCTTGCGTCTGTGGCATCATCTACGCTATCATCGCAGTTGTCTAGTTTCATGGGTCAGCTCACCGATAAGTTCACCCTCGCTCCGTCGTTTCGCTCGGATAAGGGTGATTTCTCGGATATGGAGGTTGATCTTGCCTTATCGTCAAGGTTGCTTGACAACCGACTGCTGATAAACGGTAATTTCGGATATCGTGATCGCTCAACATCTCAGTCGACGTTCGTTGGTGATTTCGATATTGAATATCTGCTGAATCGCAATGGTGGATTGCGACTGAAGGCTTACAATCATTTCAATGACCAGAATTATTATCTACGCTCGGCGTTGACAACACAGGGTATCGGAGTGATTTATCGCCGTGATTTCGATAATCCATTCACATTCCTAAGGCGTAAGAAAAGTAAAAACAAAAACACTCAAAAACAGACAAATCATAATGGCACTGCTGAGTCTAAATAATGTATCAATCGACGGATTGTTGGAGTTTGCGGGATTCAAACGAACACCTACTTACGGAGTTGCGTTTGCCGGAGGAGGAGTAAGAGGCTTCGCCCATGTCGGAGTGGTGAAGGCTTTGGAGGAGTATGGTATTCGTCCGCAGATCCTGTCGGGCGTATCGGCCGGTTCGATAGCAGCCGTGCTTTATGGAGCCGGGCTGACCCCAGATGATATGTTGGAGTGTTTTTCTGACTATCAGAAATTCGGAGACTTCACGGAGTTTATGGTGCCGACATCAGGCTTCTTTAAACTTGATAAGTTCGGTAAGATGCTCGACAGCTGGTTGCCCGTGAAATATCTTGAGGAATTGACGATTCCAACGATAGTGTGTGCCACAAATTACGATAAGGGGACATCCGTAGGTTGGGGTAAAGGTGAGATTGTGCCCCGGGTGCTGGCCTCCTGCAGCATACCGATTCTTTTCAAACCTATGGTGATCAACGGTGTGCATTATGTAGATGGGGGTGTGCTTCGAAATCTGCCGGCGTGGGCAATCCGCGACTATTGCAAAGTGCTGATCGGTAGCAATTGCAGTCCATTGAATCATGGTCATAAATTCAAGGCTTCCATAATAGACATAGCCGAAAGATCGTTTCAATTGATGAGCAAGGCAAATGTTCCCCAGGATATTCAGTTGTGCGATTATGTGATAATGCCTCAGGGAATGGCAGGTGTCAAGACATTTGATCTCTCCACACTTAAAAAGAATATGCGTTTCGGGTATGAGGCGGCATGCCGTGTGCTCGACAAAATAACGGAAAATAAATGAAAGAGAAGGAAAAATTAATCATATATCAGACGTTTCCCCGTATCATGACCAATATGAACGACAAGTGCGTGCCGTGGGGAACGTTGGAGGAGAACGGTTCCGGAAAGTTCAATGACATCACACCCAAGGTGATCAAATCTCTTGCCGAGATGGGTGTGAATTGCATCTGGTTGACCGGAGTTATTGAGATGGCAACAAAAACTGCTTTTCCCGGCATTCCGGCCGATAACCCCAATGTGGTGAAAGGTCAAGCCGGTTCTCCATACGCCATTAAAGATTACTATGATGTGGCTCCATCGCTTGCCGAGAATGTAGAGAATAGGATGGAGGAGTTTGAGACACTGGTGGATCGTATACACAACGAAGGACTCAAAGTTCTGATTGATTTTGTGCCTAACCACACGGCGCGTTGCTATCATTCAGATGTAGCGCCGAAAGGTATCCGTGATTTTGGTGCTGACGATGATTATTCCAAATTCTTCTCACCCTCCAATAACTATTTCTACATCGTAAATCAGCAATTCTCGCCCGATTTTGATTTGAGTGCCGAAGGAGAAGAGAGTTATGTGGAATTCCCAGCCAAGGCAACCGGAAATGACTGCTTCACGGCTTTCTGTGGTCGTAACGACTGGTATGAGACTGTAAAATTGAATTACGGTTTTGATCCCGGGGATCATTCGCGACATTTCTCACCAGTGCCCGACACGTGGCTGAAGATGCTGCATATATTGCGACATTGGTGTGCCAAAGGAGTGGATGGGTTCCGTTGCGACATGGTGTTTATGGTTCCCCATGAGTTTTGGAACTGGGTCATTCCGCAGGTAAAGCAGGATTATCCTGATGTAATATTCATAGGGGAGATCTATGATGTGAATCTGTACCGCACATTTCTTGATTATTGTCATTTCGATTATCTTTATGATAAGGTTAATCTTTACGACACTTTAGTTGGCATTGAGAAGTATAATCTTTCAGCCGCACAGCTGACAAGTTGCTGGCAGACTGTTGATGGTATCGGAGACAGTATGCTCAACTTCCTTGAGAATCACGACGAAGTCAGATTCGGTTCGCGGGAATATGCCGACGATCCGATGAAAGTTGTTCCGTCGCTTGTGGTGAGCTCGATGATGACAAAAGGACCTTTCATGATCTATTATGGTCAGGAGCTTGGTGAGCGCGCTCACGACAATGAAGGTTTCGCCGGTGACAACAATCGCACCACAATCTTTGACTACTGGAGCTATGACACGTTGCGCCGATGGTATGATGGGGGAAAGTGTTCTGCGCGAAAACTTACGCGCCATGAGCGTTGGTTGCGCGGGCTCTATAAGAATGTGCTTACAATGTGCAATTCGCGCGCGGCATTAAGGGAAGGACAGTTCTTTGACCTGATGTATGTGAATCTGCGAAATTCAGGTTTTAATCCTCATAGGCAGTATGCCTTCCTGCGCTACACGGATAAAGAGGTATTGCTGATTGTTGCGAATTTCGACAATCAGGAAGTCAAGCTGTCTTTGAATATCCCGGAGCTTGCAATCGGGATGGCAGGGATAGCGGAGTGTGAGCAGACTGCGAAAGACCTTCTCTGGGGGAAAGAGCACAAATTTACAATCAATCGAGATGTAGCCACTGAGTTGACAATAGGAGCAATGGATGCCCTCATTTTGCCACTTAAAGGTCTAAATCAGGGCAAATAAGCGTCTGTAGATAAATTTTTAGATAAAAAAAAGCGAAATCACTTAGATAATTGCAAAATTAGTCTTAATTTTGTGTAACGAAAACAACAATTGTTCCACAATGAATAATAGTCTTCCACCAATCAAGGTTTTTGCAGGTGAGTCTTCACGTTATTTAGGCGAGTCAATTTGTAAAGAGCTTGGTATCGAATTAGGCAAAATGAATAAAGAGCGTTTTGCCGATGGAGAGTTTGAAGTAGGTTTTGAGGAATCGATCCGCGGAGCGCAGGTATATCTCGTGCAGTCCACTTTCCCTACAAGTGATAATCTTATGGAGCTTCTGCTGATGATTGATGCAGCGAAGCGTGCATCGGCAGCCCAGATTGTGGCTGTGGTTCCGTATTTCGGCTGGGCCCGTCAGGATCGCAAGGATAAACCGAGAGTTTCGATCGCGGCAAAACTTGTAGCAGACCTTCTGAGTGTAGCCGGCATTGATCGCCTTATCACAATGGATCTCCATGCAGACCAGATTCAGGGCTTCTTCAATGTTCCCGTAGATCACCTTTACGCATCATCAATTTTCATTCCTTACATACAGAGCCTTAAGCTTGAGGATATGGTAATTGCTTCACCGGATGTGGGTGGCGCTAAGAGAGCAAATTCTTACGCTAAGTATTTTGATGTTCCTTTGGTGCTTTGCCATAAACAGCGCGCAAAAGCAAATGTAGTAGCCTCGATGACCGTGATTGGAGATGTTGAGGGAAAGAATGTGGTTCTTGTTGACGATATCGTTGATACTGCCGGCACAATCACTAAGGCGAGCGATCTTCTCCTTTCTTATGGTGCCAAGTCAGTTCGCGCACTTTGCAGTCATCCCGTGATGAGTGATCCTGCTACCGAAAATGTGAAGAACTGCGGTCTTACAGAGATTATCTTCACTGATTCAATTCCTTACGTAAAAGAGAATCATAAGGCAACAGTGTTGCCGGTTGCTAAATTGTTTGCAGATACAATCCGTCGCATTCATAACAACCAGTCGATCTCTTCTCAATATTTGTTCAAATAATTAGTTTAAGGTTAAATACAAAATAAAGGCTCCACCAAAAGTGGAGCCTTTATTTTGTATCTTGGGAGGAGTCTGTGTTATCGTTCCTGTCAGAAGCAGACGCCGAAGGAGAGTTGGGCGAGGAAGATGTAGTGGCGGTCGATTGAAGAGAGCTTGTCGATGTGGCGTTGTGTGAAGTAGCGGTATCCGGCGGAGAGGAGAATGTGGCTACGGGCTTTCTTTCCGGATGAGAGGTTGAAACCAACTCCTACCGATGAAGTGGTGTCACCGAATGTGGGGGAGTCGTCTATGGTGTTGAAGGAGTATCCGACTTTAGCACTCAGGAAGCAGAGTGATGGCTTGCTGGTAAAGGAGGTCTGCACGCAAGCATATATCGGTATGAAGTTGTCTCCGCGCTGAACAGATCGATGAATTCCGGCTCCAAGACCCAGAAATCTAAGATATGAGTTTTTATATCCGAACAGCAGGTCTACATCAATGGTGGACATATCGTAGCCAGTAAGGTCGATAGAGGATCCGACTTCAGCGCCCCATGTGAAATGAGAGAATGATAGGCTCAATGATTTATGAGGGAATAGACTTTCACGGTTTTCAGCAGTGTGAGTAACGACTGCTAATGAATCGGAGGCGAGGGTAGTGGTGTCTGCAGCTTTGGAGAAAGAAGGAAACAGTAACCCCGCAGTCAGGACAGCAATCCTGATTGCGGGGCGTATGATTTGAGTAAGACTCTTCATTGTTGTAATTATGAGCAGAGTGCTTATTCTCCCAGATAACTTTTGAGAAGTTTGCTCTTCTGACCTTTGAGACGTCGAATCGCTTTCTCTTTGATCTGACGCACGCGCTCGCGTGTGAGGTCAAATTTGGCACCGATCTCTTCAAGTGTCATCTCCTGGCATCCGATACCGAAGAACATCTTCAGGATCTCACGTTCGCGATCGTAAAGCTGTTTGAGGGCACGGTCAACCTCTTTGGAGAGTGACTCCTGATTCAGGTTGGCATCTGCCATAGGGCTGTCATCATTGGGGAGCACATCGAGAAGGGAGTTGTCTTCACCTTCAACGAATGGTGCGTCAACTGAGATGGAGCGACCGGATACTTTCATAGTATCGGAGATCTTGTCAACGGGCATATCCAGACGCTCGGCAAGTTCTTCGGGAGAGGGACGACGCTCGTTCTCCTGCTCGAATTTTGAAAGCTCTTTGGTGATTTTATTCAGTGAACCCACCTGATTTAATGGAAGGCGAACAATGCGGCTCTGTTCAGCCAGTGCCTGAAGAATAGACTGGCGAATCCACCACACGGCGTAAGAGATAAATTTGAATCCTCGGGTTTCATCGAACTTCTGCGCTGCGCGGATAAGTCCGAGGTTACCTTCGTTGATAAGGTCGGGCAAGCTTAGACCCTGATTCTGGTATTGCTTTGCAACAGATACAACGAATCGGAGATTGGCTTTTGTAAGTTTCTCTAATGCAGCGTGGTCTCCTTTTTTGATTCGCTGGGCGAGTTCAACTTCTTCGCTAACTGAGATCAGTTCTTCACGACCTATTTCCTGTAGATACTTGTCAAGAGAGGCGCTTTCGCGATTTGTAATGGATTTTGTTATCTTTAATTGTCTCATATTCCTTCCAAAAATATTATCGCAGATTTAAGAGAGTCTAAAAATATGCGAATAAGCCTAACTAATATAACTCAGAAGTTGGGCGAATATTGTA
Source organism: Bacteroides sp. (assembly GCA_014802175.1). GTDB lineage: Bacteria > Bacteroidota > Bacteroidia > Bacteroidales > Muribaculaceae > Lepagella. The sequence continues at coordinate 40,657 of JAAVCU010000025.1, forward strand.
TTTAACTATAAATTTATTTTAGAATATGCATCGTGTATGATAGGCGGTGCTGTAAAATTATAACAAATATGATGCCAAAAATCCTTTTGACAAAAGGGTTCGGCAAATAAAAATCGCCCGGCGTGATGCCGGGCGATCTATATAGATGGAGCAAGAATTATGTCGGTTTATTCAGCGAGATTCACAGCGTAATAATATTTCTTTCCGGTGGGGTAGATACCGGTCATGAACATTACTTTGTCGTCATCGTCAGATTTCATGATCTGGTTGTAGATGCGCTCCACATCATCCGAAGAGTTAACGGCGGTGCCGTTGATTTCCGTGATGATGAAACCATCTTTGATTCCGGCTTCCTTGATGGAACCACCCTTGATGCCGGTTACTTTCACACCGTTGCTGATTCCAAGGTGCTGCTTGGTGTCTGCACCGATCTTCATGAATGCGCATCCGAGTTCTGAGAAGTCACCTTTCTTGGTGATGTCTGTGCTTCCCTGCATGTTTCTTAGTGTGCCGGTTTTGGTGATAACCTTATTGTCGCGCACGAAAGTAACGCTGATTGAGTCGCCGGGACGGAACTTGTTGAGCTGTTCCACGAGTTCTGCGTGGTTATGAACCTCAACCTTATTTACGGCGGTGATAACGTCATCTTCCTGCAAGCCGAGTTCCTTGGCTGTGCTTCGGTCTGTAACACCGGCAATGAGGAGTCCGGATTTGGTAGCGGTTATATTTTTCTCCTTCGCGATCTTGGCGTCAAGCTCAATAACCTGGCAACCAAGCACTGCGCGCTGAACTGTTCCGTATTGACGCAGGTCAGTCATCACTTTCTTCACAATCGTAGTCGGGATTGCGAACGAGAAGCCTGAATAGCTACCCGTGTTGCTGTATATAGCAGAGTTGATGCCGATCAGTTCACCCTTAAGGTTTACGAGTGCGCCACCGGAGTTGCCCGGGTTGAGAGCGGCGTCTGTCTGAATGAAAGATTCGATATTGAGTCCACCGCGCTGACCGTTTTGACCAAGCGAACGAGCTTTTGCGCTGATGATACCGGCTGTAACCGTAGAGTTGAAACCAAAAGGATTACCCACTGCCAAAACCCATTCGCCGACTTTAACAGCCTCACTGTTGCCGAATGTGATGGGAGACAGATCTTTTGCGTCGATCTTGATGAGGGCAAGATCCGACGCCTCATCTGTGCCGATGATTTTAGCCTCGTAGGTGCTGTTGTCATTCATCAGTACCTCGATTTTGTCAGCTTCTGCGATAACGTGGTTGTTGGTCACGATGTAGCCATCGTCGGTTATGATCACTCCGGAACCGAGGCCATTCTGCACAGGCTCGCTATTCTTCTGCTGCTGGCGAGGTTGCTGGCGCTGTTGCGGCTGACCGAAGAAGAAGTCAAAGAACGGATCATAGCCACCGCCGCCCTGATTGCTGTAAGCGTTACGACTGCGTGTGGTATAACTTTTGATGCACACCACCGCGTTCACGGTTTTTTCTGCAGCCACCGTGAAGTCTGTTTCAAAAGAGGGAGAGGATGATGTAAGGATAAAGTTCGACTCCTTACCGTTGTTGCCCATGTATTCTTTGGCGTGAGCGCCGAAAAGAAGACCGGTCGCTAAAGCAACCGCAGCGATAATGGTGATTTTTTTCATACTTCTATTTTTAGTTTTCAGTTTTCACTTTATGGATATCTGTTTAAGATATCAGATGTTAGTTATCTCTTATTTTGGGTTAGTTAATTAAATTTCTTACTTAGTTAATGCAAAAGTGTTTCCAATATTACATTTGACACATCTAAATAATGCAAAGAAATCTAAAATACATTAAAAATTCACCCTAAATCGTTATCTTTGCACCATCATGAAGCTGATTATTGGATTAGATATATATAATAGAGGTATGTTGCGTCTGTTTGGCGCGGTTATATTAATTGGTGCGTTGCTGACGACATCCGGGTGCAAATCCGGGCAAAAAAGTGTCAAGAATAAGAAGCACCATACAGAGCAGACGGTGAAGATTGACACCGACAAAATCCGGGGGAATGCAAAGCAAAAGGCTATAGTCGAAGAAGCAATGACCTGGATCGGAGTGCCTTATGCCTACGCTAAGAGCGACCGACAGGAAGGTACAGATTGCTCAGGGATGGTGCTGAGGGTATATCTGGATGTGTTCGATGTGAAGCTGCCGCGTAATTCTGCGAAACAGGCGGAATTCTGTAAAAAGATAGGGAAAGGGGATGTGAAACCCGGAGACCTCGTGTTTTTCGCAACAGGTAGTGATCCCGACAAAATATCGCATGTCGGCATTATGATTGACGATGTCAACTTCGTACACGCCTCAACGAAAAAGGGAGTTGTTGTCTCACGTATCGACACGCCATACTATATCCGTACATTTCGGCAGTTCGGTCGTGTTCCCGGCATCTACTGATTTCCGATTTGCTATCATATTCGCCATTCTTTATTTTCATGATGTTGGAAAGTATGATAAATTTTATTATCTTTGCAATCTCAATTTAGAAAATAATATTCACAATTTTATATTTTTATGAGAAAATTCTACACTAAGTTACTTTGCGGATTGGTGCTCGGTGCGTCTTTTGTGGCGGGTGCTTCTGCGCAGGAGAAAGCTGTAGTGGTGATTTCTACTGATGGTTCGATGCGTCAGGAAGTGCTGACGAATGTGGATCGGATAGAGATCGGCGCTACTTCTCTTACTCTGAAAAGCGCAGGCGGTGAGAGCGAGACTGTGGATTACAAGGATCTGGACCGAGTGCTGATCGGTGCGGAGTGGTCGGAAGTCAAGCAAATCACAGCTGAGAATGAGATTGCAGTTTGGCCCACTTTAACAACAGATGTTGTTAATATTTCCGGTCTGAATGCCGGTGAGGCTATTGAAGTAGTTGCTCTTAACGGAGCCAATGCTCTCAAGGCGGTTGCTGCCGACGGATTGACCACTCTCAATCTCCGGAGCCTTCCTGCGGGAGTCTATATCGTGAATGTTAAGAAACATTCCGTAAAAATCATTAAAAAATAATCTAATCTAACATTCCTTTTTACAATGATAAAGAAAACTTTATTTGCAGCCTTTGTTGCGCTGGCAGCTTTCGGTGCGACGGCACAGGATAATGAAAACATGTATCTCGTCAAGGGAGATCGTGTGGTTGCGAAATATGCAGTTGATGCAGTTGATTATATTACATTCAAACTCCCGGATGATGTGCTTGAGCAAAACATCTGGCTCACAGTTGACAAAGTTGGTAAAAATTCAGTTACCTACACTGTCAACACCGTGGATAATAAAGTGAGGTATGTTCACAACCTGCTTTCCTATTACGATGTGAATTACACCGCAATGGATATGTTCGGTGATATGTATGATAACCTTGACGATGCAAGTAAACTCGCTTGCGTGCAGTATACACTTTCAACGAATGCTTTTGTTGGTATCGGCACCCAGTCTTACACTCAGAATGACTTCGAGCAGTATGATGCCTCTTCAGAGGCATACCGTTTAAGCGTAACTCCCGGCACCAAGTATTTCCTGTGCGCGTGGGAAGTAGATGAGAATCTTGAGCCGCTTGACACTTTCATCTACGAGGAGCTGGAGACATTGGCGCCCGAGAAGGTTAATCTTAATCTCGACGTAACGTTTGCAAAATATAACGATTACGGTATGGTTCTTGACTTCACCGGTGATTCCAATATTCTGTATGTCCGCACATGCTGGGGTATGAAAGAGGAGATGGAGGTATATGCTCAATATTATGGCATGGACTTCCTGATGGGAACTTTCGGTCAGAGCTGGTCGCTCGACTTCCTCGGTGGCACAGGCGATATGGAGCCGGGTATAGAGAACGCTACCTGGCCTGTTTATGAACCGGGTGAGTATGTCATGTATGTTCGTGCATACGATTTCAACGGAAACATGGAGGAGAAAGAGTTTGTGTTCAACTATGTTTCAAGTGAGGATGAGGATGTTCCTGTAATCACCGTGTTCTCAAAGGAAAAGAGCGAGGGACATGTAAAAGTTAACTTCGAGATCTCTCCGAGCAATGTAGAAGAGGCATACGTTCGTATGATGGGTGAGAACGATGTAGATGATCGTCTGAACATGGGTTATACATATCCTGAGCTTGCAATGGGTGGCACTGCAATAGATATTACAAATGAGATCAACACTATGGGTGAGTATACATTTGTCAGCGATGAGGTTCCCGAGCAGTGGAATTCAATCCTGATCTATGCTAAATGCAAGGAAGCCGGTGTGACAACACTCCGTCTCAACTTCTATCCTGACAGCGAGACCGAATGGAATACATACGCACCCAATCATTCGAAGTCTGTAAAGAAGATGAAGAAGATCAGAACAATCCGCCGTGCCGGTTGCCCGGTAATCAAACGCGCCGGTAAGTAATTGCCACTGACAACTTACAACAGCGAAAGAGGACAAATCGTCCGATTTCAAGACATTTTGAATAAATAACAAGTTAGGCTGTAATCCTCCGATTCAACGGAGATTACAGCCTAACTTGCACTTAAGCGGTTGCTACTACATTTGGAATCGCTTGAAAGCTCCGACAATAATATCTTAGGAGTTTTATTCGGTGTAGATCATCTTGCGGGTCATGCCTCCATCTACCGGTATGTCGGCTCCGTTGATGAAATCGTTGTCAGGAGCTGACAGAAAGATGCATACACGTGCTATATCTTCCGGCTCACCGACGCGCCGCGAGGGGTGTTGAAGTTTATCAGTATCGGATAGCGTTTCGTTTTTGGTGTTGATCCATCCGGGAGATATGGAGTTCACGGTGATTCCAAACTCGGATAGCGACATCATCAGAGCGTGAGTGAGAGAGGCGAGAGCTCCTTTTGAGGCTGAGTATGCTTCGGTTCCGGCTTCACTTTGGATATGACGTGTGGAACTGATCAGAATCATTCTTCCTCCGAAAGAATTGGGGTAAGGGAGATTCTTGCGATGAATGGCAAGCTTGCGTGCAATCACGTATGCCGGTCTGAGATTGATGTCAAGAATCTTTTGAAAATCATCGGGAGTGGATTCTGTAATAGATTTGAATTCAGATACTCCGGCGTTGCTGACTATAATATCTATATCACGCCAGGCTTTGAAGAGATCATCCATAGCGCGTTCTGTGGCATCTACATCCGATAAGTCGAGATGATAGAATCGCACACCTTCGTTGGTATAGAGAGACCGTCCGGCTTCTTCATCGCAATCGAACACGGCAACTTTACAGCCGCTCTTCAGGAATGCACGGACCGTGGCGAGTCCAATGCCGTGGCATCCGCCGGTAACGAGCACCCGTCGTGACGGAAAAGGTATCTGCAGACAGCCTTTGCGAGGCTTTGCAGGTGAGGAGGAAGTGTTGTTGATGCGACCTGTGCGCAAATCTTCCATACGTCTCTCAAGATAGTTGTCAGCCATAAATAAGTAAGTTCTAAAAATAAAACGATATTTGTAGTAAGTTACTTACCCTAAAATAATGAGAAATATTGAGCCTTAGCGTTGAGATCGCCAAGGCTCATTATTGTTCGGGTTAGATGGGTTTCTTAGAGGAGCGGGAGAAGCTTGGCTTCGAGATCTGCGAGAGAAACGAGACCTACGCTGCGGTCAGCAACCTTGCCGTCCTTGAAGTAAAGCACAGTGGGGATGCTGCGGATGCTGTTCTCAGCAACGACCTCATCATTCTCATCGATGTTGAGTTTGCCGATCACTGCCTTGTCGGCATATTTCTCTGCAAGCTCCTCAACAACGGGACCGAGCTTCATGCAGGGACCACACCAAGTTGCCCAGAAATCGATTACTACTACTTTTCCTGACTCGATAGCCTCTTTGGCTGTCTGATCTGTGAATTGAAGTGCCATAATAGCTTGTAATTTTTTTGTTTATAAAATTTTTGTTTATTGAATGTTCTTTGTCTCTATGCGATATTTGATGCCGTTGTCTACGATCGCATCCATGAGTTCGCGGCATATTGAAATTTTCTTGCGGGCGCGGACACGGATTGATTGACGGGTCTGAGCGTCGTAGATAGTGAGAAATAACTCTCCGGGTCGCTCCGTATCAGAAATATTTTGCACTTTTGCAAAGAAATCATCATATTTCTGATGAAAATCAAGAAAAACCATCACCGCATTGGCAATCTTACCCTTCTTGCTTTCAAGAGGAGATACCTCCTCGATGGATAGATCCATGCGTTCAGGATTATATCTCTGAGGAGTAACGTTAATGCGGAGAAAAGTAGGTTCGCCGACGTGAAACCTGTCCTTATTCAACTCGTGGTTCTTGCCGAAAAGTGCAATATCGGTTTTGCCGACCTTGTCCTCGATCTCGACAATGGTGAAATTATTGCCGTTGCGCGAAGTTTTTGTCCTGACGGCTGTGATCAAGCCTCCCAGAGTAATCTTGTTGGGGCTTGTGGTTTTATCTCGGAACTCCTCGCAGGTGGTGTTGCAACCATATTTCAGCTCCATTTCGTATGGATCGAGAGGATGAGAGGATAGGTATACCATAACGAGCTCCTTCTCCTTTTCCAGTCGGGCGAGATGATCCCACGGAGTGAAGTCGGGGAATGGAGGTTTGTTTGTCTCGATAGGTTCGAAATCACCAAAGAGGCTAAGCTGCAAAGAATTCTTGTCGTTCTGGAGATTCTGACCATATTTCACCAGGAGATCGGTCCACGTGGAATCGAACATCGGGTGAACGAACATCTCGCGGCTCAATCCGAAGCTGTCGAAAGCCCCGGCGAGAGCAAGGTTCTCGATTGCACCACGGTTGCAGGCAGAAAGATTCACGCGCTCCACAAAGTCATAGATATCCTTAAAATCTCCATTGGCTTCGCGTTCGGTGATGATGGCATTCACCGCGTTCACACCTACACCCTTGATGGCTGCGAGTCCGAAGCGGATCTCTCCCTTGCTGTTCACACCAAACTTCACTACCGACTCATTGATATCCGGACACTTTACGGGAATCCCCATGCGTTTACACTCATCCATAAATTTGCGCAACTTCTCGGGGGCTGTGAGGTTACGGCTTAACACGCCCGCCATATATTCGGCAGGATAGTGAGCTTTAAGATATGCCGTCTGGTAAGCGACCCAGCTATAGCAGGTGGCGTGGCTCTTGTTGAAAGCGTAAGATGCGAACTTCTCCCAGTCGGCCCAGATCTTCTCCAGAGCCTCGGCGGGGTGTCCGTTCTCCATTCCTTGCGCCATAAATTTTTTCTTGAGCTTCTGCATCTTGTCGATCTGCTTCTTACCCATAGCTTTACGGAGCATATCCGATTCGCCTCGGGTGAAGTTTGCAAGCAGACGCGACAGAAGCATCACCTGCTCCTGATAAACGGTAATGCCATAAGTCTCCTCCAGATATTGCGACATGATGGGGATGTCGTAAGTGATCGGTTCCTCGCCATGTTTTCGCTTGATAAAGGAGGGGATATAATCCATAGGCCCCGGACGATAGAGCGCATTCATCGCGATAAGGTCCTCGAACTTCGAGGGCTGGAGCTCGCGAAGCGACTTCTGCATACCTTCTGATTCAAACTGGAAGGTGGAGGTGGTGTTTCCTTTGCAGTAGAGGTCAAAGGTCAGTTCATCATCGATCGGAATATGGTCGATGTCAAGGTCAATGCCACGTGTGTGCTTGATATTGGCGATTGTTTCCTTGATTATAGAAAGGGTCTTCAGACCCAGGAAGTCCATTTTGATCAGACCCGTATCCTCGATCACGCTTCCTTCATACTGTGTGGAGATCACCTTCGAACCATCAGCATCTGTGGTCATTGACACCGGCACCCAATCGGTTATATCGTCGCGGCAGATGATGACACCGCAGGCATGCACGCCGGTTCCGCGGATATTACCCTCAAGCTGTTCGGCATATTTAAGGGTTTCGCGGATTCCCTCATTAGGACTCTCTTTCTCGTGAGCAAATTCCAGACTGTAAAGAAGGCAGTTCTTGATGTTAATCTTGGGTGCTTTACCATTCACCTCCGGCAAACGTTCCGGGATGAGCTTGGCAAGTCGGTTGGCCTCCGGCAGAGGAACCTCAAGCACCTTCGCAACATCTTTGATAGCCATCTTCGCGGCCATGGTCTGATATGTGATGATGTGTGCTACCTTTTCAGCACCATACTTCTCTGTTACATATTTCAATACCTCATAACGTCCATCATCATCGAAATCCACATCGATATCAGGGAGTGAGATACGGTCGGGGTTAAGGAATCGCTCGAACAGGAGATCGTATTTGATAGGGTCGATCTGAGTGATACCGAGACAGTATGCAGCCGCACTACCTGCAGCTGAACCACGACCGGGTCCGATGCTGACACCGAGTTGCTTGCGTCCGGTGTTGATGAAGTCCTGCACAATAAGGAAGTAACCGGGGAAACCCATGGTTTTCATGATATAAAGCTCGAATTTCAGTCGCTCCTTTACATCATCGGGGAGTGGATCACCATAACGCTCTATGGCTCCCTCCATAGTAAGTTTCTCCAGATAGTCAGCCTCGAATTTGATTCGGTATAACTTGTCGTAACCACCCAGACGATTGATTTTTTTCTGAGCTTCCTCCTCAGAGAGGACTACATTTCCATTCTCGTCCTGAGTGAACTCATCAAAAAGTTCCTTCTCAGTGATTCGCGAGCGATATTCCTCCTCCGTGCCGAAATCCTCGGGGATATCGAAGAAGGGCATTATCGGAGCATTGTTGAGAGAATATAACTCAACTTTGTCGAGAATCTCCTTGGTGTTGTCGATAGCTTCAGGAATATCCTTGAAGATCTCGCGCATTTCGGCTGTGGTCTTGAGCCATTCCTGTTTTGTGTAATGCAAGCGGGGCTCATAGAATGATTTCTGCATTGAGACGCAGATAAGGCGGTCGTGAGCTTCAGCGTCATCCTCAAAAGTGAAGTGAACGTCGTTGGAAGCCACGAACTTGATATTGTGCTTGCGGGCCAGACGTATGAGATGTTCGTTGACCTTGGTCTGCTCCACGAAAGTCTCGCGGTTAGCATTCTCCTTGAAGGTCTGGTGCCGCTGCAGCTCTATGTAGTAATCTTCACCGAATGTGTTCTTGTACCAGAGCATAGTCTCTTCAGCCTTGTCGAGATCTCCGTGCATTATATGCTGCGGGATCTCGCCGCCAAGGCAGGCCGAGCATACGATCAACCCTTCGTGATAGCGGGCAAGGTCGTCGTGATCAGTACGCGGTTTATAATAGTATCCTTCGGTCCAGGCACGGCTCACGAGTTTCACAAGGTTATGGTAACCCTGATTGTTTTTGGCAAGCACAATGAGGTGGTAGCCATTATCGGTCTTATCCTTTTTCTCCGTCATCTTGTTGCGGGCTACATACATCTCGCAGCCGATGATGGGTTTGAACTTCTCTTCATCGGATAAGCCGGAATTCTTTTTCTCTACATAGTTGAAGAACTCCTTGATGCCGAACATATTGCCGTGGTCTGTCAAGGCAATGCCGCGCTGACCGTCGGCAATAGCTTTGTCGACGAGTTCAGGGATTGTGGCCTTTCCGTCAAGCAGGGAGTATTGTGAATGGACGTGAAGGTGAGTAAACGGTATTTCGCTCATGATTAATAGTGAAGAATTACAAACAGTCAGGTTCGGTGTTAAAGCAACCGGAAGCTGTCGGCATCTTTATAAGCCGGGAATTTTTTTCTGAATTCGGAAAGAGAGGAGTTTGACAAGGTGGCGTAAAGGAGAGGGGAGTCGTTGCTACCGACCGAAATATCATGCCCTTTGTAGTCGCGGATATGGGAAGATCCATCGTATTTGAATCCTTTTGTATCTTCCCCCTTGCAATTCACCGCTGCAACATACGATAGATTTTCGATGGCTCGCGCCGTAACCAGCGCATTCCATGCACCTATTCTGACGTCGGGCCAGTTGGCAACTGCTATCAGAAGGTCGTATTCATTGTCAACGTTACGGCACCATGCAGGGAAACGCACATCGTAGCACACCACCATTGCAATGTTCCATCCGCGGTAGCGTATGCCAAGTCTTTTTGAGCCGGCTTTGAAAACTTCGTGTTCTCCCGCCATGGAGAACAGGTGACGTTTGTCGGCAGTGGTGATGTCGCCATTCGGTTCAAAGAAAAAGGCGCGATTATATAGCTCGCCGTTCTCTTCGGTGATAAGAGAAGTAGCTATTGCCATATTCTTCTTTGCCGAGAGATATGCCAGCAAGTCGACGGTGTATTTTTGATAATCTTTTATGAGATTCTTGATCTCTTCCTTCGATTTACCCGACGGAAATCCTGTTGAAACGGTTTCGGGTAAGATCAACAGGTCTGTTTTCGGATGTATTGTNTCAACAACCGCCTCAAGGTTATCGAGATTCTCTTTGNTNGCATCCCATTTGATTGGAGCGGGGTAAACGCAGATGTTCAGATCTTTTGAAACCATTATGTTGTGAATTTGTCAGGATATTTTGCGCAGTTGGCTTTATCGGAGTAGAAGTTTTTTACAAATTGCATATCTTCCTCAATGTTGCCNGAGGGGGTNAATTCATCGTGAATCACAACCTCCTTATTCTTGAAGTCGATATAACCTAATTGTATGGGAACCTTAGTCTCGTAAGCAATGTAAAGGNANCCGGTGTGCCAGTGGTCGGTACGGCTTCGGGTACCTTCGGGCGTAACTGCCAGATTGATATAGGTGTCTTTTTCAAATTGCTCGACTACGGTTTGCGTAACACTTTTCCCTTTCCTTTTTGAGGGAACAGGTATTCCGCCCAATGATTTGAGGAGATATTTGAGAGGGAAGAAAAACCAAAATTCCTTCATAAGGAAATTGGTCTTCCTTCCCAATGATCTGTAAGCAAGAAGACCCATAATAAAATCCCAGTTAGAGGTGTGAGGTGCCACGCATATCACACATTTATTGTGGAACGGTGCGGTTATTGATACTTTCCATCCCATCCATTTCAATATGCGACCCCAGATATTCATAATTCGGATATTAATTATAAGTCTTTTTTATTGATATTACTCAGCTACCGCCTCTTTGTTTGCCTCTTTTACAGAAGCGGGGATAGCTTTGTTGAACTCCTGAAGGGCAGCGTTGATCTCTTCGCCGAATTCAGTGTGAACTTTGTTGAAAAGTGCTTTGAAGAAAGCTGTTTTTGCTTTCACGTATGCTTCGGGAGAATCNAAAGCCTTNACACCTTTGTCGAAGAAGATGTTTGAGTTGTCTTTAGCTTTGATGCAAGCTCCGAGCACTTTCTCGATAGCTTTTGAGATAGCTTCTTTGTCGGCACCTTCGATATTGTAGTAAGCTGTCATCATCTCGTCGCAAACTGCGCTTCCGATGGCATCTACTGATTTCTTAAAATCTCTTTTGTTTGCCATAATCTTTTGAATTATATATGTGTTAATAATCTTACTATATCCTTTCCGGATAAATTATTCTTACAAATATAACAATTATAATTGAATTAGTCTGTCTATTTTGATTAAAAAAATGTTATAAGATTAGTAACTCGAGTTTCTCAAGTATTCATTTTGTTTAGCATCAAACTATTATAACCATTTGTAACTATAATGAAGTTGTTTACGCCATTTTATTAAAACCATCACGGTCTTCGACCGTGGCCACTACGCAAATAAACCGAAGGGTTTAATGGTTTTAATAATTTATTGATATGCAACAAGAACTTTGATATACTTATAATATGGTATTAATGGTATTAATGGTTTGAAACATTAACTATATAATTTGCGAAACTTAGATTAGTAACATTCTTGAATAGCGTATTGAGTATGAAGAGAATAGTAATAATTGGAGCGTCGTCGGGACTTGGGATGCAGATGGCTCTGGATTTCGCNTCGATGGGGTGGAGAGTNGGTGCTATGGCGCGAANANAGAGCAGGTTGGAGGAGTTGCGGAGTCAGAATCCGGANAGAATCAAAGTGTTACCGATTGATGTTTGCGCCGAGNATGCAACCGACAGTTTACAGACCATGATTGATATTCTCGGCGGNATGGATATTCTGCTGTATGCGGCCGGAACGGGGTGGCATAATCCCGGACTTGATCCGGCAAAGGAGCTGAATACGGTAAATGTAAATGTAGCCGGTTTTACGAGAATCGTAACTGCTGCTTATCATTATTTCAAGAATAACAATCTTGAGGGGCGNATTGCCGTGATAAGTTCCGTTGCCGGGACTAAGGGTTTGGGTGTCGCTCCTGCCTACAGTGCCTCAAAAAGGTATGAATGGAATTACCTGCAGGCGTTGAAGCAATTGATAAGGGCTCAAAAACTTCCAATCGGTATTACGGATATCCGTCCCGGCTTTATGAATACGGCTTTGCTTGCTGATNATCCTAAGAAAGATCAATTGCCTATGCTGATGGATGTTAAGAAATCCGCGCGCCGNATAGAGANGGCAATTATGCGAGGCAAGCGAGTTGCGACCATCGACGGGCGATGGNGCGCACTCTGCTCGCTATGGCGGTTGTTGCCGGATTGTGTCTGGGAACGCCTGCGNATCATGCTGTAGCCGTTCTTNCTCCTTACAANTTCGATAGAAACTTTTCTTTGTGAATGATNACACGCAGGTGTGTCCCTTTGCCAATAAGNGAGTCGCCTTCGTATGCTTCTACCGTGAAATGTAGTTTTTTTCCGTCTATCTTGGTGAGGGTAGCTTTCGCTGAGATCTCTTTATCCTTTTTCGANGGACGGATATGCGAAACATCGATATGTGCGCCAACTGTGGTNTAACCCTCGTCGAGTTCATCNTTTACCGCCTTCATGGCGGCATTCTCCATCAGTGCTATCATTGCCGGTGTGGCGAATACTTCAAGATCNCCCGANCCCATAGCCAAGGCGGTAAGAGCCGGAGAGATGATAACTTTGCTTGTATGNGTCAATCCTTCTGTAAGCATATTAGTAAGTTCTAAAACGAGATATATGAAAATTTATGTGTTCCTGCNGATAATGTTTTAGTTTTGCCGTTTGANGCCGGGATGGTTGCAGTTGTTCCATCCGGAACAGTGATTTCTCCGGAAATCTTTTTGCCATTCCGTTTCAGCGAAAGTNTGATGAGTCCGAATGATGTGTCGACCTGAGCGTTTGCCCATTTAAGTTTACCCATTTGAGGGTTAACTGCAAATGTGCGGAATGCCGGGGATGTAGGCGCAATTCCACAAACTTTCTGACTGAGAAGAGTGAGAGGACCTCCGCTCCACGCATGGTTTAGTGTGCCCCCACCGAATCCTTCTGTTCCTATTCCCCAGCCTTCGAAGAGAGTGGTGTAATCGCGATATGAAAGCATTTTGCCATATCGGTGATGCATCCTTTCCATAGCCTGATCAGGTTCATCCATCATAAATAACGCTTCGAGAACGTATTTTTCCATATAAGGGCTTGCATGATATTCCTTGTCAAGAATCTTTTTGATGGCTGAGTATTTATCTTCGGATGCAAGACCGGACACGACGGCCATAGCCTGGGCACGATCGTCAGTCTCTCCGGAATAGTGAGGTGAACGGTATTCGTTGCCTGTCCAGAACCTTCGGTTGAAATTCTTTTCAATTGCTGCCATCATACCTTGAATCGTTTCAGCGTCGTTATCATAACCCAGTTTATGCGCAAATTCAAGCTCCGCTTTCAATGCGAGATAATACCAGCAGTTGGTCAACACTTCCAGATCTATGTTTTCGCCCCAATCACCCCAGTTCCAGTCGCCGGCACGGGTAATAACCAATCCGTCGGGATCTGTTTGCCAGACCTCGTGAAGATATTTCTTCATTGCCGGATAAATTTCAGGAACAAAGCTGTCGTCGCCGGAATAGAATCCTTGGGTATAGAAACCGTACCAACCGATTGAAGCAAGCATCTGGAGAGGAAGCTCCTTACGCCAGTTTCCGGATGGAACAGGTGAATAGATCACTCCGTTGTCGCGTTGCCAGTTCATCAATTCCAGTATCCCCTTATGAGCCAGACGGCTTGCAGATGGAGAAAGAGCGTAAAAGGCTTCTCCAAGTTCGTTGACCGCATCGCCCCACCATTGAGCGCGTTCCCTGTCGGGGCAATCCATATAAGTGTCGCGCATGGTGATGTAGAGTGTGCGGGCAGAACGCTTCCAGAGTTCATTAAGGAATGAGTCATCGCATTCAAAAGAGCCTGTGAAATCCGTGTCATACCCTGTTTCTCTAAATTGCAGATCAAGTACTTCAACATCGGACGGAATTACATACCAGACTTCATGCCCGTTCATCCAGCCGGGGTTCTCGTATTCCTGCACGCCGTCGCGCGTTATGTATTCTGCACGCACATTGAAAGCTGAGCCCCCGGAATAGTTGTCGGTCAGGATATCCAATTTCTTTCCGGCATTAGCATTAACCTTCAGGTAGGGAGTTACTTGGGCATTGTAGGGTAGTTTGCACTTTATCGTGTCGCCATTACCTCTGCTGACGGAAACATAGTGTTTGAGACCATAATCTTTCCATAGGGGAATAGGGCGTTTCACAAGTTTGCCAAAAGGTTCGTTGCCCGCGTTCGCCAATACAGCCACGCTGCTCATCTTTCCTTGAAAACCCGGTAAATTCCAACCTTCGGGGGCTTTCCTTGCATCAAATCTGATGTTCGATTCCGGAAGCCTGTAATTTGGATGCGGCGAATCGGTGTTCCCAAACGCCTCGACATCGGCACATTTCCAACTTGCGTCTGAGATGATTACAGGTTTTGCATCTTTGGAAGCATCGAAGATGATTCCAGCCGCGCCACTGTTGGAGTGCGAGAAGCCATTTTTCCCGAAATGCCATAAAAGGATGGCTATGGTGTTTTCTCCTTTTTTAAGGTATGGAGCAATTTCAACTTCGTCGTAATATCCATCGCCGGGAGAGGGACCGCGCTTAAGTCCGCCTTCGAACACCACCGGATTACCATTGATCCATAACCAGTATTTGGTGTCGGCTGCGATTCGTGCAGTTAACGATTCAGGGATGCTGTCAAGGGTCTGTTGTTTACGGAATGCTATCCAGGAATTTGGTGTACTGTTGGTGTGAGGAGAACTTATCCATGCACCGTTCCAATCGCTTGCTGAAGCTGTGAGGGGTGCCAATGATAGAATTGCAGATACTATATACGTGTTCATGATGTGGTGAAGACTAATAAACGCAAAATTAAGAATTAGTTTAGATATATGGGGCGGTTTGGATGATTAATTTTGAAAAAAGTATTAATTTTGCAAATCATTTGATAATAGTAATACCCGTTTCTACTTATGACAAAGATCGGATCTGTATTTAGCCCTAAGGCGAAAAAGGCGTTGCTTCTCGGAAGCGGCGAGTTAGGTAAAGAGGTTGCATTGGAGTTGATGCGTCTCGGAGTTGAGGTGATTGCCTGCGACCGTTATGCAAATGCTCCGGCAATGCAGGTTGCTCACCGCTCACATGTGCTCAATATGCTTGACGCAAATGAGTTGCGTAAGGTAATAGAACTTGAAAAGCCGGATCATATCATTCCGGAGATTGAGGCTATCGCCACTCCTGAGCTTCTCAAACTTGAGGAGGAGGGTTATCATGTAACACCCACAGCTAAAGCCGCGTGGCTTACTATGAACCGTGAGGGTATCCGCCGTTTGGCAGCTGAAGAGGTTGGTCTCGTCACATCTCCCTATAAATTCGCTTCTA
Organism: Bacteroides sp.; assembly: GCA_014802175.1. GTDB lineage: Bacteria > Bacteroidota > Bacteroidia > Bacteroidales > Muribaculaceae > Lepagella. The sequence continues at coordinate 56,342 of JAAVCU010000025.1, forward strand.
CATTCGAGGAATTTGAGGATGCCATCAAGGAGATCGGATTGCCTTGTGTTGTAAAGCCCGTTATGAGCAGCTCCGGTCACGGTCAGAGCGTTGTAAAGACAGAGGCGGATATTGTTCCGGCGTGGAAAGAGGCGCAGGAGGGTGGTCGCGCCGGTGCCGGACGTGTGATTGTTGAAGGTTTTGTAGATTTCGATTATGAAATCACATTGCTTACCGTCAGGAGTGTTTCCGGCACTACCTATTGCGAACCGGTAGGTCACATTCAGGTTAATGGCGACTACCGCTATTCATGGCAGCCTCAGCCTATGTCAGAAAAAGCGCTTGAGCGAGCTAAAGATATGGCGAAAAAGATTACTGACGCTCTCGGAGGTTATGGCATCTTCGGAGTGGAGTTGTTCATCAAAGGTGATGATGTAATCTTCAGCGAGGTTTCACCCCGTCCGCACGACACCGGTATGGTTACAATGATTTCGCAGGATAAGAGTGAGTTCGGGTTGCATGCCCGTGCGCTGTTGGGTCTGCCCGTTCCTGAAATCAAATTCTACGGACCTTCTGCTTCAAGAGCCGTTGTTGTGGAGGGAAATACCGACACTGTAGAGTTTGAGAATCTTGAGGAGGTATTGTCAGAGCCGGGCACAGATATGAGAATCTTCGGTAAACCTGAGGTTAAGGGTCATCGCCGCATGGCAGTGATTCTTGCAACCGCCGACACAGTGGAGGAGGCGAAAGCCAAAGCCGACCGCGCTTATGCAAAGCTCGGAGTGGTTATATAAGTTATAAGTTATAGTTATAANTTATAGTNATGAGTGATGAGGGGAGGGAGACATCATAAGTAATTTAAATAAATAAGCGGCAATCGGATCAAACCGATTGCCGCTTATATGTTTATTAGTTATTTTAGTTTTGGAATCATTGCGCTTCCGGACGCATAATCAGGGTTGAATGCCATTGGGTCAGGTTCTTGACGTATGGGCGGATGTCTTTTATGCTGTCGAGTGCTTTGAGGTAGTCGGAGTGCATGTCCTGACCGAAACGTTCATTGGAACGCATCACAACTAATTTGTAGGCGTTGTCTGAAACGTTTTCGGCATAGTTCTTAGCAAGATATTCCTTTACTTTGTTGAGTTCCTCGTCGGTGACACCGTTTTCCATCATATCCTTGATGGTGGCTTGTACGTAGGCGTTAGCCTCATCTTCATGTCCGGGTTCAACTTTAATGTAAGAGGGCATCATGATTGACGGGCCGTCATTGCCGTTCATTCCTGCGTTTACTGAGCAGTGTCCCTGAACAGAGTAAGTCCATCCACGTTTCTCGCGCAATTCCTCCATCAGACGGTTGCGAAGAATCTGACCGAAAATGGTAGCGGCGATTACGTGCGGGAGATCATACGTGCCATCGCCGGTGTAGAAATTATACACTACAGCAACCGGACTGCTCATCGGGCGAGAGAAATCAATGGTCTGATTTGCACGGGTGAAGCGGTAGTTGATATCTTTGGGAGTTTCAATCCTTCCGGCCGTGGGGAGAGATGCGATGTAGGTCGCGATACAGTTCTCAAGGGAATCGGTATCAAAATCGCCTGCAATGTAGAATATGAAATCCGACATATCAGAGAAACGATCTTTGTACTCTTCAAGTGCTAAGTCCGGATTAACTTTATCAAGGAGTTCCACCGTGGTCTTCGCTCCTAAAGGATGGCGAGAATAAACATTACGATGTATGGAATCACCCATAACCTGAATCGGGTTAACATGCTGATTGCGGAGTTTGTTGCGTTCGGCAGTAAGCATAGCGTTCACGGCAGGGCGGTCGAGACGAGTGTCAGTTGCTTTCTGATAAATCATGCGGAACGCATCGTGCATGTCTTCACGGGTGGTTGCGGATTCAATGGTTTCTTCGGTGTTCGTAATCTTGATGGAAGTATTGACTTTGCGGGCCAAACCGAGATTCTTAAGATCATTGGCAGTGCGTTCTCCGGCTCCACACACGGCGAGAATTTCATTGATCATCTTGAATGTAGGAGCAATCTCCTCCTTATAATTCTGCGAAAGACCCCCTTGTCCGATTCCGCGAATGAAGATCTGGTCAGGCACTTCATCTGATTTCCATGCAATGACCTTGATTCCGTTTGAGAGCTGATATTCGGTAGCACCTTCGTAGATATATGGTTTGCTGCTCAGGATTTTTCCTGCAACAGGTTCCTGCTCCAGAATATCTCCGGAATCTTTTTTCATTGAGAAAGGTGAGAGTTCCAGATTGTTGACACTTAAGAATGCTTCGCGCAATTCCTCAGGCTTGATAACGGGATATTCCTCCTTCTCCGGAGAGTATGATAAGATAACGACGTTTTTACCATTTGTGTTAACAACATCTTGCAGATATTTATCAGTTTCAGCGAGAGTTATATTATCCAGTTCGGCAAGTTTGCGATCACACTCGGCTGCGATCTCTTCGGGAGAAGTTCGGTCTATAAAGTTTCTGACATATCCTCGGGCAAGCTCGGTAGAGTTTGTTTTTACCGACTTGCGTTTCTTGTCGTTGAGATCTTTGGCAATCTGCTTTTTTGCAATGTCAAGTTCTTCTTGTGTGAAGCCGTGACGCAATGCGCGTGAAAGTTCGGAATACCAGAGTTTGATAGCATCAGCGGCTCTGCCCGGTTTTGCCACACCTCTCATCACCAACGATTTCACTCCACGAGAAAGAAGGAACTTGGTTTCTCCCACACCTAAATATGTATGGGGGCATTCGGGATCGAGTTCAATTTCATCAAATCTTGCAGCCAGCATGGCTCCGGCGAGCTCGGCCGCCAGTTCGTTATCATATTCCGGATGACGGAAATGAAGTTGAACGAGGTTTGTAGCCTGTTCGGGATCAGATTCGCACACCACAATCAGTTGCTCGTTGGCAGGAACTTCGGGTAACGACTTGATAACTTCACCCTTGCGCTTGATGGTGCCAAAGAGGTTTTTGATCTGAGACTCAACATAATCCGGATCCATGTCTCCGACCACGATCACAGCCTGATTGGAGGGGTGATACCACTTATTGTAGAAATTCTTGAGAGTCTTGGGTTTGAAGTTCTTTACAATCTCCATCTTGCCGATAGGCATTCTTTCTCCATAGATGCTGTTGGGATAAAGAGAGGGGAGTGCTCTCTCAAGCTGGCGGTTTGCAGCTGAGTTGCGGTGTCGCCACTCATTTTCGATAACTCCGCGCTCCTCATCAATAGCCTTGGGATCGAGTGTCACATCCGAACACCAGTCGTGAAGAATCAGAATGCATGAGTCAAGAACCTCTTTGCGGTTTACGGGAACCTTACAGATATTGTAGACGGTTTCATCTGTAGAGGTGTATGCGTTGAGATTCTTTCCGAATTTCACACCATTGGATTCGAGCCAGCTGATTAGTGTGTTGTCAGGAAAATGTTTTGTGCCGTTGAAGCAGAGATGTTCAAGGAAGTGGGCGAGACCCCTTTCGGATTCAGCCTCATTGACAGATCCGGCTCTCTGTGCGAGGTAGAAATCGACCATTCCCGAGGGTGTGTCATTTGTACGGATGTAATAGGTAAGTCCGTTGGGAAGAACACCGGTTCTCAGTTCGGCCCTTCCGCTCAAGGCAATTAATATTGCCGCTACAACTAATAGATAATGTTTCATTTTTATAATTGTTATTATTTATTGTGCTTCATTTCAAATTATTATAATTTGTTAGAATTTGAAGGAGAGTGCGAAAAGAGAGTTATTACCCGACAGCTTATTGCTTGAATAGGATATTTCAAGACCTAAGGCATAACGGTTTTTGCAAATCATCAGATCAGCTCCGAGGGTTGCCATGTAATTATGGCTTGTTTGGGTAGCGATGCTGTATCCATCATTAAGGATAGATATGTAATTAGCGAGATCTGCATTGTCNGACCCAACGTTTTCCATTGAATCAGAGAGGGGAGAGTGAAGTGTATATCGAACTCCGGCTTTAGCTATGACCTTTTGGGCAATCACTGTTACCGCATTCACTTTTATGGAAGAGGAGAGATTATCGCATTTCAATGAACGACGAGGGTCGCGATATAATTCTTTGTAATGATTATACAGTATTTCCGGAGTAATGGAAAGTAACGTGTTTTTAAGAGACAAGTCAGTGGTAGCATTGACTCCATATATATTGCGGTTAATGATGTGCATCGCTATTGAGCCGATCTGCGGGTATTGTCCCGTAGCGGCGTCTCCGAAAATGTTCTCGTAACCATGTTTGCGTTCTATTTCTGTGAAGGCTTTTACTCCCCAGAAATTTCCCTTGTAACCACCTTCTGCCTTAAATGTGCGGCAATCTGTTCTTGACATCGGAAGTTTGTTGAGATCTTCGAGAATCAGATTTATTTTATCGATTGCCGCTGCACCATTAAAGTATGCTCCGGAGGTTACAGGTAAAAGTGTCAGTGCCGCTTCGATGGAATTTCCATTATAATAGGTGGAATTTCCTTGACCGGCGAATCGGCTGTAATGGGAACCCAATCCGGTGAGGTGGTAGATTTTGGATGCGCCGAGTTCACTCATGAAGGTAATGTCGCAGCTTTGCTTGTATTTCCCATAATTTAAACCGACAGCTATCTTATAATTATTTCCGATTGTATAGGCTCCACCCGCACCCAAACGGAAATTTCCCGTTATGATACGCGGACGGGGATCGACATTACGGTAAAATAGACCGGCATCGTAAGAGAGAGAACCTCCGACATCCCATCTGTCGGATAGATCCACTCCTACACTTCCGCCGAAAGAATAGCGTTCAAGATTCATGTTTCCACCCACCGCATCATAAGTAAGATAAGGATAGACCTTCTCTATATCAACATTCTCGCAGAAACGAACGTTATGTTTTGCTCCATTATCGTATAAAGCATGAGCGGCTACAGTGACTTTGCTCAGTTTCATATACGATTCAGCTTTAAATTCGCCGAAACGTTCGCTATCGCTATTGTGGAACATTCCGTTCACACTTGAGAGAGAGGAGCGGAACTCGCCTGAAAGGAGAGACGGGTTGCTCCATGCGTTTTCAGTAAGAATCGGCAGGGAGGATGAATGTTCCATAATTGCCTTGTCGATCTGAGCATTGGCGACAAGCGGACTTAATATCAAGAGACTACTCAGCAATCGGGGTGACACCATCGTAAGTAATTATTTTAGAATTTTCTTGTCCAAGACCGGTAATGGTATGTTGCAGCTCTATCTCACTTGGAGTGACGTGGCTGTTGAAATCCTCCGTGGAATTGTTCGTATCCTTGAAAACAGGAGTGCCATCCTTGCGCAGATAAAGGAGTTTTCTTCTCACGGCGTGGAAATATCGAGTCTTATCCTTGTCGATTGTGCCGCAATAAGCCCAGCCCATATCAAGTTTAGGCGAGGTTACATTCCATTGCCATTCAGCCTCAACAGAGCAGTTCACTACATCCACCACCCAATCGTTAGGTAATCTGTATGAGCTCTGACTCATAGGGAAAGTGCCGGCGTTGGTCACGAGTTCGTAGTAGTAAGTGTACCAATAATCTTTCAGATATGTTTCGCGATCTACCGGGATGCGAGCGATTCCAAAAGCCTTGAATCCCCGGTTATGAAGAAGCCAGATAGATTTTGTGTAACAATACCATTTGTCGAGATTCTCAACGAGAGGACTGTCGATATCAAGATTATTCGGTGAAGTAGAGATATCGTACCATTCCCAGTCTGCGTGTTCGAGAGAAAACGAGTTGGGATTAGCTGTGCGGTGGTCAATGCCGATATCCGCGAGCAGGATATATTCACCGGGCTTGACGGGATGCTCCTTGCCGGATCCGGGGATAGTGTACAATGCCTGCACTGTGACAGCCTCATCCATAATATCAGGTGTGTAATCAAGTTTCTCGGTTGTAAGAAATTTGGTTTCAAAGAGTGTGATTCCGTCGGCGTAAACAATATGGTCGGTGTTGTTATACAGTTTAATGTAGTTGTCGCCGTTATATTGATTGCCGGAATTCTGAAGCGTTCCCGCAAAGAAAACTTCAGCGATAATCAGGTCGTCGGTGGCGATGTTGCAGTAGGCATCAAGGCGTATAACATTGCCCGACGCGAAGACCTCTACAGATCTGGCTACCCCTTTGATATTTATAAGGTTCCCTTCAGGTGAAGTGTAATTGGCATCATATTCAACGTCATAGATTCCGGGCAGGATGCTTATGGCTGAAGAGGGATAACGGAACTCCGTTACCTGACCGGATGAAATATTGCGGAACTTTATGAATCCGTCGGTTATATCTGCTTTATTTATATCAGAAGGATAATTGACAATTACGTCTACCGTTTCAAGATTGGAGTCTGAGAATTCGTCATCGCAAGAGATCAGAGCAACAGGAGCGGAGATCAACAGAGCGGGAATTATTATATTTTGTTTCATAGGGGTTATATTTATTGTTGTCAGATTGTAAAGTTGTCAAGTTGTCAGATGGTTAGGTTCAGTTCCATACCGAAGTATGCGTCCGCTTTGCGGCGGATAACCAAACCATTGACTTTATAATCGGGTAGGTAATCGATAATGCGATTGACGAACAGGGATATTCTCAACCATTTACCGATTGATTTTGTGGCTTTGAAGTTAAGATACATTGCCGGTGCGATCCTTACTGTCTTAAACTGATTCTCATTATAATTTTTGATCAGGGCGCGGAGCATAAGGTCATTCTCTGACTCAACGGTGTATGGATGAATCTGACCGTCTGCTGCATCAACGTAATAAGCCGGTCTCCCATCTTTGGGGAGCATGGTGGATTTCACAAACCACATACATTGAATTGAGGTGGTGAAAAGCAGTCCGAGATTATTCAGCTGAGTGTCGAACATGAAATTTGTGTTGAACTGCTCGTTTACTCTTCCGTCGTTGTAATCATATATGCCGACATATCGATCGCTCACCGGTTGNCCGTCTATGACATCGCTGACGGTGGAATACAACATCTGCGAATTTGAGTAGGTGGATCTGAACCAGGCTCCACTTACTATGAGCGCAGTGCGAATCGGATGCCAGCGCATTGTGTTGAGCTGAAACTCNATTCCTTGCTTGTCGATGCGACTTCCGTTTGTGACATAGCGGTAGCCGTCAAGTACGGTGCGGTCTGTGTAAGGTAAAGACTCAAGCACAGGAGGAGCCGTTAATTCGGCACTGTTGATAGCNGACGAATCATATTCCCNATAAGANTAAGGTGCNTAAATCGATGAGTATCTGAAACCGGAGCGCAGACGCTCATCGAAGAATGTGACCGAAAGACGGTTATCGCCTAAGGAAGCGCCTAATCTTATTTCCCACTTGCGGTTTCGTGCCGGTTTGAGATTATAGTTGGTAGCATCGTCAATATATGTGCGCAGATTCAAACGACTGTGTTCAAGTGGTTTTGCTATNTCGTAATAATTTAATTGCACAAGATCGTTGTAATGAGCCTGCGGGTAAAGATAATCTATCGTAGGCATTTTCGTNGTTAGTCCGAATCCACCCCCAACGAAAGGGGAAAGTTTATGGATGGAGGGAAGATGCCATAACATATTGAAGCGNGGGTCAAGGTATAATTTACCTGACATGGCATAATCTTTCTTTAAGCCCGGAAGAGATGTTCCTCGTAAGCCGGCCTGTAAGTCAATATTACCGGCGGGTGTTTTGAGTGTGAATACATCCTGCACATAAAATGCAAGCACATTCAGTGCCGGAATCTCNGAATAGTTGCGCGGGCGCGANGTCCATGANGCGGAGAGNGGTCGCATGAGGTCGTAAACCTGTCCGCGTCCCAAGTTTTTAGAAAGATTCCATTCCAGACCNACCTTTATCTTATTNGAAAGNATACCNCTTGTCAGATTGCTNCTGACCGATCCTTTGAGAAATGCGTTAAGTGGTTTACCCTCACTGATATAATCGGCAATATATTCCCCGATGATGAAATGTCCGTCGTGAACTCCCGGTTCCATTGTTGTAGGTGCGGCTGAGGGTCGCGAAGGAGCAACCTGTCGGTGTCTTTCCAGAATATCTTTCTGATAGCTAACAGAACCATTCAGCTCNATGTTTGACAACCACTGAATTGAGGTGGGGGTTATGATCGATTCTGCGTTCATGGAGAACTTCTGAAAATTACTTTTATATTCATCAATCTTGCCGTTGGCGAGGTCCGGATCCACTTTTGCATTATCGAAAGAACCGGTGTAGTCGCCTGAAACATTGAAGCGCACATTACCCCAGTCCCGCATCCAATTGGATGAGAAACGCGCCGAGCCGTTAAGCCTTTTGTAGCCTTCGAGATTATTTCTCGGATCAACTTTTGAATCCATGTATCCCAGATCCAGATTCAACACATTTCCGGTCTGAGGAATAAGGAATCCTTTGCCGACATAGAACAGTTTGCTCCATTCATCGGCTTTGAATCGGGCAGAGATCGGAGTGGAGCGTCGTATTCGGCGAATGTTGACCATTCCCGATGTCAGATTGCCGTATTCGGCGGAGGGGATACCGCGTATAATCTCAACACTTTCGATGTTGTCAGTGGCAATCGAACGCATATCCACACCTTTATTGGTGGTGTTACGGGCATAGTCGGGTGATGAGGCATCGTTTGTCGTGCCTACGGATTGCAGGTTTGCATCGCCATTGACCGGAGCACCATCCACCACGAACAGTGTTCCTAAGGATGTAATGGCATAGTCAGGGTTGGAAGTTTCCGCGCCGGTCGCTCCTAAATTGCCGGTTTCGCGTAGGGTGATTGTGTTGGCCTGACCCATCTGCGGATTTTTGGAAATATTACCCGGCAGAAGTTCCAGAAGATCGGTGAAGCTTGTAGGCTGGAGATGAGACATAGCATTGCGGTCTATCCTGGATCCGGAGGCGAGACCCTCGCTTTCCTTTGCCGTGACAACCACTTCTCCTAAAGTAAGAGTGTTCTGTTGTAATTGAACGTTGCATTTGACATTCTTACCTTTAATGGTAACCGGTTTGCCGAGTTCTTTATAACCGACGTATGAGACAATAAGGGTATATTCTCCATCGGGAAGTTCCAATGAAAAGTTACCATCTGCATCGGTTACGCATCCGCTGTTGCCGGGGATAGCCTTTATATTACAGAAGGGGAGTGGTGTGTGGTCTGCAGAATCAGTGATTCTTCCTGAGATGTTGGCTGCTGACAGCCCAAGAACTCCAGCAGCAGATATTATGGAATATGTTAGTGCTCGTTTCACAGGTGCAAAATTACAATGCAAACAAAAGGACATCAATACTTAAAAAGTGGTAATATGATTTCACGGATATCAGGATTTTAATGAAAATAATAATTTGGTAACGAATTTTTACCAAAAATTAAGTATTGTGTTAAAAATTTGTCGGAGGTAATTTTGCAATCGGAAATTAACTCAACAATAACAATATGAAAAAAGTATTACTCTTAGCTTCTATTCTCAGTGTAGCCGGAGCATACGCTCAGACGCAGACTACGCTGACTGAACCGAAAGTGTCATGGGATCATTGGTTGATCGGGAAACCGGGTCAGGATCAGGCAACAGATGTAGTTGTTGCAGGTGCAGATCAGGTGTATTGGATGCTTACAGACGGATCATCTACCGATGACCGTAACGTAACTTACGCTGGAGAGGACCTGTATAATGGTTCTATTTATGAAGGTACATCCTCAAACAAGAATCTTACTCTTCTTAAGACTAATGCCAATGGCGAGAAGCAATGGTGTGTATATTCCGAATGGGGCGACTTCTCTCCAAACGAGGGAGGACTTGCTGTGAAATCCAATGGCGACGTGGTATTCGTAGGGGGAGTGCGTCACACTGACGGATATTTAGATAATCCGATCACAATCGTTGATGCTAAAGGAATCTCTACTAAGATTGATTGGAATCTGACCGCAGATGCGAAACGTTGGGATCGTCTGATCGTGGGATGTGTATCGGCTCAAGGTGAATTGAAGTGGGTGAGAACGTATGATGTAGATAATTCTCCTGTTCCGGATGCCACGGGTACGCGTGTTGATTTTACNGCAGATGCCATCAATGTGTATGGAGCNACAGTAGATAATGAGGANAANATNTACNTNTGNGGTAATTATCGTACGGCCATGACTTTCCCGAAAAAAGATGGAACCNATGTGGTTCTGCAACCAAAGAATGTNACNGGTTGGGATGGNGATTCTCAGAAGACTGTAGGATGTTTTTATCTTGTAAAACTCGATGGCGAAGGTTATTATCTCAATAATCTTGAGGAAACAGGGGCTGAGATCTCCGCTTCATATCTTCAGAATCTTGAATGGTTTGACGGCAAGCTTTACGCATACGGTTATATGAAAGGNAATGGAACCGATGCGGCCGTTGTTTCCGGTTTCTCTTTGACTCCGAGCAATTATGTGTCACCGATTGTGGGTTGNCTAAATTCCGATCTNAAGGCTGATTGGTTTAAGTGTTATCCCGGTGATGCAGTAGCAACTAAAAATGCTGTGCAGAATGTTGGGATGACGGTGTCAGAAGGAACGATCTGGTTGGCAGGACAGTATAACGGTAAGATTTCNGATGCACAGGATGCCGACAAATATGTTGAGTCTACACAAGGTAACATACGCGAGGGATTCATTATCAAGCTTGACCAAAAGAATGGAGCATGGCTTGAGGCTGCAAACTCAAGAACCGCGTTCAATCAGACTTATCTGACAGGCTATATGAAGGTGATTGTACCGGCATCCGATCCTCAGAATATTTATGTTTACGGATATGCGATGAATGCAACAGTAGGTGTGTTCTTGAGATGTTATGATAGAGAAACACTGATCGGTTATCCGGATAATTCGTGGAGCATCCTGACTGAGGGTGGAGTCCCGACGGCTAACAATATCGCTTACGAGCCGCAAAATGGAGTGATATATGTTACCGTTAGAGGAAACAATTCGTTCCTTCCGATGGGAGGAGAGGAGACTGAGAATCCCGGCGGTTATACGAACCTGCTTGCGCGTTTCAATCTTCCTAAATCGTTTACAACAGATATCAGCGAAATCAANGAGGTTGGCACCGGCGATTTAAGTGTAGAATTGTCGCGTGGAGGATTGACGGTTACAAATAATGGAGGAACAGCCAGCAATCTTGAGATCTTTGATCTCTCGGGACGTAAGGTGAAAGATGTTAGAATCAATGCAAATGACACTGAATTTATCGATCTTCAGGCAGGTTTCTATATCGCCAACGGAGTTAAAATTCTGGTCAAATAATAAATAGTAAGTATATAATAATAGTAAGNATAAAATAATAGTAAGAANATAATAAAAGCCACATAGTTAGAATCGACGCCGCCGGAAATTGAGAAATTTCCGGCGGCGCACTGTTTTCAAAATTTAACGANATTAAGAGATTTAGTTATCTTTTATACTATCTTGGGCTTCTTTTTTGCCGCTTTTAACNTGTANCTCAGTCGAATACGNAAGTATTCTNTTTCGCTACGCGTCAAAATCGCCTAAAAAATAAGCTCCAATATAGTATAAATTAATTTTGAACACTTACTTATTTATTTTCCTGTGCCAAATCGGGAGGTGTCAATGCTTGTGTCTTTAGGCTTGAAACCGTTGAATCGCCAAATGAATGTCAGTTTGAGATTGTGGGACATATCACGGACTTTCATCNTANAATCCTGGCCGGCGTGGTTTATGGTCATAGTNGGCGACCATTTGTTGAATATATCATCGGCTTNCAAATCAAGTTCACAGCNNCNTTTCTTTCCGAACAGCCATTTNANTCCGGCATCAATTCTCCATATTCCCGACATATCGGCTAATCCTTGCAATGATGGAGAAATGTAACTGAAATCCACCGAAACAGAAACAGGGCTGTTCTGACTGAACTTGAAAGAGTTGTTTAACGACCCATAGAAAATCCATTTGCTGTTGTCGAACCTGATGTCATGGAAATGATTAGCCTTTGCCCGCCTATTCATCACGTTTGTAGTGGCAGAAGCATTCCAGATGTAACTGATTCCGAAAGGAGCATAGAGATTAAGACCTACTACACGTTCATAGTTCATATTTATGGTCTGATAGATGAGATTGAGAGCGTTGGGCGACTGATAAGGTAATTGCACAGTTGTTTTATCTCCATACTGAAAATATAGAGTAGCAACATATTTCTGTCTTAGAATGTAGTTGAACTGTGTTTCATATTGAATGTATGGCTGCAACGCCGGATTGCCTATAACGGTTGAATAATCATTGATGTGGCTTGTCCCGCCATGAAGCTCCCAATATAAAGGATACATACGTTGGGTGCTGAAATTAAGCTGGAATATGCTTTTCGGAGTCTTGTAGTATGTCGCACCGAGCTGAGGGATGAAATTCCAATTACTCTGATATTTATTATGATAATACTCTCCTTTTGCAGAGGCGTTGAACGACAATCCCCAATCAAACGAGCGTTGTGTACCGACATAAAAACTCGCCACATCTTCGTTGAGGGTATCATCAAAATCAGGATTGACGGACACTGCGTAGAGTTGCGAACTATGATCTTTAGAGTGCTGATATTCCACGCCATAGTTTAGTTGCCATTTTCCGAACTGATGCTGTTGGTCGATATACACATGCCATCGGTCGATCACTTGACGGTTTTCAGAGCCAAGCAGATAATCGGCATTCTTAAACAAGGACTGAGAGCGGTTTTCGGAATAGCGGGTATAATCGCCACCGACTGTCGTGCCGAATGGTGCTTCATAACGCAGGGCTATATTATGATAACCTACAGGCGACAGCATATTGTAGGCATTTGTATAGTTTCCGAAAGTACCTGAGGAATGGCTCCAACTTTTTGAATCGGAGATTATCTGACCGTTGTAAGTTAGTTTCAGCGTTTTCCATGAAGCGGAAGCAAATATCGTATTACTCCAATTCTTACCAATGCGACGCATATCATCTTCAATCATGATTCGTCTGTCATCATAAAGATGATTCGACCATGTTTCCTCGCGGCTCCACGATTTACTGCGTGTGAGTCCATAGTTTACGTCAAAAGTCCACTCCTTTATAGCGTAGGTGGCTGCAAGTACACCACCATACGAACCATAGTGAGCCTGATTGTATCCGGCTCTGATTTGCCCCTGCAAACCATCAAGAGGCATCGGCGTTTTCAGAACCACGTTGATTACCGCTCCATTTACATGATACTTCGCCGGAGCGGAATACATAATCTCCACGTTTTTCAGTCTGTCAACCGGAGTGTTGTAGAGAAGTTGATAAAGATTCTGGAGCGGCATATTGGTAAGCTCACCATTGAGAATAATGGTGACATTTGAGGCTCCGGTGAGCCATATCATACCATTATTGTTAGTGACGCCAGGCATATAGCCAAGGGCTTCAAGAATATTGTTAACCGGTTTGTCCTTGACTATGCCGGGGAGGTCAACTACCATGATTCCGTCCTCACCTTTGACCTGCGGTTTCTCTCCGTTGACAACAACTTCATTCAGTTGCCGTGCGGAGATTGTGTCTGGTAATTCCGTCTGAGCATAGATGGCAGAGCCATGTAAAATTGTCATGAAAAGTAATGCTTTTTTCATTGCAGTAAAAATTTATTCAGACGCAAAATTACCTACACATACATTCAATCTTACCATAATCAACCTTATTTAGTCTTAAATGCTCCCTTATTTAGTCTTAAATGCTCCCTTATTTAGTCTTAAATCGAAGTAGACTTAATCGATTGTATGACGGATTATTAGTAAATTTGCGTTATGAGACGCTTTAAGACCATATCAATCACATTTATAATTGTCATTGCTGCGATTTTTGCTTGCAATGTCTATTATCTCATATCGCTATATAATTCAATAAAAGCCAATGTTGAACGAGATGTGATGGCGGCATTGGCTGATGCAGATATTGATGACCTTTTGTATCGGGCAGGAAGGGCGCAGGGTTTGGCATCAAACGTGAAGGTACAAGAAGATATTGAGGAGTACAATGCCCCAAGAAAAGCTGAAGCATCTACATATCGTGATAAAAATGGTCAACTTATCTCCGTGAGGACTGAGGCAGATGGAACGGTTACTGAAGAACGTGCTGCATTGTCAGAAAATAGTTCCTATTCAAATCAGATGGTTGATGCAATGAGCAGACAATTCCATGTAATAATGGATAAATATATCTCCTATGACATGGCAGTGATGGATAGCGTTTTACGCAATCAGCTTTCCAACAGGTTCATCTATCCTGATTTCTTATGTGTTGAGGTTGTCAACAATAAGGATTCTGTAATCTGCGAAAATCCTAAATTTAAGAGTGAATCCGGATTGGATTCTTTCCGATTTAATATCAATCCAAACGAAGGAATTTATTATAAGGCATATATGACACCTCTGACCCGCCATATAATTTCGGAAATGTCAGGCGTGATTGTGACTATTTTTCTTCTGATGGTTGCGTTTACTATGGCGTTTTGGTATTTATTCCGGACGGTGTCACGACTGCGAACCATTGAAGAGATGAAAGATGATTTTGTCAGCAATATGACCCATGAGCTGAAAACACCGATTGCTATAGCATATTCTGCCAATGACGCTTTGCTCAATTACGACACGGCCAACGACCCGCAGAAGAAGGTAACATATCTTAATATTGCCAACAAACAGTTGAAACGTCTTGGTGAACTTGTCGAGAATATATTAGCAATGAGTATGGAACGTCGTAAGATAATGAAACTCAAACCGGAGGAGATTCAATTACATACTTTTGTAGATGAAATTGCAGCCGCCCAACGTATGAGAGGCGATAAAAATATCAGTATTAACGTGAATATTGATAATGGTATAATGGTCGAAGCAGACAGGACACATCTGGCAAATGTACTTAACAACCTGATTGACAATGCCATCAAATACTCCGGCGACAGCGTTGAGATAACCATTGTGGGCGACAATAAAAAACTTTCGGTTAGTGACAACGGCATCGGTATCCCCTCGAAGTCGATTCCATATCTGTTCAATAAGTTTTACCGAGTTCCACATGGCAACCGTCAGGATGTCCGAGGGTATGGCATCGGATTATATTATGTGAAGAGTATTCTCGACAAAATGGAGTGGTCTATTGAGGTAAAAAGCTCAGAGGGAGAAGGCTCAGTGTTCACTATTAAATTCAGCAAGGATGAGCAATAAGATACTGTTTGTAGAAGATGAGGAAGACTTGACGCTGATTGTCGCCGACACTCTGCGGGGACAGGGCTATGACGTTATCACGGCAGCCAACGGTATAGAAGGGCTTGAAAAATTCAAGACCGAAGCTGCTGATATAGTCGTCGCGGATGTCATGATGCCTAAGATGGATGGCTTTACCATGGCAAAAAAGATAAGGATATTATCACCGACCGTTCCGTTGCTTTTTCTCACTGCTAAAAGCACCATTGATGATGTTGAGGAAGGTTTTGAAATAGGCGCGAACGACTATCTGAAAAAGCCCTTTGAACTTCGCGAGCTGATAGTGAGAATTAAGGCTCTGCTCCGCAGATACAACACCAACCGAAGCGAGGATATCAAATTTTCTATTGGGAGGTATATTTTCAATGTTACGACTCAGACGCTTTCTTTGGATGAACGAAGTGAGGAGCTGTCACACTTCGAGGCTAAGATACTTGAAAGGTTAGCGACCAACATTGGAAAAACGGTAGATGCCTCTGAATTGATGATTTCCGTGTGGCAACGCGACGAGCCAAGCAATCGCAACTCTCTCCACGGTTACATACATAAACTTCGCCGTGCACTACGGCATGATCCGACAATATCTATTGTCAACCAACGCGGTTTCGGATATATGTTGACAATCTGTAAATAGTCATTTTTATATGAAAGTAATCTACGCCATTCTCCTCACTATGTTTACTGAGACAGCGTATGCGCAGACGGAAATACCCTCTGTTCAGTTAGAGGGAGATAGTATTATTCCTCGATTGTCTCTGTATCCTTTCGTTTGGGATTGGCAGGGAACCAACCTTTACGGACGCGCTCTTTCTGTTCGTAGACCTCTTTGATGCTCCAGAAGGAGGAGAATGCTATCACGGCAAATATTGCAGAAAGGAATATACCTTCGGTCAGTAATGCTATCAACGATGCAATGATGCCAAGCAATGCAAAAGCATAGTTTACTTTTAATCCAAAATAGTATTCTCCTTTGATCACCAGCGGATGAAAAAGTCCGATAATCAGAAATGTGCAGGCTCCGATTGCGAGCCCTTCCCAGTTCAAATCTGAAAAAAACATATCTTTTAATTCATTCATTCCTTTATAAAACGAAAAGATTCGCTGATAAGTATATATTGAAGTTGTTTAAACTAATTTACGAAAGTTAAAATTTTGATTACAACTTCAGTAAGTAAGACTTATGAGTTAATACTTACTTTTGAGTATTGACGGAAATGTAGAAATTTGTTAATTTTGTGTTTGATTTCACTTAAATATCTAATCATAAAGTAAGTGAGAAAAATAAATGAACAAATAAAAGGAAGTTATTTTTGAGATGATTTGAGTGCGGAATGAAGGAGCATAGCGGGCTATGCGACTGAACGACAAGCTCAAAGCATCCAAAA
>JAAVCU010000026.1 GCA_014802175.1 Bacteroides sp.
AGGAAGTTATTTTTGAGATGATTTGAGTGCGGAATGAAGGAGCATAGCGAGCTATGCGACTGAACGACAAGCTCAAAGCATCCAAAAAGAACGAGTTTTATTGTTCAAGTTTTTCTTACNACAAATATCGTTTTATTTTTAGAAGTTACTTATGAATTAATAGAAGGGGCTTTCAGTCCTGTAATCAATTAAAACAACATAACCATGAAAAACATTCTGATAGGATTCTGTCTGACGGCTGCCTCGGCAGTAGCCATGGCGGAGATTCCGGCGGGTTATTATACCGCTCTGGAGGGGAAAAGCGGCGCTGAGCTGAAGGCAGCCGTAAAAGCAGCCGCGCAGCCGGCNGNCTTCTCAGTGGTCAGCTACGGCAACGANACGTGGGATGCGTTTACTAAGACGGATGTGCGCCTTATTGAAGGTGACCTTATCTGGCGCGACATGTATAGCAACCGAATGNTTTATGTGTCGACAGGTCACGACGGAATGAATATNGAGCACTCTGTCGCCAACTCATGGTGGGGNGGAAAGAATGGTAGCCGGGAGGCTTACAGCGACCTGTTTCACCTGAACCCGTCGGANGCAGACACCAACAACAAGAAATCAAACAATCCGCTCGGAGAAGTGGCTGACGCCAGAATCTATGACAACGGACTTGTAAAGATCGGAACGCCGGCGAGNGGCTTCGGAGGGGGAGCAGCTACGGTTTTTGAACCCGCCGATGAGCATAAGGGCGATTTCGCACGTGCTTATCTTTATGTGTTCACCACCTACTCCAATGTGCCTTGGCTATCGGATAAGGAGGGAAGCAATATGCTTGACATCAGTGCGGAGGGTGCGCAACCNAAGCCGTGGGTGGTGGATATGCTGCTNCGCTGGTCGGCCGCCGATCCTGTNGATGACACAGAGCTTACCCGNAACGAAGAGATCTATAAGATACAGAAAAACCGTAATCCCTTTATCGACTANCCGGCACTNGCGGAATATATCTACGGTTCCCGACAAACAGAGGGNTTCACTNCTGCCGGNAATGAGGTGCAGCCGGTGAACCGTCCNTCAGATCCGAAACTGTCGGGATTGTGGCTNACAGGNGTNAATACTTACAGCGGTCGTTATTGGGAGGGAACAGACCTCCAATTCGATTGTCCGGATGGTGATCTCTGGATCAGTTACGACGGTGGCGAGTTTCAGCGTTATGGCGAACGATTCTCATTGCCCTCNGCTTCAACACATGGCGAGAAACACACGTTGAAGGCCTATTCAGCTGCAGCCACCCGAAGCGAGGGGTTGCGCAGTTCGTATGTATATGTAACCATGACCGGAAGAGATGCGACAGTGACGGATTATACGGATGCGATCTGGACTCCCGTAACCGCCACATCTGAAATCGAGAAAGGGAANTACTACATCATCCTGTCGTCGAANGTAAAGAATATCATGGGNTGCACAGCCAACGATTTCATGCCGAGTTGCGGATACTGTCAATTCAAAGGCGACGATGTNAGTCTTCTTCCGGAGGGCGCAGCATTGGTCAGCTTCGTGCCTGTTGAAGGAAGTGAGGATCANTATATGGTTCGCATATCCGATGCGTTGGGTAACAGCAAGGGTTACTGGTCAACAAAATCATCAAATAAAATGAAACTCGATCCCTCTACCGGTACCCCCGCTACGGTCTCGGTGAATGGAACCGGAGAGGTTGACATAGCTTTCACCTCCAACGGCTCGCTGAAATATAACAAGACACAGCCGCGTTTCTCAAATTATACATCGAATCANGGCACCGTGNTGCTGTATAAGTTCAAGGAGTTCCCGAAAGAGGGTCAGACTGGTGTGACCGATGTTGACTCAGAGGAAGATATGCCNATTGCCGTATCNGGAAGAGATATTATNGTNCCGGCAGGTGGCGCGGTTTACGATCTCAACGGACGTCGTGTCANCGGTCGCGATCTTGCGCCGGGTGTGTATGTGGCAGTGAAACCCAATGGTGCTTCTGTGAAAATTCTAATACATTAAAAATACAATAACTTAACTTCGTGATGTTACAAGAAACTAACGTCAAGACCATCGACAAGGTGGTGATCCGTTTTGCCGGTGATTCCGGCGACGGAATGCAGCTTGCGGGAAGCATATTCTCCAATATCTCCGCAGGTGAAGGAAACCAGATTTCCACCTTCCCCGATTATCCGGCTGAGATCCGCGCTCCGCAGGGTTCGCTCAGCGGTGTGTCGGGCTATCAGGTGAGCGTGGGTAAGGACGTACACACACCCGGTGANAACGCCGATGTGCTGGTGGCAATGAATCCCGCCGCCCTTAAAACCAATCTGCGCTACCTCAAACCCGGTGGCATCATTATCTGCGATGGCGATTCNTTNACCCCGCAGAACCTTAAGAAGGCTGAATACGCCGGTGAAGATCCGGTGACTGANTTGGGAATTGATCCCAAGCATATCATGCTGGTTCCTATGACCACGCTTCTTAAATCTACGCTGGCGGAGTCAGGCATGGATCAGAAAAGCATGATGAAATGCAAGAATATGCTTGCTCTCGGCATCATCTGCTGGCTCTTCGACCGCCCTGTCGACAGTGTGCTGAAAAAACTTCAGAATAAATTTGCCAAGAAACCTGCGATCTATGANGCTAATGCGAAGGTGGTTCAGGCAGGCTGGGATTACGGTCACAACACCCACAGCTCTATGCCTACATATCGCATCGAGACTGCCACAGCNGAAAAGGGCACTTATATCGATGTGACCGGTAACACCGCTACGGCGTGGGGNCTCATCATGGCGTCGGAGAAGAGTGGGCGTCCTCTCTTCCTCGGTTCTTATCCCATCACTCCTGCCACAGATATNCTNCATGAACTTGCCAAGCGCAAGGATCTNGGTGTAAAGGCGTGTCAGATGGAGGATGAGATTGCAGGTGTTTGTTCNGCTATCGGNGCCTCCTATGCCGGACATCTTGCCGTGACATCAACGAGTGGTCCCGGTCTGGCATTGAAATCGGAAGGTATCGGCCTTGCGGTTATGGCAGAGTTGCCGCTGGTGGTGATCGATGTTCAGCGCGGAGGTCCCTCCACNGGTTTGCCGACAAAGACAGAACAGACCGACCTTATGCANGCACTTTACGGACGTAACGGCGAGTCACCCCTCTGTGTCGTTTCTGCAGTGAGTCCTACGGATTGTTTCGAGATGGCGTTCCAGGCCTGCCGNATCGCTATNGAGCACATGACCCCTGTGATTCTGCTTACNGATGCGTTCATCGGCAATGGCTCATCGGCTTGGCGTGTGCCGGAGAAAGATGAGTATCCCGAGATNAAGGCTCCTCTTGTNACCGCCGATCAGCTCGAAAGAGGGTGGAAACCTTTCGATCGTAATGAAGAGACTTTGGTTCGTTACTGGTCTATCCCCGGCATGGAGAACGGAATGCACCGTGTAGGTGGTCTTGAGAAAGATTATAACACCTCGGTTATCTCCACCGATGCCAAGAATCATGCCCGCATGGTTGAGGCACGTCGCGAGAAAGTGGCGCGCATAGCCCGCGACATACCCAAGATGGAACCGATGCTTGCAGCCGATGCTGATACTATCCTTGTCGGCTGGGGTGGAACTTACGGTCATCTGCTCACTGCCGCCACTGAGCTTAACGCCTCCGGCACAAAAGTCGCATTCTGGCAGTTCCGTTACATCAATCCGCTGCCGGAGAATACGATCGAGACTCTCAAGAAATATAAAAACATCATCGTTGCCGAGCTTAACACCGGAATGTTTGCCGATTATCTGCAAATGCATCTCCCCGGCAAAGAGATCAGACGCATCAACAAGATTGAGGGTCAGCCTTTCCTTGTAAGTGAGATTGTGGAGGGTGTCAAGTCAATAATTAACGATTAAGTAAGTGAGAAAATAAATGGAAGAGACAATTTCAACGGGCTATACGCCCGCCGACTATAAGAACAGCCAGAATGCCCGCTGGTGTCCCGGCTGTGGCGACCACGCCATCCTGAACGTGCTTCACAAGGCTATGGCAGCCATCGGTGTCGCACCCAAGGATACGGCAGTAATCTCCGGAATCGGCTGCTCATCGCGCCTGCCGTATTATATGAACACTTATGGCATGCACACCATTCATGGACGTGCGGCTGCAATCGCTACGGGTGTAAAAACCGCCAATCCGGAGCTGACCGTATGGCAGATCTCAGGCGATGGCGACGGCCTCGCAATCGGTGGTAATCACTTCATACATGCCATCCGCCGCAATGTGGATATCAACATGCTCCTTTTCAACAATAAGATCTATGGTCTTACAAAAGGTCAGTATTCCCCTACATCCGATCGCGGAGCCGTGACTAAATCCAGTCCTTACGGCACGGTAGAGGATCCCTTCATCCCTGCTGAACTCTGCTTTGGAGCGCGCGGAAACTTCTTCGCACGAGGCATCGACGTCACTCTCGACATCACCCGCGACTGCATGATCGCTGCCGCGCGTCATAAAGGCGCCGCCGTAGTGGAGGTGATGCAGAACTGTGTCATCTTCAACAACGGCATCCACTCATATTTCACCGACAAAGAGCAGCGTGCAGATCACACTATTCTTCTGCGCCACGGCGAGAAGATGCTCTTCGGCAAGAATATGGAGAAAGGACTCGTGCAGGATGGCTTCGGACTCAAGGCTGTGACCATAGGCGAGGATGGCTACACACTCGACGATGTGCTCGTTCATGACGCTCACTGCGAGCAGAACTTCCTGCAACAGCAGCTTGCCATGATGGATGGTCATAAACTTCCTGTTGCGTTAGGTGTGATCCGTGATTATGATGCCCCCAGCTACGAAGCAGAAGTGGAGCGTCAGGTAGAGGAAGTGAAAGCCAAGAAAGGATTCGGCTCATTACGCGAAATGATCCTCGGCACGTGCGAAAGTTGGGAGATTTAGGATAAAATTATGCACAAAAGTAAAATTTTTGTGCATAATTTACTGAAAAATTTCCATAATTGAAATATTTTAGTTTACTTTGCACTCTAAATCAAATAAAAATCAATAACAACTAAAAATCTTACTGATATGTCAGACATTGAAAAGAGAGTAAAAGAGATCATTGTAGACAAACTCACAGTTGATGAGAACGAGGTAACTCCCACTGCTGAATTCAGCAAAGATCTCGGTGCTGATTCACTCGACACAGTAGAGCTCATCATGGAGTTCGAGAAAGAATTCGGTATCACAATTCCTGACGCAGAGGCAGAGAAAATCGCGACTGTAGGTGATGCTATCAGCTACATCGAGGAGCACAGCAAATAATCAAGATTCATGGAATTAAAGAGAGTTGTAGTAACGGGTCTCGGAGCGTTGTCTCCGATCGGTAACGATGTTGCCACCACTTGGGAAAACGCCAAGGCCGGCAAGAGCGGTGCCGCCCCGATTACACACTTCGACGCCAGCAAGTTCAAGACGCAGTTCGCGTGTGAGGTTAAGGATTACGATCCCGCCGCACACTTCGACCGCAAGAAAGCACGTCAGCTCGACCGCTACGCAATGTATGCGCTCACCGCAGCCGACGAAGCTATTGCGGATGCAGGTCTTGAAGGAGAGGGAGTAGACAAGAACCGTGTCGGCGTTATCTTCGCTGCCGGTATCGGCGGTCTTCACACTTTCGAGGAGGAGGCAGGCTATTTCGCACTTCACGGAGAGGAGCAGGGTCCCAAATACAACCCCTTCTTTATCCCCAAGATGATTGCGGACATCGCAGCCGGTCACATCTCTATCGAGCATGAGTTCCGCGGTCCGAACTTCGCAACAGTTTCGGCTTGTGCTTCTTCCAATCACGCCCTCATCGACGCATACAACTATATCCGTTTAGGTATGGCTGATGCGATCGTAGCAGGTGGTGCCGAAGCAGCAGTATTCCCCGCAGGTGTGGGTGGCTTCAATTCAATGAAGGCGCTCTCCACCCGCAATGATGAATGTGAAAAAGCATCACGTCCGTTCAGCGGCTCGCGCGATGGCTTCGTTATCGGTGAAGGTGCAGCAGCCCTCGTTCTTGAGGAGCTTGAGCACGCCAAAGCCCGCGGAGCACACATCTACGCAGAGGTAGCCGGTGGCGGTATGAGTGCAGACGCTTACCACATCACAGCAACTCATCCCGATGGTTTGGGTGCAGTGATCGGCATGGAGGCTGCCCTCAAAGATGCAGGTATGAAACCTGAGGATATCGACTACATTAACATGCATGGAACCTCAACCCCCGTTGGCGACATCGGCGAGGTTAAGGCCATCCAGAAAGTGTTCGGCGACCATGCCTACAAGATGAACCTCAGTTCAACCAAGTCAATGACCGGTCACCTTCTCGGCGCCGCAGGCGCTCTGGAGGCAGTGCTCAGCGTAAAAGCGCTCACTGACAACATCGTTCCCCCGACAATCAACCACGAAGAGGGCGATGAGGATGAGAACATTGACTACAAACTTAACTTCACATTCAACGAGGCACAGCCCCGTGAACTCAATGCCGTTCTTTCGAACACATTCGGTTTTGGTGGACACAACGCCTCCTTGATCCTCAAGAAATATAAAGAATAATCTTTATAGTCATAAAACAAAAAAATCCTTCCGGAGAGCCGGAAGGATTTTTTTTTGTGTTTACTAAAAATTAGTTTAAACAACTTCAGCGATTTTATTTTTAAAAGTCAGGTTTTTTTTGTAAATTTGTGAGTAATTTACACATAAAAACATGGCAGAAGAAGAGAAAAAATATCAGGCGGATAACATCCAGGTTCTTGAAGGTCTGGAGGCTGTCCGCAAACGCCCGTCAATGTATATCGGCGACACCGGTGTGCGCGGTCTGCATCATCTGGTATACGAGGTGGTGGATAACTCTATAGATGAGGCTCTGGCAGGTTTTGCCAACCATATCGATGTCACGATATTGGAGAATAACGCTATTAAGGTTGTGGACAACGGCCGNGGTATTCCGGTGGATATGCACGAGAAGATGCACAAACCCGCGCTTGAGGTCGTGCTCACNGTGCTCCATGCCGGCGGTAAGTTCGACAAAGGTTCCTATAAGGTTTCCGGAGGTCTCCACGGTGTGGGNGTNAGCTGTGTTAACGCCCTTTCCGATTATCTCCGTGCAGAGATTCATCGCGAAGGCAAGATTCATTGCCAGGAGTATGCTTACGGTAAGCCNACAACNGANCTGAAGGTTATCGGTGAGACCGATCANACAGGAACCACCGTTATTTTCCATCCGGACGCTTCTATATTCTCCGAGACTATCTACGATTACGAGACACTCGCAAACCGTCTGCGTGACCTCGCTTTCCTTAATGCGGGAATCACCTTGACACTCACCGACGAGCGCGTCCGCGACGANCAGGGTAACCCGAAACATGACGTGTTCTACAGTGCNGAGGGTCTNAAGGAGTTTGTGAAATATATNGACGAGGGTAAAGAACCCCTGATTGAGGATATCATNCACCTGAACACNGAGCGTGGTGGTGTGCCAATCGAGGTGGCAATGACTTATAACACAGACTTCAACGAGAANATATATTCCTACGTAAACAACATCAACACTATCGAGGGTGGTACNCACCTCACCGGTTTCCGNCGCGGTCTGACCACAACCCTCAAGAAATATGCCGACGACAATAATCTTCTCGAAAAGCTGAAAATCGAGCTTTCCAAAGAGGACTTCCGCGATGGTCTTACAGCCGTNGTGTCGGTTAAGGTAGCNGAACCTCAGTTCGAGGGTCAGACCAAAACCAAACTCGGCAACAATGAGGTTGGTGGTGTTGTGCAGAGCGCCGTAAGCGAGGCATTGCGCTATTATCTTGANGAGCATCCCGCTCAGGCCAAGGCAATCGTCAACAAGGTTGTGCTTGCAGCCCAGGCACGTCATGCCGCTTACAACGCNCGAATGAAAGTGCAGGGAAAGACTCAGCTGTCGGGTGCCGGACTTCCCGGTAAACTTGCCCCTTGCAAGAGCCGCGATGCCGTGGAATGTGAGNTGTTCCTCGTCGAGGGAGACTCTGCAGGTGGTTCTGCAAAACAGGGACGTAACCCGAAATATCAGGCTATCCTTCCTCTGCGCGGAAAGATCCTCAATGTGGAGAAAGCAATGGAGCATAAGGTGCTCAATTCCGAGGAGATCGTGAATATCTATAAAGCGTTGGGCGTNACAATCGGCACTGAGGAGGATTCCAAGGCTCCCAATATGACGAAACTCCGCTATCATAAGATTGTGATCATGACCGATGCCGATGTCGACGGAGCGCACATCGCAACGCTTCTGATGACCTTCTTCTATCGCCGTATGCGACCCATTATCGACAACGGTTATCTNTACATCGCCACACCTCCGTTGTATAAATGTCAGGTGAAGGGTAAGAAGAATATCACNGAGTATTGCTGGACAGATCAGCAGGTNGAGCGTTTCGTGCTGGATAAGTGCAACGGTGAGCGTAACCGCCTTCAGTTGCAGCGTTACAAAGGTCTTGGTGAGATGAACCCCGAGCAGCTNTGGGAGACTACTATGGACCCTGAGAACCGTATGCTCAANCAGGTGACACTCACAAATGCAGCCGAAGCAGACCGCACATTCTCAGTGCTTATGGGNGAAGAGGTGGCTCCNCGCCGCGACTTCATCGAGGCTCANGCCTCTTATGCAAACATTGATGCGTAAGGTATTTGTCTAAGCCTTGGATATAAGGCTTTCAAAGAGTGAAATATAATGGTTTGCGACTGATTCTTCCGAGAATTGGTCGCAAACTTTTTTATGCATNTTTTCTTTGATAGGAGNNCCGGNGTCTTTGNCTTGCCCGGNTCCCCACNCTATTCCCTCGGCTATTGAGAGGGCGCGTGTCTCGCGATCATCGCTCCAAGGAGCAAGNTATCCGGTTTGGAGGTGATCGATGATGTCGCNCTGTCCTCCATGGTCGAGCGCCACAGGGATGCACCCCCATGCCTGCCCCTCGATGAGTGTGCCCGGCAGTGTTTCCCAGACTGATGTGGAGACAACGATGTCGCACGCCTCATAGATGGATCTTATNTCGGCGGGAGCTACTTTCCCTGAATGTGTGGCAGGGAGGTGNATGTTATCAAGTGCTTCCGGGTTCTTTATCCCTCCAAAGGTCACTAATTCCAGGTTTCCGGCAACTTCAGGGAATCTCTCTTTAAGAATCTGAGTGGCACGTATAAGTGTGGGCAGATCTTTTATGGGATCATCGAGTCTGGCTGCGCCGAATAGGATGCGTATCTTATCTGATTTCCCGATTTTATCGCAACTTTTTGGGTTTTCTGAGGGGAGAAGATACTCCTGCGGAAATGCGTTTGGAATCACCGATATGTCGGCGGAGTGCATAAGGGTGGAGCTNCGGGCTGTCTTGGCGAGCCAGTTGCTTACAGCCACGAAGCTGATATGCGCATGAGAATACAGCTNCCGTTTGNGCAGGAATGTGCGGTGAGAAAGATCATNGGGAGATCCNTTGCTGCGAAGCAATGGGCAGTTGCCACATTCGGNNGGGGAGAGGAAATGGTGGCAGTCGCCGGCGTGATGGCAGATTCCTGTCATGTTCCACATATCGTGCATGNTCCAGACCAATGGCTTACCCAAACCCGCTAATTTCCTTACCCCTTTAAGCGACAGCATCCCTTGATTTACCCAGTTGAGGCATATTACGTCNGCCTCNCTTACGAATGGAATTTTGTGGATTGGCAGACCGTCGGATGCATTGTCGATCTGAAATAGAGTGGANCGCTCAAGACCGTTGTTGAGGAAGATTTTGAATCTTTCTGTCAGNAAAGGTANCAGGGCGCGGCGGNGGGAAGCTGCCTTGATTACATACGGCGAGTCCGTAAGCTTTTCCACCACTACGAGGCGTGCGTCAATCCCCTTTGAGCGGAGAGCGTTCATCAGTCGGTAAGAAACCACGGCGGCGCCTCCGGTTGCATCCGAGCGGCAGATCAAAGCTACTTTCATCGCTGTTATCTCTTGAGGTATGTTACAAAACGGTAGTTAAGNCCACTTTTTGAAGTGAAGGTTTCACTCTCTTGTGCACGACTCCACAGCAACGGATCGATNTCCGGGAAGAANGTGTCGGCGTCCGGGATGACGGTGTCGATCTCTGTAATTACAATCTTTGAGCAGAAAGGGAATGCGGCAGCGTAAATCTGCGCTCCACCGATCACGATAGGCTCATCTGAGGCAGGACAGGAGGCGATGGCATCTTCAACGGTTGGGAATACCTCGGCTCCTTCAGCTTCGTAAAGCGGTGAACGGGAGATCACTATGTTGCGGCGACCGGGGAGTGGACGTTTGGGGAGNGATTCCCAAGTTTTGCGTCCCATGATGATGGGGTGCCCCATGGTGAAGGCTTTGAAATGTGCCATATCCTCGGGCAGGCGCCAGGGTAGTGTGCCGGCNCGACCGATGGCGTTGTTGTGAGCCATAGCCACTATCGCAGTTACCGACCTCATGCGCGCCACCTCCGAGTTGAACATGGAGAATGGAATGGAGTTACGGTTGTCTTTATCCGAAATCATATCTGATTCGGAGGGGAAGAGGGAAGATATTTCCATAGGTATGCAATATTTAGAGGGTAAAATTAATAAAATTATCGAAATATTTCCTTAATTTTGCAGAAAACGAAGTGATTTCACCGCACGGGTGGATTTGCTTGATAAGTTAAAGATTCAAATGAACTATACGATTGTAGATTTTATCAGCCTTCTCGGTTCCGTGTGTCTGTTCCTTTATGGAATGAAAGTGATGAGCGAGGGGCTTCAGAAAGTGGCTGGCGACAGACTNCGCAACATCTTGGGAATCATGACCAAGAATCGTGTGACCGGTGTGATTACAGGTATTCTTATCACCGCNCTGATCCAAAGTTCGAGTGCCTCGACAGTGATGGTNGTGAGCTTTGTGAATGCCGGTCTGATGAGTTTGCAACAATCAATGGCCGTGATCTTCGGAGCAAATGTCGGAACCACCGCTACGACCTGGATCATCTCCGCGTTCTCTTTCGAGGTCAGCATTTCGGATTATAGTATCTTGCTTCTGGCNGTGGGTGTGCCGATGCTCTTCATGAAGAAAGGAACCTACAAGAGTCTGGGAGAGTTCCTGATCGGTTTCTGCTTCCTTTTCATGGGTCTGGACCTTATCAGCAAATATGTGCCGAATCTTCAGGAGAATCCGGGGATGCTTGAATTCCTTACCAACTACACCTCCATGGGAGTGGGTTCGGTGTTGATATTCTTTGCAATCGGTATAATTGTAACCATGGTNGCGCAGAGTTCAGCCGCTACNTTTGCCATNACGCTTATCATGTGTTCGCAAGGCTGGATCTCTTTCTCNCTCGGATGCGCCATAATNCTTGGTGGTAATATCGGAACCACGATCACCCCCGTGCTGGCATCGCTCAGCGGTAATCTTGCCGCCAAACGCACCGCCATGGGTCATGTGCTTTTCAATGTGCTNGGATCGCTGATTGTATTGGCTATNTTCCATCCCTTNTGCGAATTGGTGGGTGACATCACCAAATGGTGCGAGGGTATGAATCCTCTTGACATCAGCGAGGCGCAGGAGGCAGGGATGCGNGATACAACCCTCTTTGATGAGAAGGGTGGAATGACATCGCGCGCACAAAGCTGCATCGCTTTCGGNTTGGCAATGTTCCCNACCGTGTTCAATGCCTGCAACCTTCTNGTGATGATCTGGTTCACGAAACTTTACGTGAAGATTGTATGCTGGATCATGCCTACCCGTCATAAAGACGAGGAGGAGGAATTCACACTCAAATATATCGGCAGGGGAATCCTTTCCGCTTCGGAGCTTAACATAGCGCAGGCACAGAAGGAGATTGCCCTTTATGGACAGCGGGTAAACCGTATGTTGGGTATGGCGCGCGATATGATTCATACTGACCCGAAAGATGATAATTTCACNACAATCTATAGCCGTCTTGAGAAATATGAGGAGATTTCGGACCGTATGGAGATCGAGATNGGCGGTTATCTGAATCGTGTGGCTGAAGGAAGATTGAGTCCCGAAGGTAAGATGCGCATCTCCGGTATGCTGCGAATCATCAGCGAGATCGANTCTATTGCCGATGGTTGCTTCAATGTGGCCAAGACCCTGATGCGTAAGTCGCAGAATCATGTNGAGTTCAACGAATCGGTGATGCATGAGATCGATCAGATGTTCAGTCTCGTGACCGAGGCCATGAACAANATGATCGGATTGCTTGATGAGATGGAGACTCCCGACAGCTCGAAGGTTGTGGCTGCATACAACAAAGAGCGTGAAATCAATAATCTNCGCAATAAACTCCGCGATGGCAANATCTTTAGTATCAATAATAAAGAGTATGGCTATCAGGAGGGAATCTTCTTCATGGATCTTATCGGTGAAGCAGAGAAACTCGGCGATTATATGCTCAATGTAGTGGAGGGTGTGAAACATCAGTTCAAACCGGTGCTGAATTAAGTTNTAAGTTATAGTTATGAGTNANNAGTNACTANATAANTAATNTNTTGAATAAGCTAAAGAAGTGGATAATCAGCTGAGTAATTAGCTGAATAGCTCAATCATTAATCATTAACTATTAATTATTAATTATTAACTATTTATAGGTGAGTGTGTNCTTAATTTCTAATTACTAAATCCTAATTTCTAATTATGACAGTGAATACACATAGATATTGCGTTATAATGTGCGGAGGTATCGGCACACGTTTCTGGCCTTTCAGTCGCACCAATATGCCTAAGCAGTTCCTTGATTTCTTCGGTACGGGACGCAGTCTGTTGCAGATGACGGTGGACCGCATCCTCCCGTTGGTGGATCCTTCAAGGATAATNCTGGTTACGAATGCNGCATACTCTGATATNATCCGCGAGCAACTTCCGGATATTGACCCTAAGAATATTTTGCTTGAGNCGGCTCGTCGCAACACGGCTCCCTGTATCTGCTGGGCTGCTTACCATATCCATGCCCTTGACCCGGAGGCGTCAATGGTGGTGCTNCCGTCTGATCATCTTGTTCTCAAGGAGGATGCTTTCCGCAAGACTCTGGAGGAGGGGTTTGATTTTGTGGAGGATGGTGATCGCNTGTTGACTATCGGAATAAATCCGACCGGACCTTCTACCGGTTATGGTTACATCCAGCGNGGCAAGAAAGTTGAGGATTTCCCCGGCATCTGCAAGGTGAAGTCTTTTACAGAGAAGCCTAATCTTGAACTGGCTAAAGTGTTTTTAGCTACNGGCGAGTTTGTATGGAATGCCGGAATGTTCCTATGGACGGCAAAAGGGATTCTNAAAGCTTTCGAGAAATATGGAAGCGAGACTTTGGCAGCCTTCCAGCCCGGCGAGGGTAAGTATGGCACTGCGGAGGANACTGAATTTATTTCACAGGCNTTCCCCACGGCTCCATCTATCTCGATCGACTACGCAATCATGGAGAAGGCTGATAACGTTTATGTGAAGGGTGCCGAATTCGGTTGGAGTGATCTCGGNACATGGAAGGCTCTTTATGAGGCNTCNCCGCATGGCACGGAAGGAAATGTTACTCAGAACTGCAAGGTGCTCCCTTACGATTGCAAGGATACGATATTTGCCGTGAAAGGTGATAAGATAGTGGTGGCTTCCGGCTTGCATAATTATATCGTCGCTGAGAACGACAATGCCCTGCTGATATATCCGATAGAGGAGGAACAGCGCATACGTCATATCGTCAATGATGTTCGCACCCGCTTCGGTGAGGANTACGTCTAATCCTAAAGNTNAAAGGATGAGGAGGTTAAACGGATTTCTATTNATGTTGCTGGCTGTAGGCGCGCTGATGCTCGCCGGAGNTTGCAAGCGTAATGAAGTCAAGGTCTCGTTCCAGCTNCCGCANTCNGTGTCGGATGCTTATAACATGGTTTTCTATGCTTCNGACCCTGTTAAGGGTTGGTATGTGGAGANTGTTGCTGCCGTGCAGAACGGCAAGGCNGAAATGATACTTGCTACGCGAAATCCTACCGTTGTCTTTATCCTTGGGAAAGGAGCTATCCCTCGCGCTGCCTTTTATGCCGAGAGGGGAGATAAGATTAAGATCGAGGGCACGGATGCTGATCCGCGCTCGTGGTNGATAAGTGGCAACAAGATTACGGATGAGTGGAACNCNTGGCGTCTGGATAACCGCAAAGTGCTCTCTAATGATGACACAAAGGGGATCAACGATGCCGTCGTGAAGTTTGTAAAAGCAAATCCGGAGAAACCGCTGTCGACATTGCTNCTTCTTATCTATTATAANCGAAAGGTTGACGAAGATGGTTTCCGCAAAGCGTGGAATATGCTGAANGGAGAGGCTCTGCAACCGAAATGGATCAGGATGGTGGGGCGTGCCGATTTGCTGTCGGATGCCCCTGAATTCAGAGAGCCGGTGAAGCGGATNATTGTGACATCGGCGGGAAACGGCGTAGANACGTTGGTGTTCAAAGGGAAACCGTCGATGATCTATTTCTGGCGCGATGANGATAACGACAGGAGCGAGAATATAGAGCGGTTCAAGAAAACGGCTAAGGAGTTTTCGGATTCCTCCAANCGACTGCTGGCTGATATCTCCTTTGATCCGGANTCCTCCGGCTGGGCATACCGAATGAGNCGCGACACGTTGACCAAGGCAGTGCGCGGATGGGTGTTCAGAGGTGAGTCCGATTCGGTGGTGAAACGGATGCAGGTGCCCGGCACTCCCTGGTTTGTGGTCGGTGATNCCAAAGGTAAGTTCCGCTATGAAGGTGCCGACGGAGCAAAAGCTGACTCCATTTTCCGACAGTTGATGAAATAAGAGTCGCACGGGGAAACTCCCCGTGCGGTTTACATATATAACCCAAAACAGACTCAATGCTTACCAAGATATATTCCGCTGCGATCAACGGTATTGACGCACTTCCCGTGACCATAGAGACAGTAGTGAATCAAGGAATAGGATTCTCCATTGTCGGTATGGCAGATCAGGCTGTGCGCGAAAGTTATCAGCGCATGACAGCCGCTCTGACACAAACCGGTTTGCGGTTTCCTCACGGACGCATCACGGTGAACCTTTCTCCCGCTGATGTACGCAAGGAGGGTGCCTCTTTCGACCTGCCGATCGCCATCGGACTGCTTACGGCCTCCGATACTATCCCGTGCGAGAATCTTGGTGACTATATGATGATGGGGGAGCTCAGCCTTGACGGTTCGGTGCTCCCGGTGAAGGGAGCACTCCCNATGGCAATCAAGGCGCGGGAGTTAGGGTTCAAAAGATTGATAGTGCCGGAAGCGAATGTGACCGAGGCGGCNGTGGTTAACCGCATCGAGGTTTGCGGTGTGAAGACACTCGGNGAAGTGGCGCGTCTGCTCACCGGCGAAGATCCNTGGGAACCGGTGCATATCAACACCCGCGAGCTCTTTGCAAAGGAGTTTGAGGAATTCGATTTCGATTTCTCGGAGGTAAAAGGGCAGGAGACAGTGAAGCGGGCCTTTGAGGTTGCTTGTGCGGGCGGCCACAATATCCTGATGGTGGGACCTCCCGGCGCCGGTAAGTCAATGATGGCGAAGCGTCTTCCCTCTATCTTACCCCCTTTGAGCATGGCGGAAGCATTGGAGACCACAAAGATACATTCCGTTGCAGGAAAATTGAGCCGTGGCTCGATGCTGATGACCACTCGACCGTTTCGCACCCCGCACCATACGGTCTCGCCCGTAGCTCTTGTGGGTGGAGGTTCCAATCCTATGCCCGGAGAGATCTCTTTAGCTCATAATGGCGTCCTCTTCTTGGATGAATTTCCGGAGTTCCCGCGTCAGGTGCTGGAGGTTCTCAGACAGCCGATCGAGGATAGGGTGATAACTGTGGCGCGCGCCAAATACACGGTCAATTATCCCGCCAGTTTCATGCTGGTGGCATCGATGAATCCGTGCCCATGCGGTTATTATGGTCACCCCACCAAAGCGTGTACATGCACTCCCGGTCAGGTTTCCAAATATATGAACAAGATTTCCGGGCCATTGCTCGACCGAATAGATATTCAGGTAGAGATTGAGCCTGTGGCATTCGATGATATGGCGAACAATACTCCGGCGGAGAGTTCGGCGAATATCAGGGAGCGCGTGATGCGTGCCCGTATGATACAGCATGAACGCTACAAAGACCTGCCCGGCGTTCACTGCAACGCCCAGATGAACTCACGGCTTCTGCATGAATATGCGTGGCCTGATGCGGAAGGACTCGCCAAACTGAAAGAGCGCATGACGCGCCTGAATATGTCGGCACGAGCCTTCGACCGCATTCTGCGTGTTTCTCGCACCATCGCCGACCTCGATGGCTCCGAGCGCGTGCAGACTCACCATCTTTCCGAGGCCATCAGCTACCGCTCCCTCGACCGCGACTCCTACGGCCGCACCTTCTAACCAATTTCAAAGAAATGTAATTCATGGACTTTGTCGGAATCAGATCTTTCCGTGAAACAGGAGAGCATTCCTATCATAGGCGTGCATATAACCATGATTACCGCTCGCCGTTTATCTATCACATCATCATAAAGAAGAGGGAATCATGTGTGAGCTTTGGGGCTGTCGAGGGGGATGCTCGCATTGCTCCCGGTAATTTCGGTTGCGCTAAAATTAAGGAATCCGAGCTTGGTCAGATTATTGCCAAGACAATTCTTCATCTCCCTTACGAGTTCCCTATCATTAGGGTAGATCAGTTCTGTGTGATGCCGGATCATGTACACCTGCTTATCCGGATTCTTTACCGATCTGACAAGCATCTGGATTTCTATATGAATGAATTGGTGAATAGAATTGCTATTAAATATTCACGGAAGTTAGGTGCCATAGTTGGTTGTGAAGATATTTTTGAACCTGGATATTGCGACAAGCCCCTATATGAATCCAGATCCCTAAACGATCTCTTTGTATATATCCGTGAGAATCCTCATAGACTTGCTATGCGTCAGCAGTATCCTCACTTCTTTCAACGGGTCAGAAAGTTGTTGATAGGAGATAAGGAATATGAAGCTTATGGCAACTTGTTTTTATTTCGCAATCCTGATAAGGAAGCGGTTAAGATAAGCAGAAAATTCACTATTGAAGAGAAAACGCAAAAGAAAGAAGCGTGGCTGACCAAGGCCTTGGATGGCACAGTATTAGTCTCCCCATTCATTGCAGCGGAGGAGAAAGAAGTTAGGAAAAAAGCTGAGGCTTTGGGTGCGAAGATAATTTTGATTACGAACGAGGCGTTCGGAGAACGTTTCAAACCGTCGGGTCAAGATTTTAAGCTCTGTAGTGAAGGTCGCCTTCTGATAATTTCGCTCGGTTTGCCTCCGAAAACAGAACTCCATCGATCTCATTGCCTGCAGATGAATTCACTTGCCCAAGAGATCTGCTCGCTCTGAGAGCAGATAGCTTGCACTTCTTCGTCTCTTCGCCGCTTTTCCAACTTCGCCTCCTTTCTCCTTTTTCCACATTTCACCTTTCGACAAACCTCTTTCAGCCGAGATTTGATGGAATCGGAATCCGGAAGGGTGCGAAGCCGGTTTGTCGGAGGTGATAGTGCTTTCGGGTAGGAAAGCGGG
This sequence comes from Bacteroides sp., assembly GCA_014802175.1. Taxonomy (GTDB): domain Bacteria; phylum Bacteroidota; class Bacteroidia; order Bacteroidales; family Muribaculaceae; genus Lepagella. The sequence goes on from JAAVCU010000026.1 coordinate 17,581, forward strand.
GATTTTGGTAAAATTTCTTATTTGGAATGGTTGTAATTAAGAAATTTTTGTAAATTTGCAGGGTTATTTGGAATTATTGCAAATAAGGCTAAGAGTTTTAACCCAAAATTTACATTTTCCCTATGTTTAATTCTATGATTTTGGCGGGAGCAGTTGTCCTGGCTCCGGCGGTTTCAGCGACTTCTTCGGCTGCGTATGTGGCGGAAGCGGATACGGTTAATCTGCCGACTGTGGTTGCGGAGGCTCCTGCAAAGACCAATGTCACACTGTTGCCTCTGAATACGAATGTGGTTACTGCTGCAGTTATCGATAAATCTGCCGAGACTTCACTTCTGCCGGTGCTGGTAAATAAGGTGCCGGGCCTGTTTGTGACTGAACGCGGTTTTGCCGGCTATGGAGTGTCGGGAGGCGCTGCCGGAACGGTTAATATCCGCGGTGTGGGTCAGGGCAACAAGGTGTTGTTCCTCATTGATGGTCAGCCACAGTGGGCNGGGGTGTTCGGACATTCGCTGCCCGATACTTATGTCACCAATGGCGTGGAGCGTGTGGAGGTAGTGAAGGGTCCCAGCTCTCTGATCTATGGTTCAAATGCTATGGGNGGNTCNGTGAATATCATTACACGTCGCCATCAGAAAGATGGGTTCTCAGGGCGCGCNCGTGCTGAGTTNGGTTCCTTTACNACNCAGAAGTTCGGNTTGACCACCGGTCTGCGCAAAGGTAAGTTTGCTGCAACGCTTGCCGGAGCTCTCGACCGCAGCAANGGTAATCGTGCNGGCAGTGAGTTCTGGAATGCAAACGAATTTATGCAGTTCCAATATAATCATTCACAGGAGTGGGAGGTCGGAACCACAGTTGAGCTTAACCAGACGAAGGCCAATAACCCCGGCACGGTGCAGGATCCGTTGTTGAGTATGTGGACAAAGGTNAATCGTGGCACAGNTTCTGTTTATGCNAAAAATGATTACGGCATGGCGCGCGGTGGTGCGCAGGCATTCATCAACTGGGGTCGCAACTGGGTTGATGACGGTTATGCTCCNNACGCCGCCCCTACGGATTATATCTTCAATTCCACGGATTACAACATGGGCTTCACCCTTTACCAGACCATGAATTTCTGGCAGGGCAATGATCTCTCTGCCGGTATAGACTTCATGCACTGGGGAGGACACGTCTGGAATACGGATAAGGAGGATATCGCGCTTCGTTCCTCGGAGTTCAAGGGCTGCGAGAATGAGATTGCCGGATACCTTATGATGCAGCAGGGATTCTGGGATGACCTCCTGTCGCTTAATGCCGGCGTGCGTCTGCAACACGGCTCGCAGTATGGCAANGAGTGGGTGCCTCAGGCNGGATTTATCCTTAAACCATATAANGGAGGTTCGCTGAAATTCTCATTCAGCAAAGGTTTCCGTGCTCCNAATCTCCGCGAGCTGTATCTCTATCCCCCGGCAAACGCAGATCTCAAGCCAGAATATATGTGGAACTATGATGTGGAGTTCCGTCAGTGGCTTTTGGATAACAAAATCAATTTCGGAGTTTCCCTTTACTTCATCGACGGCAAGAATATGATTCAGACCACAAGGATCGATGGCCGTCCGAAGAATGTGAACACGGGTTCATTTATCAATAANGGTTTCGAGCTTGATTTTGCCTATCATATCAATCGTCAGTGGATGGCAAGTGCCAATTACAGCTATCTGCATACCTCCAACAACACACTTCTCGGTGCGCCTAAAAACAAGCTCAATGCGGAACTTAACTATTCACCGCGNAGNTTCGAGTTTACGCTCGAATCAAACACCATCTGGGGTTTGCAGACCGGTGCGCCCGACGGCAATACGCANAGNTATTCGCTGCTCAANCTNAGAGCTGCTTATACGTATCACGCACAATGCCATGTCAAGCCTTTCCTGAAGCTCGACAATCTCNTGAACAAGCACTATGAGATCGTGTATGGTTGTCCGATGCCCGGATTGACCATTATGGGCGGCGTAGAGGTGTCTTTCTGATCTCTATAAGGTAGAATACTGTCTGATCCCCGTAACGACGCGATAGAGCCCGTAAATGCTCTCTGTGGGGATCTTATAAGGTGGATAGTCCGGGTTGTAACTGCGAGCTTCAATATACTCCATGTNGCAGCCCGGATATATTTCATGCGTTTTGGGAGGATAAACCACTTTCAGGACCACACCGTTTTCCGTATCGAGCACCATAGGATGCCCCCANGGAATGAANGCGCGCTCATTGATGCGTTTTATGAACAGCACCGAGCCGCTCTTGAACTCAGGCTCCATACTGTCGCCATTGACACGGATACCGAAATCCACTCCCGGCACCGGAGANACAACCTTTTCACAGTCGCGCAGCTGCACGCCGCGGCTCCATAGCTGAAGATTGCCGGCGTAGGCCTCCACCGGCAGCATCGGCACTACGTACCCTTTCCGNAGGTCAGGAGTTTTTTCTTCCTCGGGTATCAGCATCTCNCCCTCNCCGTAAAGCAACCAGTCGCGGTTTAGGTCGGGAAACATCTCAAACACAAGTTTCAGACGCTCTTTGGGCATCCCTTTCCGCATCGCNCCGATGTAGGTGGGAGTTACGCCTAAACGTTTCGTAAATTCAGTNTGGGTGATTCTTTTCGNCTTAAGTAGTTGAAGCAGACGATGTTTCATTGAATCTTCATTNGGNGANACAACTGATTTTTCCATATAATAGTGATAAAATATTAGCTTTGCATAAAATTAATTATGCAAAGCTAATATTTTTTGTTGAATAATGCAAATTTATTGTTTGCTAAGAGCTTTAGCGAGGTCGATGAACTGGTCGACGGAGAGTCTTTCGGGACGGAGTGANAGAATTTCGGAGTCAATTGTAGCTCCCGATTGCGCTATGATGGANGCGAGGGAGTTTCGCANGGTCTTGCGGCGTTGACCGAACGCGGTCTTGACCACGGTCTTGAAGAANGCCTCATCCACACCTAACGATTCGCGAGAATTGCGGGTGAGTCTCAACACTCCGCTCATCACCTTTGGCGGGGGGGCGAACACNCCGGGCGGAACATTGAAGAGGTATTTGCAATCATACCATGCCTGAAGCAGCACNGAGAGGATTCCATACACCTTTGATCCCGGTCCNGAACATATCCTTTCCGCCACCTCCTTTTGAAGCATTCCCGACACTACGGGTATCTTCTCTTTGTAATCCAGNACCTTGAAGAATATCTGGGAGGAGATNTTNTATGGGTAATTGCCGATAAGCGCGAATTGACCCGGATAGATCTCATCNAGATNCATTTTCAGGAAATCGCCTTCAATCACTTTCAGATCCGGATAGACCTTGCCGAGATATTCCACGCTCTCTGTGTCAAGTTCCACAGCGGTGAGCTCTCTGCCGTTTTCCATCAGATATTTGGTGAGCACNCCCATGCCCGGACCGATTTCAAGCACCGGGAGCGAACCGTAGCNTTCATCNCCGGCGGGTAGCTCNGAAGCGGAGAGGGTNTCGGCTATGCGGCGTGCAATCCCTTCATCTTTGAGGAAGTGCTGACCGAGATTNTTTTTCGCTTTTACAGACTGCATTACTTCAGCTTTTTGGCGATGTCGGAGGGGATGGCCTCTTTGCGGACTCCGATGTTCATTGTCTTTTCAAGGAAATAAGGCACTGAGACATAGAAGTAGCCGTCATAGATCTGGTTGGTGTCCCAGGAGTTTTTGACTTTGTAATATTTGTTGCCNTCCTGGTCGGTGGCNTAGCCTACGATCACCATGCCGTGGTCGTCGGTGGTCTGATAGTTNTCGAAACCGAGCTGACGGCTTTCCTGAGTCACGGTTTTCTCCTTGACCGGACCTTTGATTTCAAACTGCTCNTTGTCGCGATCCTTATCCGAGAGNTTTGCCCAGCGAGCAACCTCAGCGTCNGTCATATCTTTCTCCGTTTTCTCCTCAGGGTTTACAGCATAGCCGTTTGCCCATTTGAAACCACCTTCGGAAACGTCAGCACCCCAGAACACGGTGTAACCTTTGTCGAGGGCGTTATCGGTAATCTTCAGGAGCTCATCGAGAGGTACATTCATATTCTCNCTCCANAGCCAGTTGTCGGGAATTTCGAGCGCGAATTTCTCGTAGAAAGGATGATGTGTATAGCTGGTGAAAATCTCAAAGTTATCGGGTTCNAGACCGATCTCTTTTGCGAATGACTGCGGAGTATAAGTTTTGCCGTTGTAGGTAAACGANTCCGGCACCGGGCCGAGATATGCGTCAAGGATACCGATAAATCCGGGGAGCCATGCGGTGGTCAGTTTGTTGGTGCGTTTGCCATTCTCNAGNACAGCGTCAAGGTAGCTTGCCAGTGCACCCGCCATTTCGTAATGAGAATGTTTTTTCTCGCCGTAGTTGAGTCCGGCGTATGCCTCTTCGGGCATAGCTCCATAGCGGCGAGTCATTTCGAGCACATCCTCGAAAGAACCACCCTGCGCGAAATTGATCTTGCCGTTGGTGCGGATATATTTCTTAGCTTTGTCGATATAAGCGTTGCGAACCACGAACATCTCCGAGAGGTCGTGCTCACCCTTGCCACGGCGAAGGAGATCATCCTCAAGAGTCGAGATGCCGGAGAATGCCCAGCATGTTCCCGATTTGTTCTGGTCTTTGACCGGAGTTGTCTTAATCACTTTTACATCAGTGAATTTGAACCCGGTGGAATCCGGGTTTACGGGTTCAGCACCCGCCAGTGCCGGAGCTTCGAAATAAGTTGCATGTGCGGCGGTGCCAAGCAGGAATGCCGCGCCGATAAGGATATTTCTTTTCATTGCAAATGGAATTATTCTTGATTTATTCTTCAAATTTAATGAATATTATCGAAAATTAAAAATAGAATTGGCGTGGAATTTGTTAGAACTATTAGGAAAGGAGGGGAATTCAGGGAAATGCCGGGCACGGAGTGCCCTAAACGCAACCGCTTCGCGACAGCGGATGGCTTAAACGCGCGCTCCTTCGGAATCCTGAACCCCAAAAAATACTAAGGGATTATCTGAAAACTAATATATTATCAAAAAATGGACAAATTAAGTTATGCATGGGGTCTTGCAATGGGTAAGCAATTGCAGGCCATGGGAGTTAAGGAGCTTAACTCCGAGTCATTCAAAGATGGTGTGAAAGTGGCATTCGATGGTGGTGAGCCNGAGATCTCTCTTGAGGAGGCTCAGAAACTTATCAACGATTATCTTGAGGATCTCGCCAAGAAGGCAGAGGCTGCAGCCCGCGCCGAGGGTGAGAAATACCTTGAGGAGAATGGCAAGAAAGAGAATGTGAAGACCACAGCAAGCGGTTTGCAGTATGTGGTAGAGAAAGAGGGTGAGGGCGCACAGCCTACAGCCGAGGATGAGGTGACTGTTCACTATACCGGTAAGTTGCTTAACGGCACAGTGTTCGACAGCTCAGTAAACCGTGGCGAACCCGCTACATTCCCCTTGAATCGTGTTATCCCCGGATGGACTGAGGGTGTGCAGCTGATGAAGGAGGGTGCTAAATATATATTCTTCATTCCTTCCGATCTTGCTTACGGCGCACAGGGTGTTCCTAACGTAATCCCCCCTCACTCAACACTTATCTTCGAGGTTGAGCTTATCAAGGTTAACAAGAAATAAGAGGATATAATGAAGAAATTATTTTATTTCGCACTTGTGCTGGGAATGGCAGGTGCCATTTCTGCTTGCTCCGGCAAGGATAAGGCTCAGTCAACAGACAGCACGCAGCAGGAAGAGGTAGTGGAGGAAGAGTTGGTAACCGATTCTGTGGCTGCTCGTTTCCGAAATCCTGATTATCGCTCGGACGTAGCCACCGATTCCACTTATGCTGTTACAGCATCCGGATTGAAGTATATGGTGAAGCAGGAGGGAACAGGAAAATCACCTTCAGCTACTGATAATGTCACCGTGCATTATACCGGTAAACTTCTCGATGGCACTGTGTTCGACAGCTCTGTCCAGCGTGGTGAACCCGCCACATTCCCTCTGAATGGTGTTATTCCCGGTTGGACCGAAGGTCTTCAGCTGATGAAGGAGGGTGCGACATACGTGTTCTATATCCCGACGGATCTCGCTTATGGTCCACGCGGTGGCGGTCCGATACCTCCTTATTCGGATCTGATTTTCGAAGTTGAACTCATCAAAGTGGGTGAATGATGAAGATCGCTAAATATATCCCCGTAGCCTTGGCTCTGTTTGCCGTGTGTATGCTTGCCTCATGCAAGGGTAGAACCATGAGCAATATGGAGCCTACGGGCGACACGGTGGAGGTTGAGATCCCCGTGGAACCGGATACAATCTAAACAAGTTAAGTAACAAAAAATATAGAGGCGTCTTTTGTAGGCGCCTCTATATTTTTGTGCTTGTTTATAAGATTTATTTCTCACGCATGAAGATCTGGATCGGGGTTCCGTGGAAATCCCAGTGTTCGCGAATCTTGTTCTCAAGGAAGCGACGGTAAGGTTCCTTGACCCATTGCGGCAGGTTGCAGAAGAAAATGAATGTCGGGATGACAGCATCTTTCAGCATTGTCACATATTTGATCTTCACGAACTTGCCCTTGTTGCTTGGCGGGGGAGTGATTGCCACCTGCTCAAGCATATAGGTGTTAAGCTGCGAAGTCGGGATTGTGCGACGACGGTTCTCGAACACCTGCACAGCTGTCTCCAGCACCTTGAAAATCCTCTGTTTTGTAAGCGCGGAGGTGAACAGGATGGGGAAGTCNGTGAACGGTGCGAACTTATTGCGGATCGCGCTCTCGAATCGCTTCTGGGCATCGAGGCTCTTGTCTTCCACGAGGTCCCATTTATTGACACACACCACAAGGCCTTTGCGGTTACGCTGGATAAGGCTGAAAATATTCGCATCCTGACCTTCGATTCCACGGGTGGCATCAATCATTAGGATGCACACATCCGAGGCCTCTATGGCGCGTATAGAGCGGATTACGGAATAATATTCGATATCCTCGTTTACTTTCTGCTTCTTGCGGATACCTGCTGTGTCGACAAGGTAGAAATCGAAGCCGAATTTGTTGTAGCGGTGATAGATGGAATCGCGGGTGGTGCCGGCGATGTCGGTGACTATATGTCTCTCCTCGCCGATGAAGGCGTTGATAAGAGAGGACTTACCGGCATTCGGTCTGCCCACGATGGCGAACTTGGCTACGTTCTCTTCAGCGGTATCGTCCTCCTCCTTCTCTGGCATATCCTTTACGATCTCATCGAGGAGCTCACCTGTGCCTGAACCGTTGGCGGAAGATACGCCGATTGGATCGCCCAATCCGAAGCTGTAGAACTCCGAGATGTTGAAGCGGGCGTCGCCTTTGTCTTCCTTGTTGGCAACAACAATCACCGGTTTCTTTGAACGGCGGAGTATTGCCGCCACCTTGTCATCGAGATCCGTAACACCCGTGGATGCGTCAACCACGAAGAGTATGACATCGGCCTCTTCGATGGCGATTTCCACCTGCTTGTTGATCTCCTCTTCAAAAATATCGTCAGAATTCACAACCCAACCGCCGGTGTCGACGATTGAGAACTCCTGACCGCACCAGTCGACCTTCCCATACTGGCGGTCGCGAGTGGTGCCGGCCGTGTCATCAACGATGGCGCGGCGTGTCTGCGTCAAGCGGTTGAAGAGCGTGGACTTACCCACGTTCGGCCGCCCTACAATTGCAATCAGTTTGCTCATTTGCGTATTTATAAGGGTTTAGGCTTTTACGCCTTGAATAATAAATTTATTGTGTCTGCTGAGGACTACTCCAGATACCCGAAGGAACGGAGTTTGTTTTCGCGGTTGCGCCAGTCTTTCTCAACTTTTACGAAGAGTTCGAGGAATACTTTNTTGCCGAAGAATTTCTCAATGTCGTGACGCGCCTCGATGCCGATCNTCTTGATTTTCTCTCCACCTTTGCCNATGATGATACCTTTCTGTGANTCGCGCTCCACATAGATCACTGCCATGATGTGAATCGCTCCACCTTTNTCATCGAATTTCTCTACAAGCACCTCTGTGCTGTAAGGAATCTCCTTGTCGTAGTTAAGCAGGAGNTTCTCGCGGATAATCTCGGTTACGAAGAAGCGTGCCGGCTTNTCGGTCAAAGCATCTTTACCGAAGAATGGTGCCGAAACCGGCAGGAGTTCAACGATACGGCGTTTGAGGTTGTCNACGTTGAAGTTCTCCGTGGCGCTTGTCGGGAAGATCTCTGCATTTGGCAAGCGGGTTTTCCAGTTGTCGATGATCTCCTCCAGNTGGGCGTTGTCCTTNACGAGGTCTACTTTGTTGATAACCAAGAGCACCGGGATTGTCTCTTTTGCTACGCGCGCGAGGAAGTCGGCGTTTTTCTCGGGATCTTCCACAACGTCGGTTACGTAAAGAAGCACNTCGGCATCAGTCANCGCACCCTCCGAGAAGCCCAGCATAGACTCTTGCAGCTTGTATTTAGGCTTGAGAACACCCGGGGTGTCGGAATACACAATCTGATAATCAGGTGTGTTCACGATACCCATGATNCGATGACGGGTTGTCTGCGCCTTGGATGTGATGATTGATATGCGTTCGCCGACCAGATCGTTCATCANTGTGGACTTACCAACATTAGGATTTCCAACGATGTTAACGAAACCGGCACGGTGTCCCTCTTTTACTTTCTCAACTTCAGGAGCTGCAAATGCTGCCNCTTCCTGTTCGATTTTATTGTTTTCTTCCATAGTCTGTTTTTAATTTCTATCTTTTATTAAAACCGCTCCGGAGGGTGCATTGTTCAAAAAAATTCAGAGCAGCCGGTAAATCCTGCTGCCCTGATATAAGTGTTAAATCCCGAAAAGGGATTATTTCTCCTCTTTAGGATCGATGGCCCAGATGAGGTACATCGCGCCCCATGTGAAGCCGGCTCCGAATGCTGTCATCAAGATACGGTCGCCTTTGTGGAGACGATTCTTGTATTCGTCAAGACACAATGGGATCGAGGCTGCCGAGGTGTTGCCATAATGCTGGATATTTACCAGTGTCTTCTCTTCCGGAATCTGGATGCGATTGCCTACAGCCTCGATTATGCGGAGGTTTGCCTGATGAGGCACGAACCAATCCACGTCTTCAACCTCGAGGTTGTTGCGTTTCATCACTGATTGTGAAGAGGTAAGCATATCGCGCACTGCATTCTTGTAGACTACGCGACCTTCCTGATAGATGTAATGCTCGCGGGCATCGACAGTCTCGTGCGATGCGGGCTTCACAGATCCGCCGGCCTTCATGAGAAGGTTCTGCAGACCGGAGCCGTCAACGTGGNATTCACCGTCGATGACGCCGACATTCTCATCTGTAGGCTCCACGAGCACTGCTGCCGCCGCATCTCCGAAGAGGGGGCATGTTGCGCGGTCCTCGTAGTCAGTCATGCTGCTCATCTTCTCGGCGCAAACCACGATCACTTTCTTGTAGAGACCGGCCTCGATGTAGGCTCTTGCTGCCTGCATCGTCACGATAAATCCGGCGCAAGCCGCCTGAATATCGTAAGCATAAGCATTGCTCAGTCCCAGCTCGTGAGCGATCACGGACGCAGTCGAGGGGAAGCGGTAGTCGGGGTTGGAAGTGGCGCAGATCAGCAGATCGATATCCTCTTTCGCTGTTCCTGTCTCTTCCAGCAGTTTGCCTACAGCCTTGATGCCCAGAAAGCTTGAACCTTTGTCGGTATCTTTGAGGATTCGACGCTCTTTGATGCCGACGCGGGTGGTGATCCACTCGTCGTTGGTGTCAACCATCTTCGACAGCATTTCGTTGTCGAGGATGTCGTCGGGCACGTATGAAGCTATTCCGCTAATTTTGGCATTAGCCATAATCAAATCTGATAAGACGGAAGTGAGGGATTGCACCTCATTTCCGTGATGTTTTTAAATAAATATAAACACCCGATCTTCCGGTTGCCGAATGAAATCGGGTGTTTGTGTTAGTCGCACTGTGAGGTGATTAAGCCTCCTTAGGCTCGATAACGAGCTTGCCACGATAGTAACCGCATTCGCCGCAAACGGTGTGGTAGATATGCCAAGCGCCGCAGTTGGGGCAGATTGCGAGTGTGGGGATGAGGGCTTTGTCGTGTGTGCGGCGTTTTGCCGTACGGGTGTGCGATTGTCTGCGTTTAGGATGTGCCATTTCTGTATAGTTTTTATATTAGTTTTCAGTTTTATGTTATCAATTCTCGGAATCTTCCATCTCCATCTCCGCGTCGGCCATGTCAAGAGCCTCCTCGGTCTCGGCGTCGCCTCCACCTTTGTGTTTGGAGAGCACGGCTGCCATCGCGCGGTTACATTTACCCATCGGGTGAACGTGCCGCAAGGGGATGGTGAGGAGGATGGTGTCGTAAAGTATGTATGCCACGTTCAGGTAGCTGTTGCTGTAAGGTATCACCAGCAGGTTGTCGGCGCCGTCGTCGTAGCTTTCGCCGTATTTGACAACTACGCGATATTCCGTGTCAACCTCGTGGTCCAGAGGATCCAGGCAGCGGTCGCATGGAATCTGCAACATCCCTTTGCAGTGAAACGTGCACTCGTAGGTGTCGTTTTTCTTCACCAGGTCAAGATGCACTTTCACGTCAGCCGAAATCACATCGGTGTTCTCCATGTTCTTGAAGAACTCCGTTGTTATGTCGAAATCCTGTTCGTGGTGCCCGTCTGCCAAGGAGGCGAGCTGAACCTTAAAAGCTGTAAATTTTCCCAATTTCTTTTGAGAATTTTTTAGAAAAATCCTGCTTTCAAATTCCGGCTTTTGAGATAAATCCGGCTTTCGGGCAGGAATTTCCCGGTTAATATTTATCTTTGCGGACGAGAGAAAGTCTCCCGTCAGTGTACCTCCGAGGGGAATCGAACCCCTATCTAAAGTTTAGGAAACTTCTATTCTATCCGTTGAACTACAGAGGCATACGATATGCGTAAGCTGCACTCTCCGGCTCCCCGCGGGGATAAAGGAGAGCTCACTTCGCATAAAATGCGTCTGCAAAGTTAGTTATTTTTTTGAATATGACAAAATTAATTACTTCTTCTGTTGCGTAAGAATTCTGCAATCTGCAATTATTGCAGACGCAGGGTGGTTCCGGGACGGTCTTTGGCCTTGGGATTGAGCTTGCGGAGCGTTTCAAGACGCATCCCGAATCGCTGGGCTATGGAGTGCATTGATTCCCCTTCGCCGATGGTGGCTTTGGTCAGATTGTCGGGGGGCGTGTCGCGTTTCTCTTCCAGGTATACCTCTTCCCAGGGTTTGATCTCCACATCCTCTTTGCAATCGTTGAGTTCGAGCAGGCGAGATGTCTTCAGTCCGAGCTCTTTGGCGATGGAGCTGTAGGTGTCGCCCGGAGTGGCGAACACGCAATGCAGGCCGCGGCTTTTGCGTACCGGATGGGTGGACCGGAGCATATCGTGGATAAAGTTTACATCCTCCTCGGCACGGCGTCCGGCATCTGTGTCGAAGAGATAGAGGGCGTAACGCTCTATGATGGCTATGAGGCGCGTGGCATAGTTCGGGTCAGTGGCATATCCACAAGCTTTCAGCGAGTTTGCCCAGGAGGCGTAATCGGTGATGTCGTGTTCGAAGCAGGGGGCATAGCGTTTGCGGAGCAGGAAGCGTGAATGATCCTCAAAACTTTCTGCTGCAGTGGGATAGGAGCGGAAGCATTCGTTGACGGCATCGTCGTTGCGCAGGAGGGTGTCGCCCGTCCATTCGCGATGACACTTGATGCCGAAATGATTGTTGCCCAATGTGGCGAGCGATGACTGGCCTGCACGACTCTCAAGCAGGCCTTGGGCGAGTGTGATCGATGCGGGTATTCCGTGTGCCTGCTGTTGCTCCACTGCCATCGCACTGTAGTTGTCAATGTAGTCCTGATATGGATTTGGCTTGGCTGCCGTTCCGGGAAAGGGGAGTGCGAGGAGCGCGACGATTACTATGCAGGTATTAATAAAGCGTAAAATATTCATAGTTTTTGCAAGAGAAGTGATGAAGTTGGATAGGTGAATGCAAAATTAATCAAAAAATCGTTATATTTGTACTTCTTAAACTAAAGTATGTTATGAAAGAGAAAGAGATAAAGACCTTGATAAAGGTTTATGATTATGAAGAGTTGCCGGCGGAAGACCGTGAGCTTGTGGATGCGGCAAAGGGTATGACCCGCAATTCTTACGCACCATTTTCAAAGTTTCATGTGGGAGCGGCGATACGTATGGCTAACGGTGCGGTAGTCACCGGCAGCAATCAGGAGAATGCAGCCTATCCTTCCGGCACGTGTGCCGAGCGCACGGCGGCATACTGGGCTTCGGCGCAGCATCCGGGTGTAGCGATGAAGAAGATAGCCATAGCGGCGTGGACCCGTCTTCACCATAGCGACGAAGATCCCGACGAGGAGTGTTTCCAGCGCAATCCGATCAGTCCATGCGGCGCATGCCGTCAGGCTCTGTTGGAGTATGAGACCCTTTATGGTGATATTGAAGTGATTCTATATGGTCTCGATGGAATCTATGTCCTNCCCTCTGTAAAGTCGTTGCTGCCCCTCAGTTTTACCGAATTCTGATCACAAAAGCTTATATGAAGCTGAAATGAAACGCATTGATTGGAATTGCGGGGAATTTTAGCTAATTTTGCAGGGTGAAAGCTCAAGGTGTTGGATCTGTAGGATTTGAGCCTTGTGGCTGCTTAACTTAATTTTGAAATTATGTCTTTAAAATGTGGTATAGTCGGGTTNCCGAATGTGGGTAAGTCGACACTTTTCAATTGCCTCAGTAATGCCAAGGCACAGAGTGCCAATTTCCCTTTCTGCACTATCGAGCCGAATGTAGGCGTGATCTCGGTTCCCGACGATCGTCTGACCAAACTTGTGGAGATGTGCAACCCCCGCTCTACTGTGCCCGCTACGGTGGAGATCGTGGATATCGCCGGATTGGTGAAGGGAGCCTCGAAAGGTGAGGGTTTGGGTAATAAGTTTCTCGCNAATATCCGTGAGACGGATGCTATCCTGCATGTGCTCCGTTGTTTTGACGATGATAACATCACGCATGTTGACACCACTGTTGATCCGGTGCGCGATATGGAGGTTATCAACTATGAGCTTCAGCTGAAGGATCTCGAGACAGTGGATGCGCGTCTGGCGAAGACAGAGAAGGCTGCGAAAGCCGGTGGTGACAAAACCGCCAAGATGCAGCTGGAGGTGTTGAAGGCTTATAAAGAGGCTCTGGAGCAGGGAAAGCCGGCGCGNGCCGTGAAGATAGAGGGGAAGGAGGAGGAGAAATTCGCCCGCGAGTTGTTCCTGCTTACCAACAAACCTGTGCTTTATGTCTGCAATGTCGATGATGCGGCGGCTGTTGATGGCAACGCATACGTGGATGCTGTCCGTAAGGCCATAGAGGGAGAGGGTGCTGATCTCATGATCGTTGCCGCCAAGACCGAAAGNGAGATTGCCGAGCTCGACACNTGGGAGGAACGCAAGGAGTTTCTTGAGGAGATNGGATTNCAGGAGTCGGGTGTCAGCCGTCTGATCCGTGCGGCATACGCTCTTCTGGATCTTCAGACATATTTCACAGCNGGTGCTGANGAGGTGCGTGCGTGGACATTCCTCCGNGGCACCAAGGCTCCGCAGGCTGCCGGCATAATCCACACCGATTTNGAAAAGGGTTTCATACGTGCGGAGGTTATCAAGTATGACGATTACGTTGCCTTGGGTTCCGAGACTGCGGTTAAGGAAGCCGGAAAGATGGGAGTGGAAGGTAAGGAATATGTGGTGCAGGATGGNGATATCATGCACTTCCGTTTCAATGTGTAAAATTCCCTGTTATTAATCGCTGATCGCTAAAATCAGCAATAGAACATAGCCTCGCTTTGATAGCGGGCCATCAGGACGCCATCTGCCCACTGGGTAGTTGGCGTCACTGGTTTTGAGAGGGCTTCCTCGATGATGTAGTCGGGGATGGGNGCGCCGGCATAGATCGAGCAGATNACTCCGCCCCCCAGACGCGGGTTCACTTCCATGAGAAGATAGCGGTCGCGGTCNAGGTCGTGGAGGAACTGGATGGTGACGGGGCCTGTCAGNTTGAAATGCTCTATCACTTTGCGACTCATTTCGATAAGATGCGGATTGCGGCAGGTTTTGGTGCGCGTCACCTCTCCNCCCATGATTTCGAGACGTTCGCGCGGCACAGTGGCAAGGATCTCGCCCGAAGCNCTGATGTAGCAATCCACGGAATATTCCCTGTTGTGCTCAATATATTCCTGAATTACGTATTTGTCGAGATCTTGCAGCAGCATCAGGTCTTCGACGTCATGGAAGATCTTTATGCCGCGCGAGGAGCCNCCTTTGCGNGGTTTGACAATGGCNGGCATCTCGTTGTCGATCACTGTGTANGTGCGGGGAATCGGGAATCCGGCTTCCTTGAACAGGCGTGCNGCCTCTGATTTGTCGAACATNCGNGATGTAGTGGCGAAGTCAGCCACCGGCACAAACACATCCTTGAATCTCTCTTTGCAGAGCGAAGCTATCTCGATTGCCGAGTTTATGAAAGGGAGTATGATTCTGACATCCTTTTCCTTGACGATGCGGGCAATGTCGTCGACCACATGGGGGTCGGAGAACTTCATTCCGTGGAGAACTTCTCCTTCGAGAGCTATCGGCACGCGGGTTTCAAGTTCGTATGCCACGATCTCTACATCGTAGCCTAACCGTTTGCCACTCTCTTTGAGTAATTTTGCCATCGAGACCCTACGTGAGCCTCCAAGCATAAGGATTGTCAGTTTCATCGGAAATCTGCTTAAGTGATGTGTGTATATTTTGGTATGGTGGCTCCCTCTCCTTCGGTGTAGGTGCCGATGTGGCGAAGTTTCTTCTCCTCAAATATATCGGAAATCTTCAGGAATATTCCTGTTTCCTCAACATCTCCGAATTCGCGGTTGATAGCTGTGCCGAACACTCTCATGGTCGGCGACAGTGCCATATATGAATTAACAAGCGGAGGGATGCGGAGGTTGTGCTCGCGAATGAAATAGTTCAGGATCTTGAAGTCTTCTTTATAATCCGAGCCGGTGAATCGGTTCTGGATTTCGGGGGATTCCGCGGTGGTAGGCAACGCCTCGATGGGCACTACCAGTTGGTCGGGATCTGGGAAATGCTTGTGCATGAAACCGAGGATCATGTCGCGGCATTCGCGGTTGTAGCTCGGATACATGGTGACTTTACCGAAAAGGTATTTGATCTCGGGGTGTATCACGGTGAGGGCGCCTAAGCCGTCCCAGAGGTTATCGAGGGCGTAAAGGGCCTTTGCTCCCGCTTTTGTGGATTGGTATTCGAGCGATACGAATGAGCGACCGAGTTCGATTGTTTCCGGAAGATATTTGTTAAGGAATTGATCTGAGAAACGGAACATGTGTGCCGTGGCTATATTGGGCACGCCGTTGCTGACCACCACATCTTTACCTAAGATGAAGCGATAGCCGCCTATGATCTCGCGCTCAGCGGGATTCCACACTATCATCTGCCGGCATGGGCACTCCATTGTGTCGAATTCGTCGATGTCGCACTCCAGGCCGGTGCCCCCGCCGGCTTCGCGGAAGGCGATTTCGCGAAGACGCCCGATCTCGCGCATGGTGTTAGGTGCGTTGAACGCATCCACGACGTAGATTTCGTTGTCACCTTTGTTGGTGTGACGCAAAAGGCGATCGGGTGTCAGCTCGGCTTCTATGAGGGCCGGGTCTATTTTCTCTATGATAGGTTGCATATCTTGTTATTCAGATTCCAGCAGTTGCAAAAATCCCAATGAGATGCAAAATTAATAAAAACTCGTCTACTTTGCAAGATACCTTGAAAAGAACTCCCACACTACGTCGTGGGTGCCGACATCTTTTGCGTGCCAGGAATGCTTGCCTCCCTGCACACGTAGCACCTCTACATCATAACCAGTAGGTGCGTCTGAATAGATGGTGCGGGTGATTACGCGCGTGGAGTCGGCGAGTGTGGGGCGAGTCTCGGTACGCATCGAGCAGCAACGGTTGGCAGTGGCCATGGTGCTGACAGCTAACGGCACGGGTATGTATGCACCCCAGCCTCCGGTGTTGTTGTGGTCTCCCTCCCACATCGAGGTCTTGTCGGCGTCGCCGTGGATCTCCATGAAGGGAACGGGCTGAGGAAGCGGATAGTTGAGATATGTGCATTCAAACAGCAGGCCTGCCACTGACGCATAGGCGCGGAAAAGCCCCGGAGCGGTGAATGCCAATTGATAACAGAGGTCGCCCCCGTTCGACATTCCGGTCATGAATGAGTTTTCGCGACTTAGGTTGAAGCGTGAGCATACCTCCTCTTTGAGTTTGGTGAAGAAGTCAGCTTCGTCTATATTCATTGATTCCTGCGGAGGGTATCCTACTTTCCATCCATCCTTGCCGCGTGAATCCGGAGCGCCGTCGGGATAGCACACGGCGAAGCCTTCGCGTTTGGCTGTAGCGTTGAGAGCCTTCACCCAGCGGGTCTTGGAACCGTAACCATGCGTGTAGACCACTAATGGTGCTCCCGGTTTAAGATCTTCGGGAACATACATGGCGTAAGTGCGTACAGTGTCGCCGTAGCTTATTTCAAACTTGGGAATCTCGGTCTCCGCGCAGTTCGCAATGGCGAACGATCCCATGCAGATAATTGTCAGTAAAGTTTTCTTGAAATTCATGATGTGTGGTTGTTTACTTTATAATTGGTTTATGGTTTGATCTGCGGATGTTCTTTTCGCCGATGCGGAGCAGTTCGCGATTGTGAGTGTCGACATAGGTGTCAAGAAACTTCTCCCAGATATATTCCACGGCTTGTGTGGAGGGATGCACGAGGTCGTCGGCATAGAACCGATAATCGCGCAAATCATCGTTGACTATCTCGTATGCCGGGAAATATTGGCAGAACTCATTATGCTCACACAGTTGCTCTACAGCTAACAGCAATGTGGCCTTGGAGCGGGCGTTTCCGGCAAAACCATCTTTCAGGTGACGCACCGGACTGACGGTAAAAATCACTCTCATCTGTGGATTTTTCGCGTGCAGGGCTTCAAGCAGAGGTTGCCACGATGTCGTAATCTCCTCGATAGAGATACGACGCCGCGTGAAGATTTGTTGCGGTTGCTTATGGCAGTTAGCAACCACGTATTCCGGATTCTCTGCGAGGAAATAGCACCATGCGGTGCCGAATGTCACGAAAAGTGCCTCGCATTGGGGGAGAGTGTCGCGAAACGTGGTCAAGGCATCAGATATATTCTTCTGAGCAATTGCCATGGAGTTTCCCGATTTCTTGGAGGAGAACAGCCAGGAGTGAAAAGCTTCCGGGCTTTCGAAGATCGATTTGCGGATCTCATCTGCGGCATCGGCATCCGATTGCAGTGCAAGGTTGATTGCCTGCGCTATGGAGAGGGGGTTGAAAAGCACGCCGAAAGGGTTTTGCGCATCCCAGCCACACGACTGCATACGTTGCGAGATATTGTCGGCGAAGCATGAGCCCACCAACAGCACCCCCTTTGCAGGATTAAGTTTCACCCCTGCCTCTTCCGCTGTATATTCACTCCGAAACTTCATATTCAAAATAACTCTGTTGCCGTTCCACAAAGTTACACAGAATCTCGCGAATAACAAAATAGCGATTTTTCAAACTCTCTGAATTGCTTTTCATGGGCTCTTAGTCGAGTGAGTGGAGGCGGCGGAATTTCGTGCGGTCTTTGGGGAATTCACCTTCGCGTCGGGCAAAGAAGTGAGGAGCGACAAGGTCGATCTCCGCATCGTGGAAGAGGTCCTGAATGTTTTCTAACAGTGAGGAGGTAATCTGAGGCATATCGGCAGCGTCTTTTATGTAGGCATTGATCTGGTAACACATGTAGTTGTCGTTCAGATCAAGCTCCAGAACAAAAGGTTCCGGTTGCTGGAGCACACCTTCTGTCTTGAGTGCCGCTTTGATAAGGAGCTCGTGTACCTTTCTCCAAGGCACATCGTATCCCATGGTCATGACCGAGTGGATGATGAGTCCGTAACGGCGTGCGGAAGCGCTATAGTTCATCGTGTCGGAAGACATGATGAAAGAGTTGGGGATGGTGACCACTTCATTCTTGATGGTGCGCAGGCGCGTCACAAAGGGATTCTTTTCGATTACGGTGCCCATGGTGTCTTTTACCTTTATGAAATCACCATTTTTGAAAGGTCGCATATATGTGATCACAAAACCGGCGATGAAGTTGGCGATAACCGTGCTTGATCCAAGAGATACGATCAATCCTACGAATACCGAAATACCTTGAAACACCCCTGACCTCGCTCCCGGAAGATAGGGATAAATCATGGCAATCATAAAGGCATACAGCAGGAACCGTATGATATTGAAGGTGGGTTGTGCCCACTCCGGATAAAAACCGGAGATCTTCAATTTTTCACTTTCGATCTCACGAGAGAGATAATTGAATCCTTTTACGATATATCTTACACAATACCATATCACCAGAATTATAAAAAGATTGGGGATATATTCCACCACTGACTTGACCACCATCCGTATCGGATCAAAGATGTAATAGAAAATCTTCATTGCGAGATTTTCGGTCTGCGGGAA
Organism: Bacteroides sp.; assembly: GCA_014802175.1. Taxonomy (GTDB): domain Bacteria; phylum Bacteroidota; class Bacteroidia; order Bacteroidales; family Muribaculaceae; genus Lepagella. The sequence continues at coordinate 36,192 of JAAVCU010000026.1, forward strand.
AATGGAGAAGAGAATGGGTATTGTGAAGAGCAGTACGGTGAGAAGCAGGAAATATCTCAGGATGTTGCTTGCGAAAATCAGCACGCGGGTGAGCCGTGAGGTGTTGAGGACTTCGTAGTTGCGGACCACCAGAGCTTTCATCTTCTGCTGTTTGAAGCGGATTATGCGTCGGCGCAGCCTGCGGAACATCCAGTTGATCAGTTTGAAAATGANATATTGAATGATTATTACGAGAACGAAAAGTGCNGAGCGTCTNGCCAGAACCCATAAACTGTTCTCATTTCTAAGATATTGTATCTTGGCAGCCAGCAGCGGTGCATATTCATCGGCGAGTTCCTCGGTGGTTTTCCCCTCCCATAGGGCGTCTTGCTCGGTGACACTCATGATCACTTTGTCGCCATACATTATGTCNATGTANTTCTCATTGTCGAGTGTATGGACACTATCGCGCGAGAGACGGCGGTCCTTGCCGATCCGCAGGATAGTTTCGGCAATAGTCTCGGCGCGATCATGCGGTGTTCGACCACCCATCGAGACAAACAGCATGAACATGGTGTCGGTTTCCACCACCACCGGNACGCCCCGGGTCAGCGGGCGCAGCGAGTCGATAAGGTGTAACTGGCGCGCACGTCTTATTGAATCGGAAATATGATTGCGGCTCTGAGCGTTGCTGAGTTCCGCCTGAAGCATGGTCTCCTTGAGTTTCATTTCCTGCAAGCGAAGGTTCATTTCATACAGGCGTATGGAATCCAGNCGTATACGTTCCTCTATGGGGAGATTTTCTTCGGCATTAGCGGAATCGACGGTGTTCCCTTCAATAGCATTTCGCATAATTTCTCCGGCTTTCTTGATGATCTGCCCCTGGGCAAAAGGTGCTGAGACGAAGAGCAACGCAAAGATGCAAATAATATATGGTAATTTGAATTGTACGTTGGAGTTCTCTCCACGTTTAAAAAGTTTCTTAATGTCGGTGATAGTCATAAGTAAGGTCTGAAGTGGATGGACTCCAATGCGAGTAGAAGTTGTTTAAACAACTTCGTGTCTGCAAAATTACGCAGAATCTCCTAATTGACAAAATAAAGGGATAATATTTCAGCAGGGACGGATGAACAAATAGGCTGCAGGCNGCGTTATGTTGTTAACTATGAAAATCGCTAATTTATAAAAATCGTAAAATCGTATGAGAAGTATTACTACATTTGATCTTCAGTATGCCCACCGTTTCTACGGATTCAAAGGTGAGGCACAGTACCTTCACGGCCACACAGGAATTATGACCATCGAAGTGGAAGATACCGTAAATGAAGGTGTAAACATGGTCTTCCCATGCAATGAGATAAGGAAAACCGCATGGGCTGTGTTGCAGAACTTTGACCATGCGCTGGTTCTAAGGGAGGATGATCCGCTGCTGCCGGCAATTCTTGGTGTCTACGAACAGCAGGGTATTCTCCACGGTCATCCTCAAAACACAATGAAAGGGGAGGCCTTCAAGACAGAACTTGCCACGGCGTATCCCGATGCGCGAATTGTGGTTACGAAAGAGACAATGACAGTGGAGGGTATGATAAAGATTGTATACGATCTGCTGAAAGACAAACTCAATATCGCGAAGATCTCATTCACAAGCGGTGTGAATGCAGCATCAATGGATTTCGAGACACATAACGACATCGANCGNTGTCCGCTTTGCGGCATCGCGCTGGACGAGAATGGCGTGTGTCACAAATGCGGCTACCGCAAGAGATAACACTGCGTCATCAGATATTATCAGCTCCCTTTCCGNGCATCNGCNCGGAGAGGGAGCTTCTCTGTTATAAATTTGCCTTATTTTCTGCGTGTAGAGGTGAGAATATGAAAAATTGGTTAACTTTGCAGGTATGAATGAGAATACAGCAATACCACTCGCGTCGTCATCGCAAGACAATGAAATAATACTCTACCAGCCGGATTCAACAGTAAAGCTTGAAGTCCGTCTGGAGAATGAGACTGTTTGGTTAACACAGCAGCAGATGACAGAATTATTCCAAACTTCTAAACAGAATATTAGTCTTCATGTTAACAATATCTTTAAAGAAGGTGAACTCGATAGCAATTCAGTTGTCAAGGAATCCTTGACAACTGCTTCTGATGGAAAGAAATATAAGACCAAATATTATAACCTTGACGTCATCATCTCTGTTGGGTATAGAGTAAAATCTCTGAGAGGCACGCAGTTCCGTCAATGGGCGAATAAAGTCATCAAGGATTATCTAATGAAAGGGTATGCTATTTCCCAGCGATTTGAACGTTTGGAATATCGAATGGCAAAAACAGAGGAAAGAATTGATTTTATTCTCCATACATCACTTCCCCCGAAAGAAGCAATCATCTTCGACGGGCAGATATTCGATGCCTATACCCTTATGTGCGATCTTATACGCAGTGCCACGAGCCGTATCATCATTGTGGATAACTATATCGATGATTCAGTGTTTCGTCAGCTTGACAAGCGAGCAGCAGGCGTGTCGGCCACTATCTTTACTCCTTCCATAAGCAGGGTACTGCGTCAGGATCTGGAGCGTCATAATGCTCAATACGCTCCGGTTGAAGTGAGGACATTCCGTAGGGCTCATGATCGCTTCCTTATCATAGATGATACTGTCTATCATGTAGGAGCATCTTTCAAAGATTTGGGAAAGAAACTTACTGCATTCTCAAAAATGGAGATAATGACGGCCGATGAATTCATAGCTTACTTAGATTCATAAATACGCAGGTTCTGGCCTATAAGTTTGTATTATTTCTTTAATTATTATCCTCAAGACTCTACAAACTAAGTGATCCTCAGCGTCTTTAATTTGGCGATAATTCTCTGTTCCTTTGCCTCTGCGCAATAAATTTTAAACTAAGAAAACTTAGGGGAGTTTTCGGGATAGTTAACTTTCCTTTTTTATTCAAATACACTGTGATTTAAGTATATCTCAAGGGTTACCAGAATTTCTTTCTACGTCGAAATATGCGAAAACGAAAATGGTACGAAGGTGTAAAAGAATTTCGGTATGTTGATTGGGGCTTATACATGCCATAATATTCGGCAGAGTTAATTTGCGAAGAAACGATGATTGGATCATTACCATTCTGTGCGGCCTTTGTGAAAAGATCCATTATTTCGTATTTATTTCCGTAATTGGCATCTGGATGAGTCAAAATATTTGATACTAAATTCATGATATTGCCGGGATGGATAATGAAGGTGTTTTTTGTATCATAGGTAACATCCTTCAATACGCAGTTTCCGAAGAATACAATAACAGAATAAATTGGAATTCCGGGATTTTGTGGTAGACATTTTCTGATGGTGTGTATATGTCCGGCATTCTGCGCAATTGGATTATAGAAACGATGCTTTACACGACCATATGCCAAAACTTGTGTCCAATATTTCTGATGTTCGTTGCCGAAAATCCAACCACTATAATCCTTGACCTCGAATACAATAATACCTACCTTGGTAGCAACGGCTATATCTACTTGGGTATATTCTCCATTCGGTTTTTGAATATATAGGTCGTGAAATATGGCTTTCGGATTAATACCCATTTTTAAGAGTTCCAGTATCACATTACGTTCCGACGATTCTCCACGATAGGGGGATGTAACTTGCTCTATGAGTGCCTGCTCTTTTCGTTTGGCATGACTACTATAAATAGCAGCAAATATTACGCAAATAAGAAAGATTATAACAATAAGTCCCATTTATCACTCAGTTTATTTGTATGCAATTATGGGTATTACTTTTGTTTGGCCGTATTCTTGATATTTATAATTCCCGATTTGTCTTGCACTTTTCCCTTGAGGTGCTTTTACTACTTGATTATTATAGAAATTACTACCTTCTTGTGCCAATATCAGGACTTCCAAATCGGATGTAACTACGTTTCCCATAATGATCTGTGAAATTTCCAAGGCAATAGCATCGCCTGAGTCTAGAACTTTTTGAACTTCAAAATTCTTTCGGCTAACAATGTCTCCAGGTTTGTCAAATATTATTTTACCGGAATTGTATTTGTTGGTAACTGTATCATTGTCAATTAAATTTTGAGATTCTTTACATTCAATGATTTTAATAGCTGGAACTGTTCTGCCGGACTCTAATCGTGTGCTGTATCTATAGGTTCCCACCCGTTGAGCGCATTGATCATTTCTTAGGATTATTTCTTGATTGTCATAAAATTGTTGCGTCTTATCAGGTATGATAAGAACGATTGAGTCGAAAGAGCTGTCAGCTTTGGCTAATGCCGCTCCTGACTCTAAGACTTGGAAAATGGTGAAGGAAGAGTAACCCATATTTTCTCCGGGTTCCTCGAATATTTCAAGTCCAATCTCGGAATCATTAGACCAGTTGATAAAAAGTGCAAATGCTAATGTTAATACAATCCCAGATATTATACCAAGGAGAAATACAAGCCATTTTTTCATAATAAAAGATATTATCGTACTATGTGTTTCAAAATTTAAGGAGAGCAATGGTAAAANTANAAAAAAATAATTAATATTAAATTGTTTGGAACCTACATTTATGGATATCTGGGATTATTGGATAATCATATATAGTGAACTTCTCTGTTATAAATTTGCCTTATTTTCTGCGTGTAGAGGTGAGAATATGAAAAATTGGTTAACTTTGTAGGTATGAATGAGAATACACCAATGCCACTTGCGCCATCATCGCAAGACAATGAAATAATACTCTACCAGCCGGATTCAACAGTAAAGCTTGAAGTCCGTTTGGAGAATGAGACTGTTTGGTTGACACAGCAGCAGATAGCAGATCTGTTTGGCACTAAACGTCCTGCTATAACAAAGCACCTTGCTAATATCTATAAATCAGGTGAATTGAAAGAGGATAGCACATGTTCCATTTTGGAACATATGGGTAACGAGGGCACCCAACGCTACACCACGAAATATTATAACCTTGATGCGATATTGTCGGTAGGATACAGAGTAAACAGCAAGAACGCAACATTATTCCGTCAATGGGCGAATAAGGTATTGAAGGAATATCTGTTGAGGGGTTACAGCGTCAATCAGCGTTTGATGCATATGGAAAACCGGATCGATCACCGCCTTTCAGAGCATGATCAACAGATAAAGGAACTGAGCAATCGAATGGATTTGTTTGTTCGGACATCACTTCCTCCGAAAGAAGCAATCATCTTCGACGGGCAGATATTCGATGCCTATACCCTTATGTGCGATCTTATACGCAGTGCCACGAACCGTATTATCATTGTGGATAATTATATAGATGATTCAGTATTTCGTCAGCTTGATAAGCGAGCCGCAGGTGTATCGGCCACAATCTTTACTCCTTCCATAAGCAGGGCACTGCGTCAGGATCTGGAGCGTCATAATGCTCAATACGCTCCGATTGAAGTGAGGGCATTCCGTAGGGCTCATGATCGCTTCCTTATCATAGATGATACCGTCTATCATGTAGGAGCATCTTTCAAAGATTTGGGAAAGAAACTTACTGCATTCTCCAAAATGGAGATAATGACAGCCGATGAATTCATAGCTTACTTAGATTCATAAAGATGCGGGAATTAAAATGATGAAGGAATATTTAGTGAAGGCAGGGAGGAGGGTTAAAGGATGGCTTGGATCTCTTTCGTTCCGCACTGGAGTGATTGTGCTGTTGTCGTGTGTGCCTTTCTATGTAATCTCTTTCGCTCAGATGGCATTGCCAATCTCAGCGGCACTGAAAGGAGCACTATGGGTTATCTTCTTTGGTTTGGCAAAGACAGCACAATACGGTGGCCTCACCATACTGGGTGCCAAAGGTCTATCGCGGCTCAAACGCTACTTCCGTCGCGATGCCTCCACCGACTGATTCCGGTTTGAAAGAAAAGCAGTTCAAGGTCGCAAATTGCGACCTTGAAGCAGGGGCACTATATAAAGTATCAGCCTTATGCCTTTACTGAGAATGGAGTTGCCATGCTGAGTAGTGTGCTACGCTCTAAGACTGCAATTGAGGTGAATATCCGAATCATGCGAGCTTTTATTGCGATGCATAGGTTTCTATAAGAAAATGATTATCGCGTAAGCCGGAGTCTCCATTTAGGACGGGGTGGAGTTTGACAGGTGAAGATAGATGCGATGTCCGGGTTGCATCTATGCTGAGTCGCATTAGAGGATATAATTAAGGCCTCATATCATTGATGTCGCGGAGGACAAGTTGATGATATGAGGCCTTAAGTTTTGTTTTTATTGGTTTTGAGTCAGTTTCCCTGTCTCAATGAATCATTACCACTTGAAGAAGATGGGTTCGTCGGTGTTTGTGGAGGTTTCACCTGTCCAAGGAGAAGTAAAGGTGTTTGAAGAGTCAAAGCGTATTGGCATTCCCTGTTCGTTCAGTGTCCATACGAATTTATAACTGTCAACGTAACCTTCAGTGTTGGTTCCAATGGCCGACATGGGGAGCTGGGTGGTAGCTTTACCTAACAAGCCGGCGTAGAATGCGGGTGCCATTTCATCCATGTCAATGAGAAATGTCTGGTCGTAAAGCATGATTCCGCTCTTGTTGGCGATGCCTAAAGGATACTGCTCTGAAGTGTACGAGACAGTGCTATTCGTTTTGCCTTTTGGAGCATCATCGTCAGAAACCTTAACGGATACGATGTCGCCGTTATCGTTGTATGTGATATCGGTGATCTCGTTATCGCCCTCGGTGCGCTTCATCTGGATCAGCTGACCTATCTCATTATAGGTGAACCACCACTCTTCCGCAGTGTCGCCATCGAGCTTATCCTCATCTATTTCGTAAGCGTATTCGATGAATCCCTGTTTATTGAGCTTGATATAGAAGTCAACACCGTCTTCATCATTGCCCCATTCCACATTCATGGTCATGTCGTAATCCGCAGGAACGGACACTGCGCGTGTAGCTTTAGGATTATAATCAAAAGTGGTTATTTCGTCATCGTTCACAATCTTGGTTACTCTCCCGGATGCATCGGTGGTAATTACATAGTCGCCAACCTGAGTGGGAACTCCCTGGGTAAACACCTGTGAAGGATTAACTGTGGCGCTTTCGGATTCCTGTCCGGGTTCCGGCGTAGGATCATTCTTGTCATCGCAGGATGTTGCGATTAATGCCATTGCAGCAAAGGCGACTGGCAGATAATTTCTGAATTTTTTCATCTGATTAAAAAAGTAAGTTTCAAAATTTAACTACATGTCCCGGCATAGAATAACATGGAGACGTATTGGTTGTCAATATCGAAAAAAGACCTGACGTTAAGACAGGTCTTTTTCGGAAGCGGAGAGAGAGGGATTCGAACCCCCGGAGGTGTGACCCTCAACGGTTTTCAAGACCGCCGCAATCGACCACTCTGCCATCTCTCCAATATGTATGCGCTTGCACCCTTTGGTGCTTTTGCGATGCAAAGTTAGGACTTTTTTTTCATTTATGCAAATGAAATCGAATAAAATTTATCGTTTAGCTTTCCCTCGCTCTAAAATTATCGCGAATGAAAGGCTTCGATGGCGCGAGCGTAGGAGTTGAGGAGGTGGCCTGCCATGGTGTCGGTGTCGAATCGGCGTGCATATTCTTTGCCGGCTTTGACCATATCCACCACTTCTCTACCTCCGAAGATGAGTGCATTGAATGCGCTTGCCAAGTCGGCGGGAGAGTCCGGATCCACATAGAGTGTGTCGGGCCCTCCGGCTTCTTCGAGGCAGGAGCCTGTGGCTGCCACCACCGGACGCAAACTCTCCAGCCCTTCGAGCACCGGTATGCCGAATCCTTCGTAGCGCGAGGGATATGCTATCACATCCGCAGCCTGATTAAGAGTGGGGAGATCCTTGAAATCAAGACCGGAATAGTAATGTATGCGGTTTGTTACCCCCAGTTCCTCGGCAATTGAATCAACACGTTTCTTATAGCCGTGGTGATCGCGACCCACCACCACCAACTCGATCTTGGGGTTAAGCGTGGAGAGCGCGCGCACGGTTTGCTCAAGGTTCTTGCGTTTCTCGATAGTGCCGACCTGCAGTATAAACCTTTCCGGCAGATTGAGGCGTTGGCGCAGCTCGGCGATCTCCTCCGGCGAGCGCTGACGCCGGAACGATTCGTCGCACCCCTGATATATGACGTCGATCTTGTCGGGGTCTACGCCATAAAACCGGACGACATCGCGTTTGGTGCATTCGCTGACGGCTATGATGCGATCTGCATTTCGGCAGGCTCTGCCGTATTTGAAATCATATATCTTGCGGTCAAGGGGTTTGTAGCATTCCGGCATAGTGCGGTATATGACATCGTGCATCGTTACGATCGAAGGCACACCGCTTTTGCTGATGTTCAGCGGCAGTTCGTTGCTCAGTCCGTGATATATATCCACCTTGTCGGCCCGGAGGTTGTTGCTGATGCCGAACGATCTCCAGAGACTCCCCTGGAAACCTTGAGGCGGCGGGAGGCGGAACTCCACATTGTGGAGCGAGCGAATCGGTGCGAGGCGAGGGTTCTCGCGAAGCTTAGGGGTATAGATAAGCAGCTTGTCGAGAGGCTCGGCTAATGCCACGCGCTCGATAACAAGTCGGGAATAGTTCCCGAGACCGGTCATATTTGAAACGGCTCTTTTGCCGTCGTAGCCAATAATCATAAATCAGTATGCTCCTTTTTCAATAATATCTTAGAATATTAATTTCTCGAGGGAGTAAACCGCGGCTCCCGAGAGGTAACCGAGGAGTGCGACCCATGAGAATTTCTTAAGATACCATCCGAAGCTGATCTTTTCCAGTCCCATCACGATCACGCCGGCGGCGGAACCGATGATGAGGATGGAGCCTCCGACACCTGCGCAGTAAGACATGAGCTCCCAGAATGTGCCGTCGATAACGAAGTTGGCGGCATAGCCTGTGGCGGCCGGATCGGCAACGGGGTACATACCCATAACGCCGGCAACTAACGGAACATTGTCTACGATTGCAGAAAGTACACCCAAAATGAGTCCGATCCAGTAGACATTGTGTATTTTTTCGTCAAGGAATGATGCGACGTCCGACAATATGCCTGTGCATTGAAGCACCGCCACAGCCATCAGGATTCCGAGGAAGAAGAGAATTGAAGGCATGTCTACGCGCGAAATCACCTTCGGCAATCTCAGCTCCTTTGCCTGTTCGAGCATCTGCGAATTATAGAAGATCTCAGTGAACACCCAAAGGGCGCCGAGCACGAAAAGCATTCCAACAAAAGGTGGAAGGTGAGTCACAGATTTGAATACAGGCACGAATATAAGTCCCCCCACACCGAGGTAGAACATTGTGGCTCGCTGGCGGGCAGTGATGAAGGAGTTTTTCTCAATCACGGTGTCGCGCGGAGGCAGGTCGCCTGTGAGTTTGCTGCTGATGATGCAAAGCGGCACAAGCATCGATACAAGTGAAGGGAGCAATACGTAAGAGAGAAGGGCAGGGGCGGAGATATTTCCGCTCACCCAGAGCATGATGGTGGTCACATCGCCGATAGGGCTCCAGGCGCCGCCACTGTTTGCGGCAATCACTATCATGCCGGCATAAAGCCAACGCTCCTCCTTCTGTGTTATCAGCTTGCGCAGAAGCATCAGCATAACAATAGTGGTGGTAAGGTTATCGAGTATTGCCGACATGAAGAATGTAACGAAGCTGATGATCCACAGCAGTTTCTTCTTGTCGCGTGTATTGATTCGGTCAGTGATGACGCGGAAACCGCCATGAACGTCCACCATCTCCACTATGGTCATTGCGCCTATAAGGAATAGGAGGGTCTGCATAATGTCGCCCAACTGCTCGATGATGTCGACATTCAATACATATTGCAGGGCCTGATAATGTAACGATTTGTCGGCAAGAGCCGGGTTTGACTCAAGGAAATGTCTGAAATGTTCACCCGAAACCACCGGCACCACCGATTCGGCTCCGAGGGCATAGATCACCCACATAAGCATTCCTAAGAGCAAGGCGGAGGCAGTCTTGTCCACACGAAGCGGATGCTCAAGAGCAATGGCAAGATAGCCAACGATAAAAATAACCACTAATGTTGTCAGCATTGCGTATTGTTGTTAAAATTAAGATGAAATGAATCGAAGTTCTGCTTTGGAGTTGCTCTTCGAGATGATCTGAGGGAGATTTATCGCCCCGGCAGCAAACTCTAAGACAAAATTACTAAAATTCCGCTCAATTACGGAAAAATTTCCATAATTAATCAATATGTTTGAAAAATATGTTGTACAACATATTTTTCAAAGCTAACTGCAAGATAGAAAGAGAGAAAGGAAAAGCGCAAGCCGAGGGGTTTCGTAATTATCTAAATCAGTAGAAAATAATATTGAGAAATAAAAGGTTGAGTGTTAAAAAAAAGTATTATATTTGCGAGTAAGAGCTTTTGTTTTGCAAGTGCGAGGCAAAAAGATCCATCCAATAAGTAAATATGACTTAATAATTAATAAGTAAGTTCTAAAAATAAAACGATATGTGTAGTAAGAAAAACTTGAACAATAAAACTCGTTCTTTTTGGATGCTTTGAGCTTGTCGTTCAGTCGCATAGCTCGCTATGCTCCTTCATTCCGCACTCAAATCATCTCAAAAATAACTTCCT
>JAAVCU010000027.1 GCA_014802175.1 Bacteroides sp.
CGGCACAGTGGAAATAAAAAATATCATCGCCTTTTCTCACTAATGAAAGCGGCAATCCGTATGGCGTTCCATCGTGCCGCGTCATGCTGACCGTCACATAAGGCGCTTTGTCAAAAACTTCACTTGCCCATTCCGCACTCTTTTGCCGGGAGGCTTTCCTCATCTGTTTCATACAAAAAATATTTCTACAAATATAATACATTCCAGGACTAATATCAATACTCAAAATAATCCGATAGAACAAACTTAAAACACCNTTTTAGNGTTAATAAAAAAAGAATTTTAATTTTTGTCGGTTTTTTTACGTAAAAAATCCGACAAATTATCATCTTTGTATCCGAACAAAATTAATTGGTTATCCCGAAAACTCCCCAAAGTTTTTTAGTCTAAGATTTATTGACACAGAGTCACAGAGTGACAGAGAATTGTNGCAAAATNAACGGCACNGAGGATCACTTCNTGATCANTCGAGGCACAGAGCCATTCGGCGACAATTCTCTGTGTCTCTTTAGAATTGCAGGCAATTNCTCCGTGCCATTNCCTTTATTATCAACACATTGTNATNCANGCTCTGTACCTNCGTGCCTCTGTGTTNATCTTTTGCGACAATGTTATNCATATAGTAATTNGGGGAATTTTGAGGATAATCATTTAAGGTAATTTAAGTTTCNNAAGTATTTATTTTGTTAAGCATCAAACNATTATAACCATTTGTAACCATCGTTGNAGNTTTAAATATTAATCCTGNTTTTATTAAAACNATCACGGTCTTNGACCGTGGNTGCCGACGCAAATAAACCGAAAGGTTTAATGGTTTTAATAANTTATTGNCCCAATACTCTAATATTACTGTATAAGATAGTTTTAATGGTTCCTTATGGTTTGATACATTAACCTNTAAGATTANAACCTCCCGNTGCGAATGGGGATCGCAGCGGGAGGTNTCTGTTGGGTTATTTATGGNGTGTTTCTTCGCAGGGGATTATTTGCGGATCTTGGCGGTGAGGGTGGTGTTGTCGTCGGTGAGGACGCGAACGATGTAGAGACCGCTTGAGAGGTTTGTNAGGTCGAGGGTGTCGACTGAGCTTGCCGACAGAAGCAGTGTGCCGTCGAGCGCGTATACAGCTACCGAGGCAGCATTCTCCGGCAATGTGAGCTGACCGTTGATAAGGGCNATGCCGTTCNCNGCAATCGAAATCTCCGATACGCTGTCTGAACCGTCAGCTGCCATCGTGAGTGAGTGTACGGTTACACCCTTGTTCTCGGTAGAGGCAAGGCGGATAGCGATACGGTAGCGACCNGCNTCGCTTAACTCTACAGGTATTACCTCCTTGGCAGGATTCTCCGGAGTGGCNGTAACGCTGATTGTCTTAAGTTTCTGAATATTCTTCTCGCCGGGGATCTCCGCTTTTGTGCTGACTTTATCCTCGCCACGGAGNCTCATCGGTTCGCCGGTGGAGATTGTGCAGAGGAGNATATCAAGCTTCTCTTCATAACTTNCGTTAGAGCGAGACACGTTCAGCGTCAAAGCATATTTCGTCTTGTCGTTTCCGCTGATGTGGAAGGGGGGNAGATATGCAATGGTAGAGGCATTNTCGTAGCTGTCACCTTTATTCTTGAAGTTTATGCCATTGTCTGCAACGAAGCCACGACCTTCAAATGAATCTACATAGTTCTCATCTGTGAAGTCCGGTTGATAGGGCCACTCCTGAATCTTGCCGGCAGCTATAACGTTGTAGGCTTCCGCCATATCACCCTCCTGATCTCCATTGAGGTAAGCGATTCCATAGCGATATTTGCCCCACGGCTGGTTGTGGATATCGGCATCGATGTACGAGAGTTCGGANGTNTCCACTACCNGCTGCTTNGTNTCGTCGAGTGTNGAAACGCGATAGAGNCGATATTTGAGNTTNTCGGGATCGCAGTATCCGTTGTGCTTNGTGAGTGTTCCTGTCGGAGCATTCCATGTAATGGAAACTCCGTCATCGGTCAGTTGNTAAGAGGGGCTTGATGCTCTGACGGGAATGTCATATCCGATCCATGCAGCCTCGCAGGNTGCTGCTTTTGATTCTCCATCGCCAAGTGTGGAAACCACGGTGTAAGAGTACAAGCCGGCTTCCGGTACGTTATCTTCCAGAGATACCGCNTTGCCCGGTGTGACATCAGCGCCTGCCAAGGTNTTGANCTCAGTGCTCTCGCCATTGCTGTCAACACGTGAAACGATCACTTTTGTGATTGATGNAAGCTCGCTGCCNACATTGGTCTTGTCGGGTAAAGTAAATGAAACGGTAGCTTTATTNTNTCCNGTTGCATCGGGTGTNAATGNGAGATCTGTGACTGCGGCAGGNGCNGGNACGCTTTCCTCAATCANNAGATCNTCGAAATANNCGTAGGGNGANCCNCCGNTAGTTTTGAANCAGAAGTAACCNATGCCNGATTCTTGCGGCATGTAGAATGNTTCAAANGNTTGNTTTGANGANGANGTNCCGGTAATTNTCAACTNNNTCAATTTCATTNAGNGCATCGTANNNTGCNCCNTNNCCGGCAANNANTGTCATNGATTTGNTGCCTGANGAANNNANCCANGAAGAGAANGAAACNCGGTATGTCTTNCCTTNCTCCATNTTNATNGGAGGNGTNACGAGTCCGCAATCGTATGAAGAGTAGTAACNGGAGNANTACATTGCNNCNNANNNGCTGNTGTATTCCCAGTTNTAGNANGANGTTGTNAGGCTTGTAAANGCNNCNTTTGANGTNGNGTCATCAAATGTCTCNGAGTAGGGGANCGTTCATNGCNCCNCCNGCAAAAATNNCNGANAGNTTNGTNNCGGAAGAAGANTCCTTNCCTTTNTANGTNACATANAGNGTGTANGTGTANACNCCGGGNTCNGTCAGNGATGTGTCGCGCCANGGTGATNNCATAGGTGAATTGTCGGTAATAACTACAGGNTCTTCATTCCCTTTCTGNCGTGTAACTTTCAGCAATACCTGATCTTCGTCAGTCAACACACCTTTAACCGCCTCCTTTCGGGGAGTGAAAGTAATTTCCACTGTATTCTCGTCAAGCATTTTTGCAACAACAGGATTGCTGGAGTTATTCAAAATCGGCTGGCATTGTGTTGCCGGTCCAACGTATGCACTTTTATAATTTGAATAGGTAACATTATTGTTCTCTCCTAATTCCGAGAATGTAGTGANGATATAATAATACTCTCCGACTTCCGGAATATCATTGTCAGTACAAGAACCGGTCTCTCCCGGTGTGCCATCTGTTACGGTAGCCACCAATACNGAATCATCGTTAATAGAAGATGAAAGGCTTCTGTATACGTGTCCCGAAACAGATGTGAGGGCTGCACCATTCTTTGTCTTTGTTGGCCATGTCCAGCTCACGGNGGCTGCTAAATCTCCATTGCTGTCAGGAGTTACTGTTATATTGGAGGCATTGCTCGGATAATCCACATCTTTTTTAACCTTGATTGCTTCAACGAGCAGACCTTTGTCTGCATAAGAACCACTTCCATACCAGCTTCTGATGCCGATATAGTATGAACCGTCCTCNGGNACAGTTACTTTAGAAGATGAGTTTTCGTCGGTTGGTTTATATGTGAAGTTCGGNNATGTCAGANCNCTTCCTCTGTANNTGTAAAATNNTNNNGAGNTTTCNGCNATGGGCTGAAGNTTGTTGATGTCNGTNCCCCATACTATNTAGAANCGNTCNTCATCATTATAATNNTTNGANCAGACNTTGGCATTTATNTAATANATNTCNCCNGNNGTCATNGANATGGGNGTNTTGTAGACGAGTGTAGCGCCTGTTTTGCCNGTCGCGTCTGATGNGCTTGAGGCAAAGGGTGGTGTCTGGGCGTAGGGNGTTGTGTCGTCAACCCATTCCCAGGTGCCTTCTTCCGTGCCGGCGACGATCTGCCACTGAGCCTCGAACTCGGCTTGGGTAGCAGGAATTTTGTACTCTACAGGGTTTGCAAAACTTTGTGCCGGAGCCAAAGCTGCAAGCGCGAGCGAAGCAAGTAGTTGTTGTTTTAATTTCATAAGCATGCAATTTTTAACGGGTTTTCGCCCCTCNGTCTATGGATAGACGGGGGCGAAAACCGNTGTTTATTAGTTTATTTACTTTCTGATCTTCAAAGTGCGTGTGCTGTGTGTTCCGTCTACCNTCAGCACATACACGCCGTTGCATAGAGCCGACGCGTCGAGGGTGAGAGAATCGGAAGCGGTTGAGGNTTTCAGCACCGCCACCCCTTGCAGAGTATAAAGTGANGCGTTAAGCCCTGTCTCGCCNGGAGCGTAGACATTATATACTCCACCACCNAGCTCTTCGATCACTATGCTCTCTGATACATTGTCAAGAATTTCAGCTACCGATGACCCNTCGACTATTGACTTGATGCCGGCAAGTGCATCGACTTTTCCGCTTCCCCAGCCTTCAGAACTGAATCCGGGTGCGGCGGCNGTCTCTTTCGCAATGCGTCGGATGTCGGCAAATGACAACTGAGGATCAGCNCCGCGCCAGAGTGCCGCGATACCCGCCATGTGGGGNGANGCCTGCGAAGTTCCCGCGCATGAGGTCCAGTAATAAGTCTGTTTGTTGCTGATGTCGTAATAGGAATACTCAAGCGGATAGTANTCTACCATNGAGCCGCTTGTGGGNAAGTAAGAGTTGCGTGAGCTGATGATCACCTGACCGGGTGCGCATAAGTCGGGCATAATGCGTCCGTCGAGGGTCTCGCCGTAAGAGGAGAAATAACTCAGGTCGCCGATAGTGCCGTCAGGATANCCGGAATCGGCTACGTTGGCGGTAACATAACTNCCCACNGCGATTGTGTTCGGACCGCAAGCCATATTGCTGTTGGTTCCATATCCGTCGGGCACTTCAAGCCCGGGCATATTGCGGTTTCCGAACGACATATATGTTCCGTCGCAATAGACAAAGATCTTNTTGCCGGGTTGACCNTTGATATTGAGTCGTGTGAAGTATTTGTTGCCGTATGCGGCAGTTGCCGATACAAGATACATGTTGAGCTGCGCGGTGTAACGCTTGTTGTAAGCATCAACACCNCTTACACCACCCATAAAGCTGCTTGCGTAATAGGTCTGGAACGGTGTGCCTGAAGTCGTGATNTTCATCTTGCGNAGATCGGANGAGTTNAAATATTCCTTCATTATGTCTCCCTGCTGCACGTAGGCTGCTTTACCTTCGGGGATCACGAGTGAATATTCGGGATNATTCGGTTTCGTCTTGCTGATGATNTCGAGNGAAACCTCAAATGGAGTNCCATCTTCGGTCCAGATCTCCAAGGAACCGAATGTCTGATAGTCGCCATCGGTTGNGCCNTTGAGAGTAAGAGTCCTTACGTATGGGTCCGNNTCGGTCAGTTCCTTTACGATAGCAATCGGTTCGTCGCGTTCGTTACCTCCCGCCAGGCAGATTACAGCATCATATTTCTCTGCTATATCGTTGATGGCTTCGGTGAATTCGTCGGATCCGTCGTGGGGTCCGAGGTTGTCGCCGAAAGAGAGGTTGATGACACACGGTTTGCCTTGCTCCTTGGCATATTTGCCTATGCGCTCAAGGGCGTCGAGAATCTGCACATTGTAGCCGTCACCGCAACCGATCACCAACTCGGCTTCGGGTGCTACACCGCGATAATCCGGGGCGTTGCTCTCGTATGTNTCGACAAAAGCGCCACCCATGATTCCGAGTACGTGTGTGCCGTGGCTCTCCTGACGTGTGTCGGATGTGAAGGTGGAGATNTTGGCAGGNGTGTCGTAGACATCCGCTTCGGCAGATGCCGGCACNGCATACTCCCACACGCGGCTTACTCTCGTTGTGCCGTCGGCTCCGCGGAAGTTGATATGGTTCGGGTCTACNCCTACATCGAAAAGCCCGACAACCACACCTTTNCCTTTATAAGGAGAGGGGAGTCCTTTGCCATCGTGAACGTCGGGGATATTGGAGAAGGTAAGTGCCTTGTTGTTGCTGCGTTTCACAAGGGTGGAGAGGCGCGCGCCTGTAACACCCTTTGAAGCGGCTATGGNCACAGCATTCTTCGGNTCGAAGCGGACGATTGCCGTNCGGGTGCCGACAAGGCTGATGATCTCGCCCCCTTTCTCGCGAATTTCGTCGAGNGCTTCTTGGGAATCATAGCGGATTATCGCCTCGGCTTTGTTNCTTTTNGNNGCGGCTTTGTTGCCGGAGAATTTTAGTGTTGCATTTTTCTCCATCTTCATCTCGCCAAGGCGCAGAAGATCNGCGTCGCGGAATTGAACCTGAGCGGAAGCTCCAATGCTCGCAATGCATAAAGATATTGATAAAAGTAATCTTTTGTCCATAGTTATGTAANTGATTTGATTCTTTTGCTATGTTATGATATTGTNAAATGAGATTGCAAAGATATAATTTTAAATTTAAAATATTGGTAAAATTTAAATAAATTTTTANAAAATTAAGAAAATTGTTGCATAATTGTCAAAATTGAATTAATTTTGGCGTGCAATGAGGTTGAATCCAATATGCTATTTTAATATCNTTAGCGGATACTTTGCGAATAAATCAACATAAAATGTTCAATATGAAAAGATTTCTATCAATCCTTTCCATCGGGGTGGTGGTAGCGGCCGGAACGTTGACGGCNGTTGCCCAGTTCACACGAGAGGGAAGTGCGGAAAAGGGGATGCCTTCGAGAGAAGCCCCTCGTGGAGTTAAGGTAGCTCCCGGTCTGCTTAAAGGTCATGAGACGAGAATGCCATCATCGGGTCCTTTCAGAGAGATTTCTGCGAAAATGGGNGTTCCGGCGCGTAAACACACCGCATCGGAGCGTCCGAAGATCAAAGCTGCGCCCAAAGCCAGTTCCCTTCAGGGTTACTGCGTTTATGGACANACCTACGGCTGGTATGATGTGGATTTCTCCTGGCCNACACTCAAGTGGCAGCAGCAGACATCTGTGANTCCTCGCGCCGGTTTTGTGCGTGGAGATGAGATTTATGCTTTCTATTCTTACGCTACGAGCGATGCCGGAATCATGGATGCCGGATTATATGTGCTNGACCGCGCGAGCGGTGCGGTAAAAGCAACTTACCCCACCGATATTTTCGACACACTCGAAGAGGTNGTGGTTCTTGCCGCTTACGATGAGTTGGAAGATATTGCGTATGTCGGCACTTATGACAAGACAGGCAAAAGCCATATCCTTCAGACTTTCGATCCCAAAACCCGCAAGTTTACAAATCTTGGGGTCAACTTGCCTACNGATTGGCTNGATCTGGGATGGAATCCCGCCGACAAAGCGCTTTATCTGTTNGATGAGACAGGCTTGCTGAAGAAATACGACAGCAAAGGGAAGAAGTTTGCGCAGGTGAACTCACTCTCATGGGATATGGAGGCTTATCCTCACGATATGGTCTACAGTCCGAATGACGAAGGTTTCATTATCGCGGTGGATTCTTATGACGAGGATGACTACCCCTGCACTGATTTCCTTCTGTTGCCCGTGTCCGGTAGATACTCTTATCTCGGCACAATCANCAGCAATCCGCAGTATAGCATCCTTTACGTTTCAGATTCTTATGTAAACTCAGAAGGTGCGGCTGCTCCCGAGTTGAAATCATGGAATGTGGAGGGACCCGCAACTACGGGTAGCTTCACNATCACCCTCCCTACAAAATATGAGAATGGCAAGGCAATTTCCGGTAANATCTATCTTGAGGTCAAGATGGATGATGCAGTGGTTGCCGGTTCATACAATGGTGCTCCCGGAAGTGATGTGACTATTCCCGTGAATGGAGAGGAAGGTCTTCACCGATTCTACGTAACACCTTATACGTTGGGCGACGACGGCAGAATCCTCGGAACTCCACTCGTGTTTGAGAAATGTCTCGGAGCCGACACCCCCTCAGCCCCNGCCAATGTGAAGCTGACNGAGACAAATGTNAGCTGGGATGCTGTCGCAACNGGCGTTAACGGCGGTTATGTCGTGCCGGGTGACATTAAGTATAATGTGTATGTCGACAAGGTGCTGATGACTCCGAGTCCGATCAGCGCGACAACTCTTGACATAACNATTCCCAAGACCGGAGCCGTAGCACACCGCGCCGAGGTTTACGCCATTGCGGGTGATAAGACCTCCGAAGCAGGTGTTTCCGGTAAATTCTATGCCGAGGGNGCTCTNGACCTTCCGGTATATCTTGGTGTTGATGANGGNGAGAAAGATCTTGACGATGAGGTGATCGATATGTTCACAATCGTTAAAGACGCATTGAATAAAGATGAGCTGCGAGGCTGGCGTTANGACGACCAGAGCGAGCAGACCGGCGGTTTCTACTGCCTCTATCCTTTGCAAAGTTCTACAGGAGAGATTGCTAACGAATGGCTGTTCCTGCCTGCTATCAATTTCACGGATGCCAAGGCCCACTATCGTTTAGCCATGGATGTGTGGACCGGTGGTCATTATTTCTCCGGCGACGAGGTTTATGAGGTTGCGCTTTGCAAAGCTCCGTCGGCAAGAGGCGCCACTATCATCAAAGAGGCAACCACAGTGCATAAGACNCCNTATTTCGAGCAGTCCGAGGCTTTATTCCAGGTGCCGGAAGCCGGAGANTGGTATATCGGTATCCACTACATCTCTCCGTTAGGCAATTATCGTCTGTANGCACGTAATTTCAGCGTTGCCAAAGCTGAGGCTTCTGCCGACAGTCCTGCCGCTGTAACGGAATTGCGTTCAAAGGCTGCTGCCGACGGAGTTCTTGAGGCAACACTTACATTCAAGATGCCGGCTGTAAGCATTTCCGGTTCGGAGCTTCCTGCTTCAACCGTAATCACGGCTNTTGCAACCTGCGAGGGTGGCGAGGCAAGTGTTACCGGTGCTCCCGGCGAGGAGGTTTCACTCAAGGTGCCGACCGTGCAGGGTGATAATATCATTACTGTGACCACAAGCTCCGATAAGGGTGAAGGTATGCTGGCAGAGACTGTGGTTTACTGCGGTGTTTACCGTCCGACAACACCTGTCTTGACATCTAAGGTAGCTGACGACAATATGTCNATTACCCTGAATGTAGAGATACCGACTTATAATGAGAATGGTGAGTGGACAGGTCCGGAAGATCAGGAGGTGACTGTATATCGCGATGTAAATGGCGAATGGCGTCCGGCAGCTGAGATCGGCAAGAACCGCAGCTGGACATTTACTGTTACCGATCCGACTCAGGAGGCTTACTCTTTCGCAGTTGCAAGCAAGAATGCTGTCGGATATTGCGAGGATATTACAAATGTGGTTGTTCATCTCGGAACACTTTACAACCTCCCGCTCGTAGAGAATTTCCCGACAACAGGTGATGTCGTAAACTTCAAGGAACCCGTCACAATTGAACATATCTCATACCTGCGTTCAACATGGGGCTTTACGGATCCTGTCGATATGGATGAGAATGCTGCAAATGCGTCGGGCAATGCGATTGCAGCGATGTGGGATGGCGAATCTCAGCTCCTGCTCCCGCGCTTCACCACCAAGGGTATGAATAATGTTAAATTCGACCTGAGTCTCTTCTTCGGTAATCTCTCGCCCGAACTTGTCACAGTGTTCGCCTCTTCTTCATCTATGGAGATGCAGGAGCTTGCTCAGTTCACTCCTCAATCGGGAAGCGGTTGGGAACACAAACTTATCTCGCTCCCCGAAGGATGTCAGAATCAGGGTTGGGTTCAGCTTGTGGTCCGTGTCAAGATCGTAGGTTACAACCAGTGCTTCCTCATGGATTCATATTCTGTGGCTGACTACCCCGCCGATATGGTGACAATCGTTGGTTTGAATGGTACCTCAAGAGGTGCTGTAGGTGAGTCTCTCGCTTACAATGTTGAGATCGAGAATGCCGGCACATCTGAGACCTCCTTCCCTGAATATACATTCCGCGTGCTTGGCGATAACGGTGTGATTGCAGACCTTCAGGCAGAGAATGCTCCCGCCCGTATGGGTGCCGGAGAGAAGGTGACTCTCAAGTTCGGTTTCACACCCAAAGCAGACGACAAAGGTAACGCCGTTGTGAAATTCAATATCGCCGGTCAGCCGGAGGCTGCCGTGTCGGAGGTTGAGAAGCAGCTTACAATCCTGAACGCCCGTGTGCCTGTGGTCGATGACCTCGCATTGAGCTATGGCGAGGGTGGTAACATCAATCTCTCTTGGTCAGAACCTAAGTTTACGGAAGATTTCGAGGTGGCTGAACCCTGGGATTACTCTGAGAATATCCGCGGATTCCGCAACATTGACCTTGACGGCAGCAAAGTGTGGACTATCACCGAGGCTGATTTCCCGGGTGAGGGATTCGAGAAGGCTTATCAGGTATTCTCCACTACGTCTACCAATAACGGAGCATTAGCTTCACACAGTGGTGAGCATTATCTCCTCTGCATGTCGCCCAAGTCTGGTGAAACAAACGACTGGCTTATCTCTCCGGAGGTTAAAGGTGGTTCTAAGTTCTCATTCTGGATGAATATCTGCCACGCAGATTACCCCGAAGTGGTGCTTGTTAAATACTCCACAACAGGCAACAATCCCGAGGACTTCAAGCAGACACTCGCTGACGGTTATATCTGTCCCGATAATCAGGGTTGGACTAAATATGAGTTCGAGCTTCCTGCCGATGCTAAGTATTTCGCTCTCCATCACGTTGGAGATGACGGTTACGAGCAGTTCGGTTTCATGATCGACGATGTTGCGTATGAGGCTGCCAACGGTGCTTATGCCATCGAGGGTTATAATCTCTATCGCGATGATGCACTTGTTGCCTCAGGAGTGAAGGATGCTTCATTTGTTGACAAAGGTGTGGATGTATCTGTTCCGGTTAGATATTATGTGAAGACACTTTCCAAGATCAACGAAGAGCTCGTAGAGTCTGATCGCTCCAATGTGATCTGGGCAACAGATGGCAGTGGTGTGTCGGAGATCGGTGGCGGTGTAGCTACTATCAGCGGTGTGAAGGGAGCCGTCAAGCTAAATGGTTTTGCAGCCGGCACAGCTTACAGCGTGAATGATGCAGCCGGAATCGCTCTGGCTGCCGGAGAGGTAGCAGATGATTGCGAGACAATCGCGCTTCCCGCCGGAATCTATATCGTAAGATGCGGTTCAGCAACAGTAAAAGTTGTGGTTAAATAAGTGATGATCTGATTTTCGGGCTGAAGCCCCTCACGGCCGACGCCCGAAAATCAACCTGCAAAAAAAGAGAGAGGAGGCATTGAAATCCGCAGATTTCAATGCCTCCTCTCTCTCTTTAATTAGTAATTAGGAGTTAGTAATTAGTAATTAGATTGAGAGGCGGCGGAGAGTCTCAAGGAGGTCGCGGTTGATGGGCTTGTCGTTCTTGATGGCTTTGGTGAAGGGGACGTAGGTGATTTCGTCGTTCTTGATGCCGATCATAACGTTGCGCTGGTCATCGAGGAGTGCGTCGACAGCAGCCGCTCCCATGCGTGAGGCGAGGATGCGGTCGTGGGCTGTGGGGGATCCACCGCGCTGGAGGTGTCCGAGGATGGAGACGCGAACATCGTAGTCGGGATATTCCTCCTTAACGCGCTGCGCCAGACCCATGGCACCGCCGGTGATGGGTGACTCGGCAACAAGCACAATCGAAGAGTTCTTCGATTTGCGGAAGCCGTTTTTGATGAGTTCCGAAAGCTGGTCGACCTGTGTTGAGATCTCCGGGATGATGGCAGCCTCTGCACCTGAAGCTATCGCACCGTTGAGAGCGAGGAAGCCGGCATCGCGACCCATGACCTCAATGAAGAATAGACGCTCGTGAGAGGTGGCGGTGTCGCGGATTTTGTCGACACATTCCATGATGGTGTTGAGGGCGGTGTCGTAGCCGATAGTGGTGTCGGTGCCGTAGAGGTCATTGTCGATTGTGCCCGGGAGTCCGATGATTGGAATTGAAAACTCGTTGGCGAAGATGCGNGCACCGGTGAGTGAGCCGTCACCGCCAATTACAACGAGAGCGTCGATGCCGCGACGTTTCATGACGTCGTAGGCGCACTGGCGACCCTCTTCGGTCTGAAATTCCTTGCAGCGGGCAGTCTTAAGGATTGTGCCGCCACGCTGGATGATGTTTGAGACATTCTGAGTGGAGAATTCTTCGATCTCGTCGGTGATCAGACCTTTGTAGCCACGATAGATGCCATAGACCTTGAAGCCGGCGAANATCGATGCNCGGGTCACGGCGCGTATGGCNGCGTTCATTCCGGGGGCATCACCTCCGGATGTGAGGATTCCTACGGATTTAATTTTATTCATATATTTATTTCAGTTATAAGTTTTTGCTTTTCAGTTATAAGTTTCTTGCNGATAAGATATCTGCTGCTATTTGNGTTTTGAGCTCGCCAAGAGANTCGAAGCGNCGTTCCGGACGCAAGCGTTTCAGGAATTCCAGGCGAAGCTCCGAGTCGTAAAGGTTCCCGCTGAAATCGAGGAGATGTGCCTCGATGGTGAGTGGGAGTCCCGTTCCGACTGTGGGCGCGACTCCGATATTGACAACGGAACGGTTGCGTGTTCCGTCGGTTACGGCATCAGCCGCATATACACCCGGCGTCGGAATGAGGAGNTTGGNGTCGGGNAGGAGGTTGGCTGTGGGTGTGCCTATGGTGCGTCCTAACTCCCTGCCGTGTGTCACGGTGCCGGTGATGGCATACGGATGCCCTAACATTGTTGCCGCTTTTGCCACGTCGCCCTCAAGCAANGCGTGNCTTATAAGNGTGGAGCTGACATCGGGTAGGCGTGGNGCTTCGATTATTTCGAGTCCCTGCGATGCGCCGATGCGGGCGTAATCGGCAAATGTCATGTCTCTGCCGTCGGAGCCGAACGTGTTGTCGAANCCTGCCACAACCATCTTNGCGTTNAACTCNGATGCNAGCCGGCGGAGCCATTGGGCNGCGGTNTGTCGCCTCAATTCCTCNGTAAACTTCAGGACAACAACATCTGCTCCCAAGGAGCNGAGTGCGTCCACACGTTCGCTCGTGTGTTCGAGCAATTGTGGTGCGCGCTGAGGGGCGATGACCGCAAGCGGGTGCGGATCAAAGGTTATGANCAAAGGNNTCAACCCTCGTCTACGGCTTTCGGCAACAAGAAACTCCACCACTTCGCGGTGTCCGCGGTGAACGCCGTCGAATGTGCCGACGGTGACGCCGCACTCCTTTAACGTTGTAATATCCGATTGTTGCTCCATATTGATTGCAAATTTAATAAATAATGATTACTTTTGCGAAAATAAGAGTAAAAATTAGCTTGGTTGCCGAGACCTCCAAGCTATGGTGTGACGTTATAATAAACAGATATAACTGAATACTGAAAAACAGAAAACGATATGGAAGTAATAAATTTTGCGGATACGCCGAGTCTGGTGAACCGCTATATGATGGAGCTAAGGGATGTGACCATCCAGAACGATCCCTTGCGTTTCCGAACCAATCTNGATCGCATCGGTGAGATTATGGCTTACGAAATTTCCAAGCGATTGAATTACAAGGAGACNGAGGTGCAGACNCCATTGGGCACAGCTGTTTGCCGCGAGCCTGCCGATCAGGTGGTGTTGGCAACGATCCTGCGTGCCGGACTTCCGTTTCATCACGGTTTCCTGAATTATTTCGACCGCGCGGAGAATGCTTTCGTAAGCGCATATCGTAAATANAAGGAGAAGGGAGACACTTTCGATGTTTTGGTTGAATATCTTGCTTCTCCGTCGCTTGAGGGTAAGACGCTGATTCTGGTTGACCCGATGTTGGCTACCGGAAGTTCGATGGAACTCGCTTACCGCGCGCTTCTCACCAAGGGTGAGCCTGCAAAGATTCATGTTGCATCTGTAATCGCCTCCAGAAAGAGTGTGAATTATGTGTGCAGCTGTTTCCCCGAGGAGAAGACAACCCTCTGGTGCGGNGACATAGATGAGGAGGTCAACGCCCATTCCTATATTGTTCCCGGTCTCGGCGATGCCGGTGACCTCGCTTACGGCACAAAAGAGTGATATGAATATAACCCATCTCGACATAGTTAACTTCAAGAACATACGCGATGCGAAGCTCGACTTNTGCACCGGGGTGAACTGTTTGCTGGGTAAAAACGGGATGGGGAAAAGTAATTTGCTGGAAGCGATATACTTTCTCAGTATGTCGCGCCCTATGAGCTCCATTCCGGAGAGCNCGCTCATCACCCACGGCGAAGAGATGCTGATGGTGAAGGGTGAGTATTCGATGGANAACGAAGTCTCCGAGGAGGTGAGTTGCGGAATTGTGAAAGGGAAAGGGAAGACACTGCGTCGCAANGGCAAGGAGTATGACCGCATTTCCGATCACATAGGGCGTTTNCCGGTGGTGACAGTGACTCCGGCCGACAGCGATCTCGTAACCGGGGCGGCGGAAGTCAGACGCAAGCTGATGGATATGGTAATATCNCAGGCCGACAGAGCATATCTTTCGCTGCTGATACGCTATAACAAAGCGTTGGAATCGCGNAACCGCATGCTCCGCGCCGGACTCTCCGATGAACTGCTTTATGAAGCTATTGAAGCCCAGATGGGTGAGTGCGCAATTGCAATTCATGAAGCGCGCAAGCGATGGGTNGAGGAGATCCGTGAGCCGTTCGCCAGATACTATTCCAAAATATCGGGCGATGCCGAGAAGGCTTCCATAGGGTATAAGAGTGTGCTGAATACTCAGACTCCCGCTGAGATTTTCAGCGAAGACAGGCAGAAAGACCTTGCGTTGGGTTACACCTCGCGCGGGGTGCATCGTGACGACATCACTACCGGTCTGGGCGATTACTCCATGCGCAGGCTTGGCAGTCAGGGGCAGGTGAAATCCTACACCGTGGCGTTGCGTCTTGCAATCTTCGATTATCTGAAGACCCGTAGNGGAATAACNCCGCTTCTGCTTCTTGACGACATCTTCGATAAACTCGACTCGGAGCGTGTTGGCAGGATAATGGAGCTGGTGAGCGCGGATGCCGGATTCGGACAGATATTCATCACCGATACCAACCGCGAGCATCTCGATGAGACTGTGGCTCCTCTGAAGGGTGAGAGCCGTTTGTTTGAAGTGAGTGGTGGTGAGTTTAAAGCGATAGAAATATGAGACGCATAGAGCCGACATCGATAGGGGATGTGTTGCGTCAGACGATCCATGAATGCAACATGGAGGCGCGCCTGGCTGAGATGCGCGCCATAACATTGTGGCGNCCGATCGTGGGTGATCATCTGGCGAAACTGTGCGGNGNACCTACCGTCAACGACGGGGTGATGCGCATACCCGTTCCNGGTGCGGCATTGCGCCATGAACTGACCATGAGCCGCTCGTCGATAATAAAGCTGATGAATGAGCGNCTCGGTAAAGAAGTTATAAAAGAAATCCGATTTACTTAATATGAATCCACATAACCTTCCCCCTCTCTCCGATTTTAAATACCGCCATGACCTGCAGATCCGTTTCAGCGATGTGGATGTGTTGGGGCATGTGAACAATACAGTCTATCTTGCCTATTACGACACCGGCAAAGCCTGGTTCTTCAGCGAGATTCACGAGCGCATCATCGAATGGCAGAAGGTGGAGACCGTGATAGCGAANATTGATTGCTGTTATGTGAACCCAACGTTTTTCGGTGAGGAAATAGAGGTGTTCACCCGCTGNGAATCTATCTCCGAGAAGAGTTTCAAGGTGCTTCAGGTGATAGCCACCAAAAACACCGGCCAGATAAAATCGGCTTGCGAGACTGTGATGGTATGTTTTGACCCGATGAGCCAGAAATCAATGCCGGTGCCTGACCACTGGCGGGCTGCTCTCGAAAAATCGATGAAAAAATGATAGATGTGAAAGAGGAGATGCGCTCAATTCTTGAGCGTGAGGCNAAAGCGGTTNTGAATATACCGGTGACCGATGCTTACGAACGCGCGGTGGAGATAATAGTTGAGCGTGTAAACGGGAAAGGGGGTAAGCTGATAACNTCGGGAATGGGTAAAGCCGGNCAGATAGCCATGAACATAGCCACCACATTCAGTTCCACAGGAACGCCTGCGGTGTTCCTGCATCCTTCCGAGGCTCAGCACGGCGATTTAGGTGTGATTCAGAAAAATGATGTGCTGCTTCTGCTCAGTAATTCAGGGAAGACNCGCGAGATACTTGAGCTGATAGAACTGGCGCGGATATTGAACCCGACAATTCCTATAATCGTTATAACAGGAGACCCCGAAAGTGTTCTGGCGCATACAGGAGATGTNGCGTTATGTACAGGAGGGGCACCCGAGGTGTGTCCGTTAGGACTCACCCCCACCACTTCGACCACCATGATGACCGTGATGGGCGATGTGTTGGTTGTGTCGGTTATGAAATCGATAGGATTCGGTGTGGAGGAATATGCNAAACGTCACCATGGCGGCTATCTGGGTCACAAATCGCGCAAATTGGGTGAGGTAGAGAAATAATAAAGAGTTCGATACTCATAAATATAAAAAGACTATGAAGTTCATTGAAATACCCGTGGATCTTAAAGCAATAGATCCCAAAAGCAAAGATTATGAAGTTGTCGATGCGGTGCTGACCTGCCGGCGTACGGCAGAGGAGCTTGTGGCAGAGAACCGTTATATGGATGCTATGGAGCGGATTGTGGAGGGCTTGCGAGAGTTNCGCGAGTTTTCAAACTATTCGAGCCATGACTTCCGGTCGTTGCTCATCGGCTTGCTTTTCGATCTGTCGGAGATTCATTTTGAACTTAAGGATTACAAGCAGAGCGAGAAGGAGCTTGAGACACTCTTCAAGGTGCTTGAGGGTCTGGTGAAAGAGGATGCTGACCGNTTTGGNAAGTATCACGTAATGGCTATGGAGCTTTCCACCCGCATTCTGCGTTCGCGTAAGAAAACATTGGATCTNCTCGTAAAACAGCAGATGAACGCCGGTGTGCTNTANGATAAGGTGAATTCNGGTGTGAGCGCNGCNACCGACCGTCTGATCGAGTCGTTGCGTAATGTNGGAGAACTNCTTGCCTCCACNGGNGACTACCGCGCCGCACTGAAATTCTATTCCGAGGCTATCAAGCTTTCNAAGAAGCGTGCCGGAAAGGTTACGCGCAAGGAGGTGAAGATGTCNATAGAGATGGCTAAGATCATGATGCGCGTCAGCTCGATGCGTCCGCGGGCAAAACGACTGCTTGAGGCTGTNCTTCCACATTCCATAGCATTGGAGACTATCGAGCTNGAAGAGGATATCCTTGCCCTTATNCATATCATCGACTCCGATGAGGAAAACGAGCCTTTGTGGAAGTCGTTCATGCTTAAGGTTCAGAAGGAGGCAAAGAACCGTATCTCCAAATTGAGAAAGAAGGGGGAGAGGGAAAAGAAAGAGGATAAGAAAAATAAGGAATAAATGTCAACGATATTGAATACGAACGGGGCGGAACTTGAGATCCCCGTAATCCGAAATATAAATGAGTTCAAATGCGCGGTGTTCACTGCGAAATGGAATCCGGAGGTGACNCATGCCCTGCGCGATGGTGCGATTGATGTGCTTCATAAGGCAGGGGTTTCAGACGCCAATATCTTTTCGGAGGATGTTCCCGGCACAGTGGAACTGGCTAACGCAGCCGGACTGGCATTGCGCTCGATGCCCGATCTCTCNGCGATTATCATTATCGGCTGTGTGATACGTGGCGACACACCGCATTTCGATTATGTCTGCGATATTGTGTCGCAGGCTACGGCGCGGNTGAATTCAATGGGTGGAGCACCCGTGATCTTCGGTGTNCTGACAGTCGACAATCAGCAGCAGGCATTGGATCGCGCCGGAGGAGTGTTGGGTAATAAGGGAGCGGAAGCCGCAGTGGCAGCCATAGAGATGGCCAACCTGCATGCGCGTGCAGCCTCCCTGCGCTTTACNGCCTATCGCGAATAAGTCTCGTCNGAACTTATCACTTATTAACATTTTTAAGCTGAATTTTAACAGATCCGGTTGCAATATNGCAGCCGGATNTGCCGTTTAAGAGATGTAACACAACAAAAGCAGGGTTGCTACCTGCTCCCAACATTTTTNGAATTAATGATTAATAATTAATNATTCGGAGAAGGCGAAGTAGCTATAATAGCTANNNTAGCTAANATAGCTAAATAGCCGGAATAGCTANNATAGCTAAGATAGCGACCGANAACTATAAAAAATAAACAACTATAAAAATACACAATCTTCAACAAAAATACTTTTTTCATGACTTAGATATGTTTCAATAAGGCCTTAAAAACTAAGCCTTAAGTATGTTGATGAACCGATGATGCCAACATCTACGGGACATTGCAAAAAAATATACTTAGTCGAAAAACATAATTGTCTAAATTTTGGGTTATATACATTAGTAATTTCTATCGTCTGCCCGATAATCGGCAATTGTGGTCCTGCGGATGCAGAGTCCCGCCGACCCTGAGGGCAGGAAAATCCTCGCACATCGTGAGATGCGCGGGGATTTTTTTGTCGGTGAAGATGAAAAAGTGGCAATTAATTTTCTTGGACTTATAAATATTAATTATATTTGTAACTTGGACCGAAAAAGGTATTTATTCCAACGATTATGGCTGAATATAAGATAATGTCGCCCGAAGAGGAGGACCGTATGATTGAGGAGGCTTACAAGGATGTGCTTAACGCTTATCTTGCCAGCAATCACCGAAAGAAAGTGGAGATCATAGAACGAGCTTTCCGCTTTGCAAAGGAGGCGCACAAGGGTGTTCGCCGCCGCAGTGGGGAGCCGTATATTTTGCATCCTATCGCGGTTGCGAAGATCGTGATTTCGGAATTAGGTCTCGGATCAACCTCGATCTGTGCGGCATTCCTGCACGATGTGGTGGAGGATACGGATTACACCAAGGAGGATATCGANGCGAATTTCGGTCCGAAGATCGCTTCAATCGTTGAGGGTCTCACAAAGATTTCCGGTGGTATCTTCGGTGATAAGGCGTCGCTTCAGGCGGAGAANTTCCGCAAGCTCCTGCTCTCAATGTCGACCGATATCCGGGTGGTGCTTATCAAGATGGCNGACCGNCTGCACAATATGCGCACACTCGGGTCAATGCGNCCTGAGAAACAGTATAAGATTGCGGGTGAAACCCTTTATGTCTACGCGCCGTTNGCTCATCGGCTCGGTCTTTTTAAAATCAAGGATGAGCTTGAGGATCTGGCATTCAAATATGAACATCCGCAGAAATATGCCGACATTGTTGCCAAAGTCAATGAGAGTGAGCGTCATCGCGAAGAGATAGTGGAAAAATTTGTGGCGCCGGTGCGTGCAAAGCTCGATGCCGCCGGNTTCAAATATGAGATAAAGGCCCGCGTTAAGAGTGCCTACTCCATCTTCAACAAGATGCANACCAAGAAGATACCTTTCGAGGAGATATATGACATCTACGCCGTAAGGGTNATCTTTGAAAATGATGACGATGCATTGGAGCGTCTTCGTTGCTGGGAGATATATACTTTCTTCTCCGACGGACACAAGGTGCATCCGGAGCGTCTGCGCGACTGGACAAGCACTCCGAAGGCAAACGGTTACCGCGCGTTGCATCTNACAGCNATGGGTCCGGATGGGAAGTGGATTGAGGTTCAGATCCGAAGCCGCAAGATGGATGAGATTGCCGAACTCGGATATGCAGCCCATTGGAAATACAAGACCGGAGTNCACGACGATGACACGGAGCTGGATAAATGGATGAACACCATCAAGGATATTCTCGCCAATCCGGANCCCAATGCCATCGACTTCCTTGANACAATCAAGTTAAATCTTTTCTCATCGGAGATNTATGTNTTCACTCCCAAGGGAGACCTGATCACACTTCCGGCAGGTGCGACNGTGCTTGATATGGCATTCGCCATTCACACGCAGTTAGGTATGCACTGCATAGCCGGCAAGATAGCACANCGGCTGGTGCCGCTGTCCTATCAACTTGATTCGGGCGATCAGGTTGAGATCATCACTTCCGAATCGCAGACTCCGCAGCCCGACTGGATGCAGTATTGTCATTCGGCCAAGGCTCAGAATCGTTTGCGCGCCATCCTGCGTAAGGATCATCGTCTGCAGATCGAGAATCAGAAGAAGGAGGAAACGGAGAGTGATAAAGAGAAACGCCAGAAGATCAACCGCAAGGAGGTGTATGTGCTGCATCCNGATGATGCGAAACCNAATTACCGTTTCGACAGCTGCTGTCAGCCGCTCCCNGGTGATGATGTACTCGGTTTCGTAGATGAGAATGAGGAGGTAGTGGTTCATAAAGTCAGTTGTCCGAATGCCATGCGCCTCAAAAGCTCATTCGGCTCGCGGTTGGTTGCCACGAAGTGGGGCGGGGTGTCGGATACGTTCCTTGCCAAAATCAGTATTGACGGCATAGACCGTCAGGGGATCTTAGGAGAGATAACCGGAGTGATTTCCAAAGAGATGGGGATCAATATGTGNGGTTTGAACATATCAGCCGAGCACGAGGTCTTCCATTGCGAGATAACGATGCAGGTAGACAATGCGTCGACAGTGGAGAAAGTCTGCAAGGCTCTATGCGATAACGTAAAAGGNGTTAAATTTGCTAAAAGGATATCTTAGTGAGAACGTTCGATAAATTGCAATGGGCAAGGCTCGGGTTGCTTCTTGGAGCAACGGCGATTATTCTGCTTCTTTTGCCTCATACCGATAAACAATCTTATAGCTATGAACTCGGTCAGCCTTGGAAATATCCNTTGCTGACNGCCGAAGAGGATATGCCTATCATGCGCGATTCAATGACCGCCAAGGTGCTTCGCGACAGCATAGACAAGAATTTTATCCCGTTTGTGGAAAGGGATCTCAAGGTGCAGCAGAATGTGATTGAGCGTTTTGAAAACACAGCACCAAGTGTGGCGCCAGCCGAGGATGTTCAAACTCTCGACGGTTTGCTGAAACTGGTATATAACCGTGGGGTGCTCGANACCAAAGTCTATGGTCAGGTCCGNAATATGCGTCCGCGACGAGTGCGGATGATGGTAAGGGAGAATGGAGCTGCCACGGTCTCTACACTCGACGCATCGAATATGCTTTCGGCAGCCCGTGCGTTTGAATTTATCGATTCGGTCTATAAAAATCATCACGGAGGAAAGGCTCTNGAAGGTGAACTTGCCCGTGCGCTGAGCATCTGCATCGTGCCNAATATGGTCACNGACAGNGCNGCGGATAGCAAATTCCGTAATCAGGAATATCTGCAGGTGAACGGAGCTTTGGGCGTTATAAAGAAAGGACAGAGGATTGTGGATCGTGGAGAGATCGTGGATGCACAGATCTATACGAACCTCAANACTTATATGGATCTGCTCGATAAGTCGCAGAGCACCCGAAACGATCATCGCTATTTCTATGCCGGNCAGGCAATCTANATACTTATGTGCTTCCTGATCCTTTATCTGTTCATGAAGCTTTACCGTTCNCGTTTCTATGATTCGCTGCGTAAGATGACATTCCTTATGTCGTTCATCACGTTCATAGTGCTATTCTCGATTATGATGTTCGAGTATGTGCCNAACGGAATGTATTTTGTNCCTTACGCCATGGTGCCGGTTGTGATCCTCGTGTTCTTNGATTCGCGCACGGCGATCTTCGCGTTGATGGTGACGGTGCTCATCTCGGCACTGGTATCGGTGTTCCCTTATCAGTTCATATTCATGGAGATGATGNCCGGACTGGTTGCTGCATTCAGTATCCGGAGGCTAAGTCAGCGTTCTCAGCTATTGCGCACTGCCGCTTACAGTTTCCTGGCATATTGCCTGTCGTATCTGGTGATGTGTGTGGTTTCTGATGGCAACCTTACCAACTTTGCNTGGCGNATGATCGGTATCTTCGCTATCAATGCCGTTATCCTNTCGTTTGCNTATATCATGATATTGGTGGTNGANAAACTTTTCGGTTTCACTTCGACCGTGACGCTCGTGGAGCTTTCCGATATCAATAACAAGCTCCTGCGCCGTTTGGCAGAGGAGGCTCCCGGCACATTCCAGCACTCCATGCAGGTTTCCACGCTCGCTTCGGAGGCTGCCCGTGCCATTGGTGCCGACACGCAGCTGGTAAGAACCGGAGCGCTTTATCATGATATAGGGAAACTTGACAGCCCGATCTTCTTCACCGAGAATCAGCATGGCATCAATCCGCACACCGGTCTTAATCCGGAGACCAGCGCGCAGAAGATTATCTCCCATGTNACATCAGGATTGCAGATAGCAGCGAAGGAGAACCTGCCGGANGTGATAAGAANCTTCATTTCCGANCATCACGGGAAGAGTCTGGCACGCTATTTCTACAACACGGCGGTNAACCAGAGTCCCGACGGAGTTGTGGATAAGTCGAAGTTTACTTATCCCGGACCTAANCCGCAATCGAAGGAGACAGCCATATTGATGATGGCAGATGCCGTTGAGGCGGCTTCCCGCTCACTTCCGGATTATACGAAAGAATCGATCGACGGGCTGGTGGATAAAATCATAGATTCGCAGCAGAACGAGGGTCTTTTCAAAGAGTCGCCGATCAGCTTCCGCGATGTGGAGACGGTGAAGGCAACGTTTAAGAAGCGCCTCGCNACAATCTACCACTCGCGCGTGGCTTATCCGGAGATCAAGAAATAACGCGGCAGGGTTTTAACCTTTCGTTCGNTTCGTTGTCTAAATCTTGGTTAAAACCTTTTCGGGAGGCAATATTTTTATGCATCCGAAGCGTTATAAATATGAATTCGAGCTAAAGCTCTCTCGCNCGACGCCCGACACNAAGGCTTCTCATTGAGAATTGAGAATTTAGAATTTTAGAATCGAGATTTTAGATTTTAGATTTTAGATTTGAGAATCAAGAATCAAGAATCGAGAATTTAGAATTGAAATTAGAGAACTGAAGACTAATGTATATATTCCTGATCATATTGAGTGTCCTTTTATGGATTGGCGCCTTGGTGGCGCTTAGGGGAAGGCAGATGCTTGCTCCGGCGCTGTCGTATGCCGGACTGTTGCTGCTAAGCGTGGCTCACAAAGATGGCTATCAGTTGCTACCGATCAACACCACGATACTGATGGGATGGTTTGCCATGACGTTGGTGGTGATGATAATAGTGATGTTGCAACCGGAGGCTGTGCGCCGTCAGACACGAGGCACGGTGTATATGATTATCGGGGCAGTGGCAGGATTGGCAGTAGGATTGTTGGGTTTCACTTTCTCGACATCATTGTC
This sequence comes from Bacteroides sp., assembly GCA_014802175.1. Classification (GTDB taxonomy): domain Bacteria; phylum Bacteroidota; class Bacteroidia; order Bacteroidales; family Muribaculaceae; genus Lepagella. Next base: position 23,241 of record JAAVCU010000027.1, read on the forward strand.
GTTGCTTTACGCCATAATGGTGGCAGGTGTGATCGCCGGCACTTTCTGCGGCTTTCTGCTTTACACACGCACACCCGAAGGTGCGCCCGTCTCTCCCGGATCAGGGAATTTCTTCCGTTACCTTCTTGCAAAGGGATTTCCGACTGCCATCACAGTGATGCAACCGGGGATAGCCCTTGTTCTTGCAATAGCATTGACTACAATATGAAAACATCGTTTATAAAAAATATATTCATTTCGGCAGTGGTGTCGCTCTCGGCGGTAGCGGTTTTGGGTGCCGCTCCTGCCAACAACAAACGTAAGATTACGGTTGAGAAACCTAATCTTGAGGAGATCCGCAAAGCCACTCTGAATCCTCAAAGCCCCTATTTCTTCCCCAAGCTGATGAAGAAATATGAGAGTAACGATACGACAATGACCAATGATGAGTATCGNTATTTCTATCTCGGCTATATGTTTCAGGAGGATTATGACCCTTATCGCGTTTCAGATTATGCGGGAGTGACCGATCATCTGCGTCAGAAGTCTACTCACACCAAGGAGGAGATAGATACGATTCGTAAGTATGCGCAGTTGGCTTTGGCTGACAATCCGTTTGATTTGCGTCAGATGTCTTTTCTTGTGCATGTNCTCAAGGAGAANCGCAAGGATATGAGNGCCAAGATATGGGAATATCGCCTGGAGCATCTGTTAGGNGCCATCAAGAGCACCGGAACGGGTGAGGATCAGGAGAATGCCTGGTATGTTATATATCCTGTGCATGAGTATGACATGGTGCAGCTGTTGGGGTATCAGGCCACGGATGCAAAATTCATCGAGCCNGGATATGATTATCTGACGGTGGTNCCCGATGAGAATAATAAGGTTAAGCGGGATAAGATTGTCGACGGATTCTATTTCAATATCCTTGTGCCTCAGGAGCAATATGAACTGAAACATCCTGAGGANGAAGAGGAGGAGGTAGTGGAGACAGAAAGCAATACCGCTACTGAGATTCCGAATTATTATCCGNATCCCGACGAGATTCCGGCGGAGTGATAAGTAACAAGAGAAAACTAAAAAATATAATATATGAAAGAAGAAGTAAAAGTAGGACCCGGCATGTTTGTGAAGTATGCTTACAAACTGACTGATGCGGAGACTGGCAATGAACTCTTTGCTACTCCCGACGGTGAGCCGGATGAGATGGTATATGGCGTTTCACAGGAAGTGGTTCCCGGACTCATNGCTGCNCTTAAGGATCTTAAGGCAGGAGATAAGTTCGAGGTAACTTTGCCCCCGGAGGCTGCTTTCGGTCAGCGTCACCCTGAGAATGTGATTGAACTTGACAAGGAGATTTTCATGCGCGACGGCAAGTTGGCAGAGGAGGTTAAAGTCGGAGCTGAGCTTCCGATGATGACAGCNGAGGGTTTCCGNGTNCTCGGCAAGGTAATCGAGGTTGGTGATAAAATCAAGATGGATTTCAATCATCCCTTCGCCGGCTTGACAGTAACGTTTGCCGGAAATGTCGATGAGGTTCGNGAGGCAACCCCCGAGGAGCTTCATCCTGCNCAGGGCGGCTGCGGATGCGGAAGCTGTGGAGGCGGTTCCTGCGGCGACGGCTGCGGCGATCACGGCTGCGGCGATGGCTGCTGCCACTAATCGAGCTAAAGCTCTCACTCATTCTTGATTCGAGCTAAAGCTCTCACTCATTCTTTGATTCGGGCTAAAGCTCTCACTCATTTTTGATTCGAGCTAAAGCTCTCACGCNCGACGCCTGAGCGGANATAAATAAAAACCCTGCTGAAATTTTTTTTCGGCAGGGTTTTATTTTTAGCAAGGTTCTAATTTATTTTTAGAAGGGTTCTAATTTTTTGNGCAGGGCTTAATTTTTGCGGGTTTTATTTTATAATTAAGCTTTGCTGATTTTGAGTTTCAATTTTAGNTCTGGAAGCGGATCAGCGGCGGCGNTTCTTTGATTTCTTNGAGGATTTGGAGCCGGAGGATNTTGAGGAGCTGCCAGAGGANTTTGCAGGAATCTTCAGGGTCTCGCCGGCACGCAGACGGTCGGAGGTCATGCCGTTGGCTTTCTTGATGTCGGCGATGCTTACGCCATATTTCTTCGAAAGGCTGCTGAGCGTGTCGCCGTTCTTGAGCTTATGACTTGTGGCTGCTGCCTGTTTCTGCTTCTGCTGTGTCTTGGCCTGACTGCTGCCTGACTTTTTGCCCGATGTGGTNGTAGTCGGTGCGGAGGCCTGCCATGTTTGCTCNGAGCGGTCNGGGGTCATATTGACCTCTGCGGGAGTTTCNGCAACGCCTTCAGTTGTGGCTGTGTTGATGCGGAGGAGCTGNCCGGTGCGNACNGAGTTGCGACGAAGACTGTTGACCTTCTTGATCTCTTCNGGTGTCACACCGTATGTGGAGGCGATCGATGCCAANGATTCNCCCGGCTTAACTTTGTGGGTTACGGTGCGCACACCTTTTGTCTGAGGTGCTGANGCAACGGGGATCGCTTCGCTGTCGGCAGTATCGGATACGGTAGGAGCANCGTCGGCAGTTTGCGCCACGTTCTGCGCCAGAGGAGCATCACCNGGCTCTACTGANCGNCGATGAGCATATTTCTCTGCTTCATAATTCTTGATGGCATCCTCACTCATAAGGTAGGCGTGAACCTGCTGCGAGGGGAGCACGAGTGTGTAGCTGCGGTCGGCAGAGGCCGGAATCATATCAGCNCGGAACTGAGGATTAAGCACGCGCAATTCCTCAACAGGGATATCGAGCACTGCCGATATCTGGTTGAAGTGGATGGGAGAGGAGATATGAAGCGTGTCNGTGATGAGCGGTTTTGTAGGGATAACGGGCGATATGTTATGTTCCGGATAGTAATTCATCACATAGTTTGCGGCGATAAACATCGGCACATATCCGCGTGTCTCGGGAGTGAGNTAGTTGTAAATCGACCAGAAATCGTGTTTTTTCGGGTCTCCGCCGGCGCGNCGGATNGCTTTGTTCACGGCGCCCGGTCCGCAGTTGTANGCAGCGATTGCAAGGCTCCAGTCGTTGTATGTGGCGTAAAGATCGCTGAGGTATTGAGCCGCTTTGCGTGAAGAGAGATAGGGATCGCGACGCTCGTCGACGAGAGAATTGACCTCCATTCCCATCCCTTTTGCGGTGGCGAGCATGAACTGCCACAGGCCGGCTGCACCATGTTTTGAAACGGCGTTCGGATTGAGACCCGATTCNATTACCGGAAGGTATTTGAGNTCAAGAGGAAGTCCACGCTCCTCGAGAGCCTGCTCGAANATGGGGAGGTAATAATGGCTCAGACCCAGAAGTACTGTNACCTGTTCGCGTCCCTGCTTGGTNTAGCGGTCTATATATGAACGTACCACCTTATTATACGGGAGTTCGATGATGGTCGGGAGTTTGGCGAGACGTTCGCGGATGGTATTGTCGTCGTTGCGGGTGTCATCCAGCTTCTTATAGCGATCGTCGGTTGCCATATAATTTTTCATATACCAACCTTCCATCATCTTGCGGGTGTCAGCCTCGAAGCTTTCCGGGTAAACAATGTTGCTGTCGGAGATGCTCTCCTTAATGTCGAGCACCGTCTTGTTCTCTTTTGCCATCGCCGGCAATGCAATGCCGCTTGCCGCGCAGATGAGAAGTAAGTTGTATATAAATTTCTTCATAGTCTATATATATGTTGTGGCGGCTGTGGCTTGCAGNGCCTGCCGCGTGAAGTTGTTATTGTCAGAAAGTGAAAGCCCAGTTGAGGCCGATGGCCGGCTTGGGAGTGTTCGGCTGGCGCATCAGCACCGGAGCCAGATCGAGGGAGAGGTCGGGAGATATGTCGAAATGCGCCATCGAAGCATCGATATAGGCATCGATCATGCAGATAAGATACATTCCTACGAGGCAGATGATGCAAAGATCGCGGTTACGGCGGAAATAGTCGCGCCGACTCTTGAAGGTGCGCTTTATCCATTCCGAATCGAGATCNGCCTCGTTTACCGTTGGAGGGAAGAAATCCATGTAGCTTTTTGTGTTCGGGTCGGAATCTGTGGCATCGCGGTAAGCCTGCACATAATCCTGATACTGACTGTTGTTCCAGGATGTAGCGTAACCGAGACCCATGAATCCGCCTACNACAATCGGTAATTTCCAGAATCGGCGGTTATAGATCTGTCCTAATCCGGGNCAAAGNGCCGAAAGCCACACGGCCCGCGTGGGTGAAGGGTTGAATATCTTTTTGCCGTCAAGACCGTAAGGATAATCATCTGCCACCACTTCCGTCGGGGGGATGGAGTCATTCTCAACCGGCACCGCCAACTCCACATCAAGGTTCACAGTGGAATCCTGCGGCAGCGATTGGGGCACAAGGGGTTCTCTCGTNGCACGTTCNTGAGCGCGGGCAGCCGGTGAGAAATAATCGAAAGGGACGAGAAAAATAAAGCACAGCGTAAGNATCACCATGCGTTCCATGGTGGATATACCTGTGATTTCGCGGGCGTTACGCATTTTCTCTTTTAAGCTCATTTCCTCGNCAGGGTCATTATTGGTTNGAACCTTTGATTTTCTCGAAAAGGCGAACCAGTTCGTAGAGTTCGTCGTCGGAAGAAAATTTAAAGGAAACGGAGCCTTTGCCGTTGGCTTTTCGATCCACCTTCACTGGCACCGAGAAATAGTGCGAGAAATTAGTCTCCAGAGTCTTGATCTCCTCGGATTTCTCTTTTTTGACCTTAGCAGCGGGTGTTTCCTCATTTCCGGCAGAAAGCTGACGGGCAAGTTCCTCGACGGCGCGCACCGACAGCCCATCTTTCACCACTTGTTTGTAGAGTTTCAGCTGTATCTTCGGGTCTTCCACCGAAAGGATAGCGCGGGCGTGACCCATCTCAAGCTTGCGGTCGCGCAAGCCAAGCTGAATCTCGGCGGGGAGACGAAGCAACCGGAGATGATTGGAGATTGTGGCGCGGTTCTTGCCGAGGCGTTCCGAGAGTCGTTCCTGAGTGAGTTTGTAAGTGTCGATGAGTTTACGGAAACCGAGAGCCACCTCAATGGCGTTGAGATCCTCGCGCTGAATATTTTCAATCAGCGCCATCTCAGTCATTTCGGAATCGGAAACCGTGCGCACGTATGCCGGCACGGAAGTCAGTCCCGCCTTGCGAGCGGCGCGCCAACGGCGTTCACCGGCTATGATCTGGTAGTTGCCATCGTCGCCCATGCGGAGCGTGAGCGGTTGCACCACTCCTAATTCACGGATGGACACGGCGAGTTCCTCCAACGAATTTTCGTCGAACGAGCGGCGCGGCTGGTCGGGATTAGGGGCAATGCGGTCGATATCTATCTCGGAGATTGCCGAAGAACCTTCGGTTCGTATGTCGTTCATCGAGATCAGCGAATCAAGTCCGCGTCCCAATGCATTTCTTTTTAGTGCCAAACTTTTATGAATTAGTAATGAGTAATTAGGAGTTAGGATTTATGGACACCTTTCGCTAATCATTAATTATTAATTTTCTTGCGGTTGCGGATCTGGAGCTCCTTGGCGAGCTGCACGTAAGCGATGGCACCACGCGAGTCGGGGTCGTAGAGGATTACGGGCAAACCGTGGCTCGGAGATTCCGACAGGCGGATGTTTCGGGGGATAACGGTGTCGAACACCATTTTTCCGAAGTGACCGCGCAGCTCCTCGTAGATCTGGTTTGCCAGGCGTAGACGGGCATCGTACATAGTCAGCAGGAATCCTTCGATCTCAAGCTGAGGACGCAGACGGCTCTTGATTATGCGGATGGTGTTGAGGAGCTGGGAGATACCTTCGAGCGCAAAGTATTCGGCCTGAACTGGAATCAGCACGGAATCGGAGGCGGTGAGTGCGTTGATTGTAATCACACCCAACGATGGAGAGCAGTCAATCAGCACATAATCATATTCATCCTTTACGGGAGCCAGAAGGTGCTGGAGAGTGCGCTCACGATCCTTGCGGTTCATAAGCTCAACTTCGGCTCCTACGAGGTCTATGCGGGAGCAGATGATATCGAGGTTGTCGATTGAGGAGTGTTTGATGGCATCGGCAGCAGGGTAGTTGTCTACCAGACACTCGTAGATCGAGGCGTCCGTGGGCTCGGGTTGCATTCCGATACCGGAAGTGGCGTTGGCCTGCGGGTCCGCATCGACAAGGAGTACCTTCTTGCCCGCCACTGCCAGACAGGCACCAAGATTGAAGGCGGTGGTGGTTTTACCCACGCCACCCTTCTGATTGGCTATTGCGATGATTTTTCCCATTCTGAAATCTTTGATTTGCAAAAATAATGAAAATTCATCGCTTTGCCAATTAATTTGTAAGTTTTAAGAATTCTCCTCCTCTTCTTTGGTGTCTTTCTCGCGCTTTTCGTAAGCGTCGACTATGCGCTGCACAAGGGGATGGCGCACGATATCCTTCTTCTCGTATTCAATCACACCGATACCTTTCACCCCTTTGAGGATGCGAAGGGCTTGCAACAAACCGCTTTGCACGGTTCGCGGCAGGTCGATCTGGGTGGTGTCGCCCGTGATTATCATCTTGCCGTTCATGCCCAATCGGGTCAGGAACATCTTCATCTGGTGTCGGGTGGTGTTCTGAGCCTCGTCGAGGATGATGATGGCATCGTTGAGCGTACGGCCGCGCATGAACGCGAGGGGGGCGATCTGGATGGTCTGCGCCTCCATGTACTCCTTCAGCTTCTGCTGCGGAATCATATCCTCCAAAGCATCGTAAAGGGGTTGCAGATAGGGGTCGATTTTGTCTTTCATATCGCCCGGGAGGAAACCAAGTTTCTCACCAGCCTCAACCGCCGGACGTGAGAGGATTATGCGCCGGCATTGCTTGTTTTTCAGCGCACTTACCGCCAAGGCGATGGCGATATAGGTTTTACCTGTTCCCGCCGGACCTAACGCGAACGTGAGGTCGTTTTGCGCGAAACTCTTCACCATCCGCGCCTGATTGGCATTGCGCGGAGCGATCGGTTTGCCGTTCTGTCCGTAAATTATCACACCCTCGGCATTCACCTCCTTGGGTGGGTCGCCGCGAACGATATCGATTATCGCCTCCTCTGTGAGTTTGTTGTATTTTGCAGCGTGAGCCTCGATTTCGTGAATCTTCTTCTCGAACTCGGCGGTCTCGCTGTCTTCGCCGATAACCTTGATTACATTACCGCGCGCTGCCATCCGCAACTTCGGAAAAAGGTTGCGGATAAGGCTTATATTTGCGTTGTTGACGCCATAGAATGTCTGTGGGTCAACCTGGTCTACGATTATAATTCTTTCTATCATCCTACAGATCCTTCCAAACTGATTTGTAATAATTTCTGAGCCTCGACGGCAAATTCCATCGGGAGCTTGTTCATCACCTCCTTGGTGTAGCCACCAACGATAAGTCCGACGGCTTCCTCCGCCGGTATGCCACGTTGCTGGCAATAGAAGAGCTGATCTTCGTTGATTTTGGAGGTTGTGGCTTCATGCTCCACGGTCGAGGAGTTGTTTCTCACGTCGATGTAGGGGAAGGTGTGAGCTCCGCACTCGTCGCCCATCAGCAGCGAATCGCACTGGGTGAAATTGCGGCATCCGGTTGCCCCCTTCGACATTCGCACCAATCCCCGGTAAGAGTTCTGCGATTTACCGGCAGAGATACCTTTGCTCACTATTGTAGAACGTGAGTTTTTGCCGATATGTATCATCTTTGTGCCGGTGTCGGCCTGCTGGTAATTGTTGGTGACAGCCACGGAGTAGAATTCACCCACTGATTCGTCTCCCTTAAGCACGCATGATGGGTATTTCCAGGTTATCGCCGAACCGGTCTCGACCTGAGTCCAGGATATTTTGGAGCGGTGTCCGCGACAGAGTCCGCGTTTGGTCACGAAGTTATAGATTCCACCACGTCCCTCCTTGTCGCCGGCATACCAGTTCTGCACCGTGCTGTATTTAACTTCGGCGCGCTCCTCGCAGATGATCTCCACGATAGCGGCATGGAGCTGGTTTTCGTCGCGCATCGGGGCGGTGCAACCTTCGAGATAGCTCACGTAAGCATCGTCGTCAGCTACGATCAGCGTGCGCTCGAACTGTCCGGTGCCGGAGGCATTGATGCGGAAGTATGTGCTCAGCTCCATCGGGCAGCGCACACCCTTGGGGATGTAGACGAACGAGCCGTCGGAGAATACCGCAGAATTGAGCGCGGCATAATAGTTGTCGCGATAAGGCACCACCGTGCCTAAGTATTTCTTCACCAGATCCGGATAATCTTTCACGGCTTCGGAAAAAGAACAGAAAATCACTCCTAATTCCGCCAGTTTCTCGCGGTGGGTGGTTTTCACACTCACCGAGTCCATGACGGCATCAACCGCCACACCGGCAAGCTGCTTCTGCTCTTCGAGCGAGATACCCAACTTGTTGAAGGTCTTGACAAGCTCGGGATCAACCTCATCCATGCTCTTTTTCAGTTCCTTCTTTTTCGGAGCGGCGTAATAGCTGATGGCTTGAAAATCGATCTCGGGGATATTCAGATGTGCCCAATGCGGAGGAGTGAGCGTCTGCCAGTAGCGGAAGGCTTTCAACCGGAATTCAAGAAGCCATTCGGGTTCACCTTTCTTCCTGGAGATGAAACGGATCACATCCTCATTCAGCCCCGGAGGCACAATCTCCGTGTCAATGTCAGATGTGAAGCCATATTTATATTCTGAGTTCGTAGCATTCTCAATGGTTTGCTGCGAAGTTTCTTTCTTATCTAATTCCATAAGTAAGTTCTAAAAATAAAACTATATATATATATACTTAAGTTTTAAAACCTTTTCCAATTAATACACAAATTTACAAAAAAAAGTTCTAACTTTGTGGGAAAATAGAGAATCAGCTGATGAAAAAGATATTATTGGCGGGGGTGCTGGCATGCGGCGCCCTTGCTTCGAGTGCGGTTAATCCGTTGTGGATCAGAGATGCAAAGATCTCGCCTGATGGCGAACGAATAGCATTCGGATATAAAGGAGATATTTACACAGTCAACGTCAACGGCGGTTCTGCACGCAAACTCACCTCCGGTTCGGCTTACGAAAGCGCGCCGGTGTGGAGTCCCGACGGAAAGAAGATTGCGTTTGCTTCCGACCGCAACGGCGGCAAGGATATCTATATTATGGATTCCAACGGTGGAGCACAACGCCGGTTGACATCGAATTCAGCGGCGGAAACGCCCGAGGCATTCTCGCCCGATGGCAAGGAGGTGATCTTCTCAGCTGTGATTCAGGACCCCGCCTCCAGTGCGTTAGCACCAAACCGAACCCAAAGCGAGCTTTATGCCATACCTGTGGAGGGTGGTAAGATGCGCCAGATAATAGCTGTTCCGGCTGTGAACGTATCGATGCGTCCGGATGGCGGTTTCCTCTATGAAGATGTAAAGGGTCTTGAAGACAAATGGCGTAAGCATCACACCTCGTCGGTGACGCGCGACGTGTGGCTCTACGACCCGGTCGGCGGTTATATGAATCTTACTCATCGCGAAGGTGAGGATCGCAATCCGGTCATCGCATCCGACGGCAAATCATATTATTTCCTCAGCGAACGCAACGGTGGATCGTTCAATGTCTATAAATCCCCGTTGAAAGCAGGAGCGTCCGTAGAGAAGCTCACCGACTTCACTACGCATCCGGTGCGTTTCCTAAGTCGCGGAGCCGGCGACATTCTCGCATACGTCTATAATGGTGAACTCTACACGCAGAAACCGGGTCAGCAACCGGTGAAACTCTCCATAGATATCATTGACGAAGACAACAACGATATTGAGGATGTGCGGTTCAGCACGGTGCAGGGGGCTGTGGTTTCACCCGATGGGAAGCAGATGGCATTCACCGAGCGCGGCGAAGTGTTTGTGACCTCAACCGAATATCCCTCACTCAAGCAGATCACGCACACGCCAGCGATAGAATCCCGTATCAGCTGGGGTTCTGACGGAAGATCACTTTATTACGGATCGCTCCGCTCCGGCAGAAGCAACATATATAAAGCCACCATAGCCCGCAAGGATGATCCTAATTTCTCCAATGCCACGCTCATAGAGGAGAAGGCGCTTTTCCCTGAAGATGGAGTGGAGCGCGGGTGGCCCGTGATCTCTCCCGATGGAAAGAAGATGGCATTTGTGGAGGACCGAAACAAACTGAAAGTAATGGATCTGGCGTCGGGTAAGGTTACGACCTTGACAGAAGACAAGGCCTCCAATTACCGTACAGGTGGTTATCCCGTTTTCTGGAGCCCCGACAGCAAGTGGCTCACACTGGAGATCATGAACCCCATGCACGATCCCTATGGTGACATTGCCATAGTGAACGTGGACAACGGTGAATTCATCAACCTCACAAACACTGGTTATTTCGATCAGGAACCCCGTTTCACACCCGATGGCAATGCTGTTATATTCGCCTCCGAACGTTACGGCATGCGTAACCATGCATCGTGGGGTTCGGAATATGATGTGATGATGGTGTTCCTCAATCAGGAGGCTTACGATAAATATCGCCTTTCGGAAGAGGATTATGCTCTGCTCAAAGAGGTTGAGGAGCAGCAGAAGAAGGCTGCCAAGAAAGATGAGGAGAAGAAGTCCGATAAGAAGGGTAAGAAAGATAAAAAGGGAGATGCTTCCGATTCCAAGAAGGAGGAAAAGGATCTGATAAAGGTCGAGCCCGAGGGAATCATGGAACGTATAGTGCGTCTCACCCCCAACTCCTCAAACCTCAGCGATTATTATGTAACCAAAGATGGTAGCACTCTGTATTATGTGACATCGTTTGAAGATGGCTATGACCTGTGGAAAAAGGATCTCCGCAAAGGTGACGTGTCGCAGGTCAAGAAACTTGGCAGAGGTGGCGTTGGGATACAGACCGATAAGGATGAGAATCTCTATCTCGCCGGCAGCTCGGTCAAGAAATTCAATCCTAAGAGCAAAGAGCTGAAACCTATCTCCGTTTCAGGCACAGTCAAGGTTGATCCCGCCGCAGAGCGCGAGGTGATGCTCGATTTCGTAGCCAACGAAGCCCGCGAGCGTTTCTACCTTCCGGAGATGCCTGTGGATTGGGATATGTATGTGGCCAATTACCGCCGTTTCCTTCCGCATATCAACAACGGATATGATTTCGCCGACCTGATGAGCGAGCTTCTCGGAGAGCTTAATGTGTCGCACTCCGGTGGCAGATATTTCCCTGCCGGAGCGAAAGATCAGACGGCATCGTTGGGTCTGCTCTGCAATATGGAGGGTAAGCCCGGAGGCGCGGTTATCGAAGAAATCATAGAGAAAGGACCCTTTGACCGCGCATCGACGAAAGTCAAGCCAGGAGATGTGATCGAGGCAATCAACGGCGAGTCTACGGCAGATCTTCCCGACTGGGAGGTGTTGCTGAACAACACAGCCGGGAAAAAGACACTTGTCTCTTTCCGCCGCCCCTCTACGGGGGAGAAATGGGATGAGGTTGTGCTCCCGATCCGTTCTGCTGCAATGTCCGATCTCCTTTATAACCGCTGGGTGAAGAGCCGCGAAGAGGCAGTGGATTCACTCTCCGGGGGCAGACTCGGCTACGTGCATCTGCGCTCCATGAGCGACGGCAGTTTCCGCGATGTCTACTCAAAGCTTTTAGGTAAGTATTATAATAAGGAGGGTATAGTGATCGACACCCGCTGGAATGGTGGAGGCCGACTGCACGAAGATATCGAGGTGCTGTTCAGCGGCGACAAATATCTGACACAGGAGATTCATGGCAAACCTTCGGGCGAGATGCCCTCGCGACGTTGGAACAAGCCGAGTATCATGATAATAGGAGAGGCAAACTACAGCAACGCCCACGGCACACCCTGGGTCTACAAACATAAGAATATGGGTAAACTCGTAGGTATGCCCGTGCCCGGCACGATGTCGAGCGTGAACTGGATCGATCTCCAGAATCCCGATATGCTGTTCGGGGTTCCGGTAGTGGCATTCCGCACCGCCGACGGCACAGTGCTTGAGAACACACAACTCGAACCGGACATCAAGGTTGCCAACGAGCCGGCGGATGTGGTCCACGGTATCGACGCCCAGCTCAAGGCTGCTGTAGAAGAACTTTTAAAAGAATTATAAAATGCATAATCTGGTAAAAACAGTTGCGGCGAACGCCCGCAAACTTGCCGGCCGCGAGGCGTATCGCTTCTGCTGGCGCAAAGATGGGGAATGGCTCTCCACCACATGGGAGGAATTCGCCGTGCAAGTGGAAGTGGCGGCAAAAAGTCTGGCAGCTCTCGGTCTGTTGGAAAAGGACACGATTGCTATCTGCTCGCCCAACACTCCTCAGATATTCATTACTGAATTAGGAGCGTTTAAGAACAGGATTGCCTGCATCCCGATATATTCAAGCAGCTCGCAAGCGCAATTCGACTTCATTGCTGAAAACGGCGCTGCGAAGGTGCTCTTTGTCGGCGACAAGCATCAGTATCCGATGGCTTACCGATATTGGAAAGCGCATCCGGAGCAGGTGAAGTGCATAGTGATCTTCAAGAATGCCGGTCTGGATCTTATGGAGGATGACAACATCTCGATATGCTGGGATGATTTCGTAAGGTTAGGTATGCAGGCTTCGGCGGAGATTGCTGAGGAGGTTGAGGCAAGGGCTTCCAGATCGTTGCCCGACGACACCGCCACACTTATTTACACTTCCGGCACCACCGGCGAGCCAAAAGGTGTGGTGATAACACACCGTAACTACGACGCCGCAATGGAGATGCACCATCAGCTCCTCACGCAGATCGACGACAACGATGTGTCGATGGCGTTCCTTCCGATGGCTCATATCCTGGAAAAGGCGTGGTGCTTCTTCTGTATTTCAAGAGGTCTGACCATTGCGGTTAATTATGATCCGAGAGTGATAACCGAGACCATTCAGGATGTCAAGCCCAACCTGATGTGTTGTGTTCCACGCTTCTGGGAGAAAGTTTATGCCGGGGTAAAAGAGAAGATAGCGAGCATGACGCCGCTGCAGCGGATGATGGTGAACCGCGCCGTAAAGGTGGGTCACAAACGAAACATCGACTATCAGCGCATCGGAAAGAAAGCCCCCTGGCTTCTGGAGAAAGAGTATCGCTTCTGGGATAAGCGCGTGTTCTCACTGCTGAAGCACGCCATCGGAATCCCCAACCCGAATTTCTTCCCGACGGCAGGAGCACCGCTTAGCGACCGCATCTGCGAATTTATGCGCTCTGTGGGTATAGATATCATCATAGGCTACGGTCTGAGCGAGACCACAGCCACTGTAAGCTGCTTCCCGCAGGTGGGTTATGAAATCGGCACTGTCGGAGTGCCGCTCCCGGGCGTTAAGGTGCGAATAGACGATAATGGCGAGATACTTGTAAAGGGCGACACAGTCACACCCGGTTATTATAATAATCCCGAGGCGAATGCGGCGGCCTTTACCGACGACGGTTATTTCCGCACAGGCGATGCCGGATACCTCAAACCCTCCGGAGCGTTGGTGCTTACTGAACGTGTGAAGGATCTTTTCAAGACCTCCAACGGAAAATATATAGCGCCCCAGCTGATGGAGAGCCGTCTGGCGGAGAACAAATATATCGACGAGGTTACGGTGATAGGTGATCAGCGCAAGTTTGTAACCGCCCTTGTGGTTCCCAATCTGTCGCAGCTGCGCAGTTGGGCGGAGTCGAAAGGTATTGCTTCGGAAGATGCCGCCGCACTGTGTGCCGATCCGCGCGCGGTGGAGTTCGTGCAGTCGCAGATCGACGAATTGCAGCGCGATCTCGCATCGTATGAGAGAATAAAGAAGATAACGCTTCTGCCCCACAACTTCTCCTTGGAGAAAGGGGAGCTCACCAACACGCTGAAGGTGAAGCGATCGGTTGTGGCGAAGCATTATGCCGATGTAATTGATAAAATGTATAGCGAATGATAACACTTGATCAGTTGAAAGAGGTAGAGGAGCGCACGGCCGCCCTCAAAAGATATCTTGACATAGATTCAAAGAAGATAGAGGTAGAGGAGGAGGAGCTGCGCACGCACGTCGCCGATTTCTGGGACGATCGCGACAAGGCAGAGCTTCAGATGCGCAAGATTAAGGAGCTTCATTTCTGGATCGACTCCTACACTGCGCTTGAGAAGCAGGCAGAGGAACTTCGCCTTGCATTCGATTTTGTGAAAGAGGAGTTGGTGACCGAAGAGGAGGTAGAGGCGCAATATGCCGAGGTCATAAAGGAGATTGAGAAACTTGAGTTACGCAATATGCTGCGCCGCGAAGAGGATAAACTCGGCGTGGTGCTGAAAATCAACTCCGGCGCGGGTGGCACCGAGAGTCAGGACTGGGCGTCGATGCTTATGCGTCTGTATCTGCGTTATGCCGAGCGTCACGGCTACAAGACCTCCATCGCGCAGTTGCTCGACGGCGATGAGGCGGGAATCAAATCTGTGACCATCAACATCGAGGGTGATTACGCTTACGGCTTCCTGAAGAGTGAGAACGGTGTTCATCGTCTGGTTCGCGTGAGCCCTTATAACGCGCAGGGTAAGCGAATGACCTCATTCGCATCGGTGTTTGTGACTCCCCTTGTCGACGACACAATCGAAATCAATGTGGAGCAGGCACGTATCTCATGGGATACTTTCCGTTCGGGTGGTGCCGGAGGTCAGAATGTGAATAAGGTTGAATCGGGTGTGCGTCTGCGTTATCAGTACAAAGACCCCTACACCGGCGAGGAGGAGGAGATCCTGATCGAGAACACCGAAACCCGCGATCAGCCGAAGAACAAGGAGAACGCCTTGCGTCACCTTCGCTCAATCCTTTATGAGAAAGAGATGAATCATCGTCTGGAGGAGCAGGCCAAGATCGAGGCAGGGAAGAAAAAGATAGAGTGGGGTAGCCAGATCAGAAGCTATGTGTTCGATGACCGCCGCGTCAAGGATCACCGCACCAATTATCAGACTTCGGATGTGAACGGAGTTATGGATGGCGAGATCGACGAGTTCATCAAGGCTTACCTGATGGAGTTCGCAGCCACAGCCGAAAACTAATCTGCCACCGTCGAAAAGATGAGATAAATATAACACGCTACTGCTCAGGAATTGAAGCAGAAGTGTTAAATTTACACTTTTAAGCATCATTTTTTTGCAAATAAAAAAATGATGCTTAATTTTGTACCATAAAATAAACACTAACAATCAATAACAACCAGTTAACCTATTTACCTGACAATGACTCGTAAGTTTTTATTCAAAAGCTTAATGCTGTCGTGTCTCCTTTTCGGAACGACGGCTTGTTCGGATGATGATCAGAAATGGCCGGTGGTTGATGGTGGAACACCGCAGGTGAATCTTGCGTTGAGCCGCATACGCACCGATTATGATCTGACTTTCTCAATCAAAGGTAAGATCACGGATGCTGACGGAATCAAATCAATCCGTCTGGAGTGTCCGGGACTCAGCCTCAACAAGACCATAGACATCATCTCAATCTACCAGAAACCCTTGGCGGAGTATGATCTGGATTATTCTTACACAGTAAATCCCGATTATCTTACAGATTTCTCCGGCAGCTACACTATCAGTGTGACCGTGACCGACGTTGCCGGCAACACCGAGACCCAGGACGTGCTCGTGACTTTTGACGCGGACTTCCAGGCTCCTTCGTTCCTGCAGGCTCCCGATTCCGAGGTGACGGTGCTCATCAAGGATCAGACCTTGTTCAATCTCAAGTTCACCGTAGAAGATAACCGCAACCTCGACTATGTGGAGGTTGANCTGGAAGGTGTGGCGGGTTATCCCGTCCGNATCGAGGCTAACGGNGAGCCCAAGGTTGTATATTCACAGAAGCTGGAACTTCCCTCCACTCCCAAGGATTACAAACTCACCATCACTGCGAAGGATATGCCCGCGCAGAATGAAGAGGTGCGCACCACCGTGATTGAGTCTACGGTGAAAGTGCAGCATCTTCCCGATTTCGANCGAGTTTATCTTGCCGACGTAACCTCGGCTGAAGATCTTAACAGNGACGTGTTCGGTGTGCCTATGGTCTGCGATCATGTNGGACCCTTCCAGTATCGTGTGCGTTATTACAACGCTACGGCCGGAACGCAGGTGTGCTTCATCCCGCAGAAAACCGANTTCTTCCCGATCTGTTTCGGTCCGGATCCCGATAATGAAGGNTTCCTTGGCGACAATCCCGAGACATCGGGCAAGATCAACCTCGACAAGGGTGGAGTGTATTATCAGTTCGATTTCAACACCAAGACNGGNGCTTACAGCTATAAGACCTATACTGTGGCTGAGGCNGTNGATCCNATTCAGAATNTGNNNTANGGNCAGAANNANCTCAACACNTGGAANGANTGGAATGTGGCTGATCCNTGGTGGCAGGAATGGTATTTCGGTCCGACGTTCAACAACCCCGAGAAGATCGAGATCCGTATGACACAGGATTCCAACAACCCGCATATCTGGGTNTCGGANGACTGGCAGCTCGAAGCCGGCGAGATGAACGACTGGATTCTCCACAACTGGCATTCCCATGGCTGGTGGAACTGCACAAGCTGGCGTGTTGACGATTCNGCNGATCCGAGCCTCTGCGCTTATTACGGCTATGTGTTCCCCGACAACAGCAACTTCAAAGGNAACAAAGCATATTTNGAATATAAATATGTGAACGTAGACCCGACGGAATTCAAATTCATGTATCCCGANAACAACGGCGCGCCATTCAATATCGACACCTGGGGTTCTTTCAACGAGGATTATGCCAAGACCTTCGTGAAAGATATCAAGATCAAATGCTCTGTGCCGACTTCCGGCAAATATCGCCTCTGGTTCGATGCCCACACTGAGCGCATCAAACTTATACCNGTAAAGTAACCCNAAATTTAGACTAAGTAACTGTGAATTAATAATTAATNGTTTAAATATTGATTATGCAGTTAAATTAATTATTTGCTGGATAGCTCAATTATTAATCATTAATTATTAATCATTAATTATTTAAGTATCATGAAATATAAAGTATTATTCTTCCTGATGGCGATTCTGGGCTGGACTTCCGTGTCCGCCCAGACGCTCACGGTGAAGGGAACGGTCACTTCGGCCACTGACGGCGAGACGCTTATCGGCGCTACCGTAAAGGTGAAAGGGCAGAACATTGCCGCCGCTACTGACCTTGATGGAAATTACACNCTTTTGAATGTGCCGCAGAAGGCCGTGCTGATGTTCTCATACGTAGGTTTCGAACCGATGGAGGTGAATGTCGACGGCAGGTCGGAGATCAACGTATCCATGAAGGAGCAGAGCTCCGAGCTCAATGAGCTGGTGGTGGTTGGTTACGGTGTGGCAAAACGTTCCGATCTTACAAGCTCAATCNCNACGGTGAAAGGTGANGAGATCACGGAGGTAACGACAGGTAACGCCATGACTGCCCTGCAGGGTAAGGTCAGCGGTGTGCAGATCGCCTCTGCCGGTGGTCCGGGAGCTACNCCGAAGGTTATCATTCGCGGTATCACCTCCGTAAACGGTTCCACTCCCCTTTATGTAGTGGACGGTGTGCCGATGAACTCNGATAATATCAACTTCCTTAACAACAACGATATCGAATCAATGGAGGTGCTCAANGATGCTTCGGCNTCNGCCATCTACGGTACNCGCGCTTCCAATGGNGTAATCCTTGTTACCACCAAGAAAGGTAAGGCAGGTAAGACTCACGTCAATTTCTCGGCTTCGGTAGGTTTCGATCATGTTCCCAAGCCTGAAATNGCNTGGGCTGATGAGTATGAGAAGGTGTTCAAGGCNCGTTACACAAACGACGGCCGCACACCGCTCTGGCAGAGCCCCTACAAGAATTATTCCGAGGTGGACGGCACCAACTGGTGGAACGAGGTTGTGAACGAGACCGCACTCATCCAGAACTATTCTTTGAATGTGCGCGGTGGTAACGAGAANTTCGTTTACAGCATCTCGGCAGGATACTANAACAATAAATCGCAGTTCGATTACGGTTACTGGGATAANCTGAACGTGCGCCTGAACACTGAGTACACTTTCAACCAATATCTCAAAGCCGGTCTTGACATGGCTCCGACCATGGAGAACTGGGATAACTCCCCGAACCTTTTCGAGGCTTGTATGTCAATGGACCCGACCACACCCATCTATCGCCCGGAATCGCAGTGGAATCCGGCGAACCCGATGGACAACTACCAGCGTTCCTACAACAACCAGACCTGGAACCCGGCGGGTAGCCTGGCGCGTATGGACAACCACACTCGTGCCTACACATTCCTTCTGAATCCCTATATCCAGGTGAATCCGATCAAGCAGCTTACGTTCCGCACGCAGTTCGGTGCCAACATCTGGTTCCAGCGCAACGATTATTTCGATGTGGCTTTCGACATCGATGCTCTTGAGAAGCGCGAGCTCAACCAGGTTGGACGTAACTACAAGGATGGCACAAACTGGAGCTGGAGCAACACGCTGACTTATATGGAGACTTTTGCCGAGAAGCATAACCTGACAGCAATGGTAGGTTTCACCGCCGAGCGTTATGTGGACTGGTGGAATGCCGCTTCGCGCGCGGATGTGCCCGGAAACAGTGATCTGCTTCACGAGGTCGACGCCGGCGTGGGTGAGCAGAAATCAGGTGGTTCGAAGGGTTCTAACTCCTTGGCCTCATTCCTCGGACGTGTGATGTATAACTACGACGGACGCTACTACCTGACAGCTTCGGTCCGCACCGATGGCTCTTCTCGTTTTCCGAAAGGTAACAAGTATGCTACGTTCCCCTCGGTGTCTGTAGCATGGCGTTTCTCGCAGGAGAAATTCATGGAGAACACGCGCGGTTGGCTCGACAACGCCAAGATCCGTCTCGGTTGGGGTAAGGTAGGTAACCAGAACATCAGTTCGGATGCATACATCACTTTGATGAACAATGGTGTGAACTATGTCTACGGCACAACGCCTGTGCGTTATCCGTCGGCAATCCTTGGCAACACCGGTAACCCGAATCTGCACTGGGAGACAGTGGAGGATATCGACCTCGGTATTGAGGCTTCACTCTTCAACTCCCGTTTGAACTTTACATTCGATCTCTTCCAGAAGANATCACACGATATGCTTTNCGGCAAGCAGAGCGCGCTCCTTCTCGGTCTCGGACAGTGGTATGGTTCTGTGACTCAGAACATCGGTGAGATGCGTGCGCGCGGTTGGGAACTCGCCATCAACTGGCGTGATAAGNTAGGGGACTTCCGCTACGACATCGGCTTGCAGCTTTCGAGCGTGCGCAACAAAGGTCTGATGTTCTCAGGCGACGGTCCGATTCTTGAAGCAAGCAATATCCTCAACAACTATATAATCCGCAACGAGGATGGCGGTCTGATCTCTCGCTTCTTCGGCTACAAGACCGACGGCATCTTCCAGAACTGGAGCGAAGTGCTTGCGCATTCCGATCAGCATGGAAATCTTATCCAGCCCAACGCCCAGCCCGGCGATATCAAGTTCCTTGACCTTAACAACGATGGTCAGCTCACAGATGAGGATAAACGATTCATCGGTAATCCGTATCCGGATCTGACTCTCGGTCTTAACATGAATTTCTATTATAAGAATTTTGACCTGACAGCGAATTTCTACGGCACATTCGGCAACGATATCTTCAATGTGCAGCGCAACCGCTACTCTGGCAACGGCGGATCGAACGTGTTCCGTGGTGCTTANGAGAAATCATGGCGCGGCGAGGGCACATCCAACGAGTTCCCGCGTTTGTCATACAACGACTTGAACCAGAACTGGAGCACCGTTTCCGATTTCTATGTTGAGGATGGCTCTTATCTGCGTTGCAAGTTGCTNACGTTAGGTTATACACTTCCGTCGAGCTTCATGCGTGATTATAAGTTGAGATTCTACGTATCGGCTCAGAACCTCTTCACCATCACCAAATATACNGGTATGGATCCGGAGGCTCCTTTTGCCGACGGCGGCTGTCTGGCAGTGGGTATCAATAAAGTTCAGTATCCGACTCCCCAGACCTTCCTNTTCGGTGTTGATTTCAGCTTCTAAGCAATTAATAATTAATAATTAATAATTAATGGTTATGTAATCGTGATTAAATAATTAATGTATTGAATGCTCATAGAGAACATTGTTTTAGGCTGAATAGCTCAATTATTAATCATTAATCATTAATCATTAACCATATAGTTGTTTTCCAAAATTTATTAACGGACAACAGAAATGAAAAAAATCATGATATATGCGGCGGTTGCCGCAGCAAGTTTCTCGCTTTGTTCCTGCGATCATTTCCTTACCGAAGATATCCGCGGACGTGAGAACCTTGAGACATATTTCAAGACACAGGAGGAGGTTGATGCGGCCGTGGGCGGNTGCTATTACCAGCTCGACAAGTATGGCTGGTGGCAGGTGCAGCAGGTGTTCCTGCTTGAGGAGATGACCACCGATAACGCCTGGGACGGCAATACGTCGCAGGAGGATGGTTATCGCGAGGTGAGCCACTTCTATCCCACCGCATCGAGCAATGGTATCCTTGCCAACTACTGGGGCGCGCGTTATCAGGGCATATCCACCTGCAACGTCTGCATAGAGCGTATTCCCGGAGCGTCGATGGATGCCGACCTTAAGAACAAGCGTCTGGCAGAGGCCCGCTTNCTGCGCGCATATTTCTATTTCGACCTCGTGAAGAATTTNGGAGGCGTGCCTCTGATNACTGAGCAGATCGGATCGGCTGAGGGTGTGACCCGCGCTTCGCTTGATGAATGTTATGATTTCATCGAGTCGGAGTTTGCAGCTGTGGCTGAGATTCTGCCGCAGAAGAGCGAATGGNCGGATGCCGATATGGGTCGTGCCACAAGAGGTGCCGCTCTCGGTTTCCTCGGCAAGGCTCAGCTTTATAGCGGCAAGTTCAACGAGGCCAAGAAGACTTTNGAGACCCTTATCAGNGAGAATGAGTATGAGCTGATGGAGAATTTCGGCGACGTGTGGTCTGTAAAGCATAACAACAACAAAGAATCACTCTTTGAGATCCAGACAATGTATGGTGGCGATACATACGCAACCGGTAACAGTATCTCGGTCGTGTCAGGTTGCCGTAACGGACTCGGCGACGGCTGGGCATGGGGTCTCCCTTCAGCTGACCTTGAGAACGCCTATATTGCCGCCGGAGATACCGANCGTCTGCGCTGGACCATCATCAAGACCGGCTGCAATACCATTCCNGGTGAAACNCAGTTTAGCAAATTCATAGACAATAATGCTTCCTGTGGTTCGTTTGGTAATGTAGAGTGGGTCAACGGCATAAAGACTTTCAAAGGTAATGAGGCTTACAATGGNTATTGCAAACCTGTGGAGCAGGGTGGATTCGGTTGGACTCCCAACATGGCTCTCAGCACTTATCTGATCGATCCGAAAATTCACAAGTCGGCACGTATATGCCGCAAATTCTTTATCCCGTTGGCTGATCGCCCCGAGATTTACAACATCGATAAGATTCCGTTGAATCAGCGCCTTCTCCGCTATGGCGATGTGTGTCTGATGTATGCGGAGGCTTGNAACGAATGTAACGACGATGCCAACGCCCGCATCTATCTGAACAAGGTTCGCACACGCGCCAAGTTGGCGGAAGTGCCGGCTTCAATGTCGGGCGATGNACTTCGTCAGGCAATCCGCACCGAGCGTCGTCTGGAGCTGGCTTTCGAGCAGAGCCGTCTTTACGATATCCGCCGCTGGAAGGAGGCTGACGGCAGAACCGTGATGGAGCACCTTTTCGGCCCGAATGGAACTTTNGTGAAATATAACACCGGCGAGAATGCCGATATGTATGAGAAAGCCAANCAGGGTGAGTCGTCAGATAAGGGTATCCGTTTCGAGGCGCCGCGCGATCTTCTCTGGCCGATCCCGGTTTATGAGATTCAGCACACCAACGGCTCGTTGACACAGAATCCCGGATGGTGATAGTAGTGAGTAGTTAGTAGTTAGTAGANAGTANNTAAGTGATTATAACTTAATAATTAGTATAATTGGACAGGTTCAACCAGAAAGNTTATCAGCTGGATAGCTAAATTACTAATTACTAATTTCTAATTACTAATTAATTAAAGTTGTCTTTGCTAAAAAGGAAAAAATAAAGTATATGAAAATTTTCAAGTATATTCTTATTGCGGCTGCCGGCGTGGCTATGACTGCTTGCTCCGATGAGCCGCAGGGTGTGTCGACCAAAGTTCCGGTCGATACACCGGATCCGGAACCGGTGTTGTCGCCCGACGATGAGGTGACCTCTCCGCGTCCTACTTTTGCCTGCGATCCGCAGACAGTGGCTGCAAATACGGCTCAGGAGTTCCAGACCATCGAGGGTTTCGGTGCTTCCGATTGCTGGTTGCCTAATACTATCGGTGCGTACTGGAGCGATAACCGTCAGCTGATTGCCAATTATCTTTTCTCTCAGAATAAGAGCAACGGTCAGCCGGAGGGTATCGGTCTGTCGGTGTGGCGCGTTAATCTTGGTGCCGGTTCGGCGGAGCAGGGCGATGAGTCCGGAATTGCAAGCGTCAATAACCGCGCTGAGTCTTTCCTGAGTGGCGGTGCCTACGATTGGAACAAGTGCGTTGGCCAGCGTTACTTCATGGAGCAGGCAAAGCGTTACGGTTGCGAGAGCTTCGTGCTTTTCGTTAACTCTCCGTTGGTGCAATACACCCGCAACGGTAAAGGTTTCTCAAAGGCAGGTGGCACAGGCAACCTCAAGGAGGAGCACTATGATGATTACGCAAATTATCTGGTCACTGTGGCTGACTATTTCAATGCGGCAGGTTATAACGTAACTCACGTGTCGCCCCTCAATGAGCCTCAGTTCGACTGGGATGGCGATGCCCAGGAGGGTAGCGGTTGGGATAACTCATATATCGCTAAATATGTGAAGGCTCTCGACAAGGCTTTCCAGGCTAAGGGCACTAAGACCAAACTTTCGCTTGCGGAGGCAGCCTCTTTCGAGGATCTTTATCAAGGAGATGATGCGCGCCGTCAGGTGATCAAACATCTCTTCACCAAAGGGTCGGCGAATTATATCGGTGATCTGAAGAGTGTTGACAATCACGTGGCTGCCCACAGTTACTGGACATACGACACCTGGGATCACATGCGCACCGTGCGTCAGAAAGCGCGCGCGGCTGCCGATGCTCAGGGGCTGCGTATCTGGCAGACAGAGTGGTCCATGCTCGGCGACGCTCCGTCGGAGCTTGCCGGTGGTAGCTACGAGATGGCTACAGAGATGGATATCGCCCTCTATATGTCGAAGATCATTCACAACGACCTCACTGTAGCCAACGTTACTTCCTGGAGCTACTGGACGGCGATGTCTGTGGAGCGTTATGGTCAGAAGAACCGTTTCGAGCTTATCAAAACCACAGCCAAGGGTGGTGAATATAGCGATGACTTCACGCAAGGTGGTACCGTAACGGCTACCGATAACCTGTGGGTGCTCGGTAACTACAGTCTCTTCGTGCGCCCCGGCTACAAACGAGTGGCACTGCAGCATCAGGAGACCAAGGATTTCTTCGGCTCGGCGTGGATGGCTCCCGACGGCAGCAAGTTAGTGGTAGTTTACACCAACATGAACAAAAACAAAGGTGTAACGCTCGACGCCTCGTTCGGCGGTCTGACACCCAAGATCGTGCAGGTTTACACCACCACNGAGAAGAAGCACCTCAAGTATGAGCGCTTCAGTCTCAAAGATAAGGTCTTCCTCGACCCTGCAAGTGTAACCACAGTCGTTTACACGCTCTAATATCGCAAAAGGAAGATTACAGATACTGACAAAAAAGTTCCGCCTCCCAAAAGGAAGCGGAACTTTTTTGTCTATCACCTATAATTTACAGTAACTAATAATAATACATTGTATACTATTAAATAAGCAGTTTTTTAGCTGAATAGCTCAATTATTAATCATTAATCATTAATTATTAATTACTTNAATCTTGTTTATGATCATCTGCGGTGTGATTCCTCCGAGGCAGTGGTAATCGCCCCGTGAGCAGGGTTTGTTACCGAACACAGAGCAGGGACGGCACGACATGTCGAGCTGTACGGTGTCGGACGTATTCTGATGCCAGCCTAAGAAGCCGGTGTAAGGGTGCGTCGCCCCCCAGACGCTCACTGCGCGTAATCCTACCAACGAGGCAAGGTGCATATTGGCTGAATCCATCGACAGCATCACATCGCAGTGGCTCAGCAATGATAACTCGGCAGCCATGCCTATACGCGCGGCAGCCATATTGATCACGTTCGGCGCACCGTCAGCTAACCTTTCAATGGCTTTCTCCTCCTCCTTGCCGAAGCCGAAGATAAAGATCTTTGTGTTCGGTTGCGAGGCGAAATGTTTCACTACTTTCGCCATCAGCTCCAATGGGTATATCTTTCCCGGATGTTTGGCGAATGGGGCGATTGCAAGCCTGAACTCTCCTAAACTGCGCGGGGTGGTGACAGACGCGAAATCAGCGGGGTCACCCTTTCCGTGTCCGAAGATGGAGCGGAAAGAATCGGCAAGCTCTATCCCGGCGGCGCGGAAAGTGTCGGCATATCGCTCCGGTGTGGGTTTCAATTGCACCAGCACCTTATTGTTCGGGCGTGTCAGCTTCCGTTTCTCGCNTCTTCCTTTGTCGATATGTCGGCACTTCACACCTTGCATCGTCANGAACATCCGTAGGAGTTTTGTGCGCAANACATCGTGCAGATCCACGAATATGTCGATCTTGTAATTCTCGCGCAATTCCTTTGCGAGACGCCACATCCCCGCCACACCCTTGTATTCGTCGAGATCTATCCCTAACACGGTGAGATTGGCGGGTCGGTTAATGAAAAGTTGCGCCGGATGCTTGCGTGTCAGGAAATAGAATTGCGCGGAAGGGTTGGCAGCGCAGGCATTGTAGACCACCGGGATGGTCATTGCCACGTCGCCCAGGGCGGAAAAACGGCTAATCAACACATTCATTTCTTTCCGTAGAGTACAGGATTTGTCGTTGGGTCGTTGTAGAGCTTCATCTGGCGGTAAACCTTCATGAACTTGCGCCCTGCGGCTATGTCGTCAACGAGCGTGTTGATAGCTTCGGTGAGGTCGGCACGTTGCTCCATAAGCACAGCTAACTTAGCGCGGCTGCGCTCCAGNTGATCCTCCGAAACATCGGTNCGCTCGGCCTGTTCGCGCATGTGCCAGAGCTTGAGAGCGAGGATCGACAGACGGTCTAATGCCCATGCCGGAGACTCAGTGTTGATAGTGGCGTCAGGCATGGGAGTAACATCCTTGTATTTCTCGCGCATCCATGTGTCGATATCCTCCACCATATCAGTGCGCACCTGATTGGATCGGTCAATGCGGCGCTTCAGCTCCAGAGCCTCGCGCGGATCGATCTCCGGATCGCGAATGATATCCTCCAGATGCCACTGCACGGCATCCACCCAGTTTTTATCGTAGAAGATAGCCTCCAGCGAACCCTTCTCNTAAGGGTTCACGCAGGGAGCATCCACATTATCAGTCTTGTGATAATCGGCAACGGAGCGGTCAAACACCTCGTTAGCCATGTCAGCAATCTTATTCATATTTAGTTTTTTTCGGTTATCGGTTATCAGAAGCTATTCTATTTTAGCTATTGTAGCTATGAGCTATTGTCTATGAGCTATTTAGCTATTTAGCTATTGTACTATTGAGCTTTTATAGGATCTCAGCTGAACCATTAATTATTAATCATTAATCATTAATTAATTAGAGGCTTAGTCTCTGCGGAAGATGTCGCGGGTGTAGACCTTGTCGGCAACGTCGTCGAGACTGGGATCGTAGCGGTTGGCGATGATGGCGTGCGAGACCTCTTTGAATCGTGCGAGGTCATTGATCACCTCCGAACCGAAGAATGTAGAGCCGTTCTCCAATGTCGGTTCGTAGATCACCACCTGCGCTCCCTTGGCCTTGATGCGCTTCATGACACCCTGGATCGACGACTGGCGGAAATTGTCGGAATTCGACTTCATCGTCANTCTGTACACACCGATCACACACGGTTCCTCCACTTTCGATCCGTAGGAGTTGGTCTGCGTGTAATCGTACCATCCGGCTAAACGGAGCACCTGGTCAGCGATGAAATCCTTGCGTGTGCGGTTGCTCTCCACGATAGCCGTCATCATATTCTGAGGCACCTCGGCATAGTTGGCCAGAAGCTGTTTTGTGTCCTTCGGCAGACAGTAGCCACCGTAGCCGAACGACGGGTTGTTATAGTGCGAACCGATACGCGGATCAAGTCCCACTCCCTCAATGATAGCCTGCGAATCCAGACCTTTCACCTCGGCGTAAGTGTCCAGCTCATTGAAATAGCTCACGCGCAGGGCGAGATACGTATTGGCAAACAGTTTAACGGCCTCCGCCTCCTTCATACCCATATATAGCGTCGGGATATCCTCCTTGAGAGCGCCCTGTTGCAGCAGCCCGGCGAAGATGTGAGCCGCCTCATTCATCTTCTCGACATCAGTCACGGCAAGAATCGCCGCATCCTCCTCGGCATACTCCGGCTTGTCGATAATCTTCGGCATACCCGCGATGATTCGGGAAGGGTAGAGGTTATCGTATAATGCTTTTGACTCGCGCAGGAACTCCGGGAAAAAGAGGAGATTGAACATCTTCACACCCTTGGCTGCATACTTCATATAGAGGTTGCGGCAATACCCCACCGGGATAGTGGACTTGATCACCATAACAGCATCCGGGTTGACGCTCAGCACCAGGTCGATCACATCCTCGATATTGTGGGTGTCAAAGAAATTCTTCACCGGGTCATAATTTGTAGGAGCCGCGATCACCACGAAATCGGCATCGCGATACGCCTCGGCGCCATCCAGAGTAGCTGTCAGATCCAGCTCCTTCTCCTTCAGGTACTTCTCGATATACTCATCCTGAATCGGCGACACCCGGCGGTTGATCTTCTCCACCTTCTCCGGCACCACATCCACCGCCACCACGTGATTATGCTGCGCCAGCAGCGTAGCCAGACTCATCCCCACATATCCCGTTCCCGCAATTGCGATATTAAAGCGTTTTTGCATTTGTCAGTTTTTTAATTCCCAAATATAAATAAAAAAAAGGAAACTGCAAAACGCAGTCTCCTTTGTGTAGTTTTTGTGTGGTGTTTGTAATCTATCTATGACTTGCGGAGAATCGAGGAATAGAAGGCCTGACGCAGGGAGTTGGGTAGGAGGGAGACTATCGAACGGACGCCAAGACTCTTTGCAAGAGAGGGTAAGGTTATATAGTCAATCCGATATAGNTGAATGAANACGTTGCAAATGGCTTTGCTGTATTTCCAGCCTCCGCGTCTTTTGTAGAAATCGGGTGATAACCGGAACCATAATAAGCTCTCGGGAATATTGTGGAATCTTTTNCCTTTCTGGAGCATATTTACCCATAAATAATAATCCTCAGGGAATGCACCGTATCCTCCGCAATCTAATACAGCCTGTTTGCGAAATGCCACCACCGGATGATTGATAGGGCAGCGCGACTTGCCATATTGGAAAATATCTTCGTGGCTTTCGGGCACCTTCTTTATGGAAGAAATATTATCGGGCGTATCTACAAATTCTTCAATCCATGCGCTGCATACGTCGATCTCGGGATGATTCTCCATAAAAGCGACCTGTCGCTCAAATCGATTCGGTTTTGAGATGTCGTCCGTATCCATGCGAAGAACAAGATCGTGGCTGCAATGTTTAAGCCCTTCGTTAAGTGCTTCCCCAAGTCCCCGGTTTGAAGGCAACGGCACGATTTTGAATTGAGAGAAATTTGAGGCGAACCGGTTACTTACCCTCTCCAACTCTTGTGAGATCGGACCATCCCATACAAGAATTATCTCATCCGGCAAAAGGGTCTGACTCAAAACCGACTCAAGACTTTTTGTCAGGTTCTGAGGCTCCTCCTTCGAATATAAAGACATTAATACAGAGAACTTCATGAGTAAATCTTGTAAAATCTAATTCTTAAGTGTCTGTTTTGTTAATCCCAAACCATTATAACCATTTGTAACCATCATTGCAGTTTTAAATATTAATCCTGTTTTTTATTAAAACCATCACGGTCTTCGACCGTGGCTTCCCACGCAAATAAACCGAAAGGTTTAATGGTTTTAATAATTTATAGACCCAATACTCTGTTATTACTATATAGTATGGTTTTAATGGTTCCTTATGGTTTGAGACATTAATCTCAAATAAACTTGCAACTCTAACTTTGCAGTGGCAAATGAGATAATGGGAAATTTGTCTTACAATCTGTGCGTAATCCGGGTAAGTATACTACAAATTTAGCAAAAACTCTTGAAATATCAATCACTTCCGCATCAAATAGAATGATTTTTTTATTGAGCTGACAACAGAAGGTGGTAAAAGTTTGATGGCATCTTTAAGTGCCAGTTTGGCTCTGGAGCTCAGGGGAAGAGATCTTTTGTATCTCTTTACAGTGCACCGGATTGACGTCTCAGTGTCTGCCAGTTCCTCCAGAAGTTTTCTACGCAGATCCCGGTCGCAGGGATACTCTTTGCCATAGCTTTGGTAAGGCAGGAACGATGTGAATTCTTGTTCGTGAAACTCGATGTCATCTTTTATCTCGCCAAAAATGTTGGCGCCATGTTCGGAGCAGACCGTGACTGCCGACACCCCCGTATGATTTGATACAAATTTGTGGCCCCAGAAATCACCTAACCGGATGTCGGTGTACTCAAGTGTGCTTCTACATTTGCAGTCGTAACATGCGTCGTTCAGAACCAGATCGGAGAAGAAAAGAGTGAAAAATTCATCACCCGACTTTGGTGAGATATAGGTCAGCTTCCCCTCCGTTTTGTCTGTGGACTGTATTGAGATGTCGAAATTCCCCCAGCCTCTGACCTTGCTTCGGAAGTTTGCTGAAAATTCTTTGTTGTCAGCAGCCGGCAGATGATATTCACAATATTTCTTCCAAAGATTCATTGTCGGACATCCGTGACAATAAAGATCGATGAGCAGATGATTCGCGCGTAACTTTCTTGATTCAAGATACCTCGCGATAGCATATATATGGCACGGTAAACCGAATATGGCAAATTTCTGATTCTGACATTTCCCTACCAACTCTTTGAATGTATCAGCCGTGTAAGCCTGAATATATTTTGATCCGCGAAAGCTCAGAATCTCCTCTTCTGTTGAAGCGGTTCTCCCCACAGCCCGGTTATTGTCGGAATCAAACGTAACGCCAATGCAGACGTAACCATTTGCGATCAACCTTCGGGCAAGTAAATCGGCAATCCCTCCTGATGTGGTATTTTCTACAATATCCGGATCTTTTGCCCAAGCGGAATACAATCTCTTGGTGTTAAAATCCGAAGTTAATCTGATATCCTTGTCAAATTTGTAGCAGCTCTTGACGCACACACCGCAATCGATACATTTATCCGCATCTACTGTCGGGCGGTAGAAACCGCTCCTATCCAGACGTATCTCTATAGCTCCGACCGGACACACCGCCGAGCAGATCTGGCAACTTGTGCAACCCCTGAATTGCGAAGAGTCGTTAATGTTCATTTATTTTTCTCACTTACTTACATTGCGAGCTATTAAAGGTGCAGGTTTTCAGCTGAATAGCCTAATTATTAATTATTAATCATTAATTATTAATTACTTAAGTTACAAGTTGATCATGCGGTCAAGGAGTGCCATTGAGTCATCGCGCCGTATTTTGATCCTATCGTTAACCTCCTTGTAATCTATTGTGGGAGTGATGACCTTTTCAATATCCGACCAATCAAGAAAGATGCGGTTCTCAAGTCCGAAATCTTTCAACAGACTTGAAAGTTTCAGATGATTGCTATCCCACGTCTTGACGGCAAACTTCGCACCGGTTATCATGGACATGATACTTCCATGGAANGTATCGGTAATNACCTCTTTTGCATATTTAAAATAAGCAAGGAGATTGAGGGGATCGACATTGACGTTAATATCGCACCAGGAATGATAGAATCCTGCTGAGACAATCTTCAGGTTCTTACTCCTCGCGTAATCGATTATGGCGCGGGTTTCTTCCGGCGCGTTTAAGCGATTGTCGTACGCATACACCAGCAAATAGTCGGAAATATTCGGAGCATCAAGAGCCTTTATCTCCTCCTCATATCCATATAAGATAACCGGATCCACAACGATAGCAGGTGTCTTCCCCGTCAGCACTTCTACAATCGAAGCNCTGTTCGAATCCCGCACCGTCACAGCTTTCANTCTTTTCAGACCGCTNTCTATNAACTCCCGTGAATGTCTACGGTCGATCTCTTCGAGGGTGGTNGGTCCGAAACTGCCGGCGTATGAAATCACTTTATCCGAAGGNAGACAATGACCGAAAAACGCGGGAGTCGGACCGGTATGCAAGGCAAACACCTCGTCACTGCCGATTATAACCATATCAAGCTCAGGNGACTCGGAATAATAATCACCAACAAGATTATGCGTCTCTTTNAATTTGTAAAGAGTATTTCTCTTCTTGAAATTGTAAGCAGTGCAACCTATCCCCTTTTGCTTGAGGTATTTAAGATAGATACTCAGGGAGCGTGANGAAATCTCATATTTTGCTTTAAGNGAATGTCCTAAGAAATCATAATTTTTATCAAATCTTAAAGCCCTGGCCTCNATATTCTTTTGTTTGAGAACGCGAATCAAAGCCATAAGTTGTAATAATGCTCCGTGATTGTGAACATCATAGTGTGTTACTATTCCTGCATATCTCATTTCCGGACCGGTTTTAACTGTTTCCCCTAAATAGGAAATTGTTGAGATTAATTAAAGTTGTTCAAGTATTTTTTGTTAAGCATCAAACCATTATAACCATTTGTAACCATCTCGCATATTATAAATATTGACTATCCCGAAAACTCCCCAAAAGCTTTTGGATATATAATTTATTGACACAGAGGCTCAGAGGAATAGAGAATTGTCGCAAAAACAAAGACACTGAGAATCACTTCGTGATCAACGGAGGCACAGAGCCATTCGGTGACAATTCTCTGTGCCTCTGAAGAATTGCTGGCAATTTCTCAGTGCCATTTCCTTTATTAATACCATATGTTTATCCATGCTCTGTTCCTTTGTGACTCTGTGTTTATATTTTGCGACAAAGTTATCCAGATATAATTATAATGTGGGGAATTTTGAGGATAATCATTATAAATATTGATCAAGTTATTATTAAAACCATCACGGTCTTCGACCGTGGCTGCCGACGCAAATAAACCGAAAGGTTTAATGGTTTTAATAACTTATTGACCCAATACTCTAATATTACTGTATAAAATAGTTTTAATGGTTCCTAATGGTTTGAGGCATTCGTCTTAAATGATCTTACCAAACTTGAATTCCTTAAATTATAGGCTATATCCATTGCAAATGTGTACAAACCATATCGATTAAGCCTCAGTTTGATGTTATTGCCGCAATACCTATCCTTAAACTGATCAAGATGTTCCTGCGCTTCCGGATGAATAGTCGTAGATCTTAATTTCGACATTCTGTCTATCAGGTATATAGATGTCTTGAAGTAAGCGAGCATCGCGGAGCTATAATCCGTATGTTCAAGAAGCTTATAACATCTTTCCAACGCATCGAGAGAGGTCAATCTTTTCAACGTAAGGTCAGTCCTGGACATCGCTGAGTTTCCCCTGATAATGTAGTGAAATCCGATGTAATCCCTCTGTTTTATATCATTTGCATATAGCAGCGATTTGATAATGAATTCTCTATCTTCCGAATACGCAGTGTTTGTATCGAATAGAATTTTGTGTTGCCTTACAAATGCAGTCCGGAAAACTATGGAGCACATCACAATTTTAATCCTTGACTCAAGATAAGACTTTAAATAATCCGCGCAAGGAACCGGTCTTATGAGAAAGTTACGGTCTTTCGAGGTTTGAATATACCCGAATATCAAAAGATCAAAATCTCTTTCCTTTTGAATATTTTCAATTAATTCCGGCAGGATTCTGTCGTCAGAGTCAAGAAAATACAGATACTCTCCCTGCGCCTCATTGATTCCGATATTCCTGGCGTTTGATACTCCGCAATTCGGAATATCGATCACCTTGAAATTCTCCTTGCCGTGTGCTTCCTCCTCAAGAATCTTCAGGGTGCCGTCGGTAGAGCCGTCGTTGATCGCGATAATTTCGAAATCCTGACAAGACTGCTCGTACACCGACCTAAGCGTAGCGCGGATCGTCTCCTCCGCATTATAGCAAGGAATAATGATAGAAACCATTATGGGATTAGTTTTGCATTAAGTCAGAGAATAGGGATTCCCACTTACTCATTATTTCAGGTTTTAAGAAACGGAGGCTGTTGGATCTTGCAATGACCCCCGCCGATTTAAGCCAGTCGGGTGCAGATGCAGCCTGTATGATCGAGGCTGCAAGTTGTTCCACATCTCCGTTCTCAACCAGTACACCGAATTCCGGCTTTATGATGTCGCTTGGTCCGCAGGGGCAATCAAAAGATATTACCAGCAGACCATAGCTCATAGCTTCCTGTAACACAAGAGGAAGCCCCTCAAATCGCGAACTCATCACATACATTGAACTTTCAAGATACTCCTTGCCGATATCGGCAGTAGGGGGATTTAAGGTAACTCTATCAAGGTTCAATGAATTGACCATATCCTCATAAACCGTTTTATCGCCCCCTCCGAAGATCACCAATTCCCAATCCGAAAGTTTATCCTGAACCATACTCCATGCTTTCAACAGCATGTCGAACCCTTTCTGGTAGCTGTATCTCCCTACGGATATGATGCGTTTATGATTGAGATCGGAAGCCGTTGTAGGATATTGGCTAATAAAATTGGGTATCACCTCCATATTCTTGAGATCCCCCCATTGCTCCTTATCCCGAGTGGTCAGAACAATGAATCTATCCAATTTTTTCAGAGATGAGATCCAGCTGTAGGTCCGGAGTCTCTGGAGATATCTTTTTACGGGGTTTGTTGCGCTCAAAGCTTTTGCATAGCGTGAAAAATGATACTCGGCAACTTTTTTGCTACCATCCTTAATATCCGGGAGAAACTTAAAATCAAAATCCATCAGAGATATGCAGATATCAAATCTCTCTTTATGCAGGACCTGCGTCAGTCTCTTCTTATGCAGCTTATGGAGATATAATTTTTTTAAGTGCCAGAATTTAGATCTTTTAGCGTCGCAATAATTGATATCCAGATCAATAAGATGAATTTTTGGAGAGATGGGAAAGAAACACCCCCTGCGTTGTTGATCTGTCGTGATTATTGTGACATCAACCCCGGATTCCTCCGCAAGGTAATTAGCCTTTTGCAAAAGAATATTCTCCATCCCTCCGGAATTGAAAATACCTGATATTGTATATGCTATCTTCAATGTTAAAGAGCAGGGATATAGGGGTTGTAGGCTGCGGGAGGATTAAAAAGGAAAGAGCAAAGCAGGTATGCAACCCACAGCAACGTGCCGTAGATCAGAATCGTTTTATCCTTACTTGGTGCATTCTTGATAATAATCGGCAGAATCAGAATAATGCTCATATATAATCCCTTGGTTCCTCTCGACGCAAATTCGGCCGCAATCTGAATAAAGCAAAAATAAACCATCACACCGAAACAGAACATGTTTGTAAGCACCGTGTACAACACATTGTTTCCATATAATTTATATTTAGAACCGTAATGGAAGCACAAATAAAGTAATAACACTCTTTCAATCATGCCAAAAGAAAAGGTAAAAGATGTTGCGCGATAGGTCATGTACGCCACGAGCGCATTGCTTAGAAAGAAGCCTTTGGGAATCAGGGAAAGCATTATCGGCTTTATGCTTGCGCTGAATAAGAATATTACAGCGCAGGCTATACCCCCTGATCTCAATTGCTTCCGGTTGAATTTGCGATTCAGGAACGGTATGCACAATGCTACCAGCAATATCGATTTATGTAAGAGAAGGCCGACTAAGACCGCCAAACCGAAAGCCTTCCAATTTTTATGATGAATGAGGAGCGGAAGAATCAGCAGGAACATTATGCAATTTGCCATAGGCTGACGCATCTGCCCCATTACCTGACCGAAGAGTGTGGTGCCGCAGAAAAGCAGGAATGAAAGCGTTGGATATGGGGAATATTTCCTGCATAATATGGCTGCAAGTATTATATTTATGGCAGCATAAATAAAGAGATGAACGTTGTAATTATTGAATAATGTCTTGGTTAAGCTGACAAAATATTCGTAGCCAATCTCCAGACTGGTATACGTGCGATGGAAGTGTAAAATGTCAGGAACCTCGTCAAAATGCTCCTGATATGAGTAATAATCATATCCGCAGGCGCGCAGTCCGCTCAGTAGGCTTACGATCACGCACAAAAATAAAAGAACAACGAAATCATATTTTCTTCCCCTTTTATCTAAGGAGATCACCCCGGAGAGCAGAAGGAATCCCGATATGATATAATAGGGCAGCATTAGAAGTTGATTAAACTAATTTATGACTCAAATTTCTCAAGTATTCTTGGTTAAGCATCAAACCATTATAACCATTTGTAACCATCATTGTGGATTAATATCAATTTGGTGTGTTATTAAAACCATCACGGTCTTCGACCGTGGCTTCCGACGCAAATAAACCGAAAGGTTTAATGGTTTTAATAACTTACAGACCAAGTAATCTAATAGGTACTGAATATTATAGTTTTAATGGTTCCTAATGGTTTGAGTCATTAAACTTATTTCGATTATCCCGAAAACTCTCCAAAGGCCTTTTGTCTATATTTTGCGACAGAGTTATCCGTATAAAATAGTAATTTGGGGAATTTTTAGGATAATCATTTATTAAATTTCCGCGATCTTCCGCTTTGGTCCGCGGCTATGCGACAGCATAGAATAAGTTCCGCATTTCGGAGAAAGTTTTCCGTTCCCATAAGTCGGGAACGTTCTGGAGCTGCGAAGCAGATACGGAAC
>JAAVCU010000028.1 GCA_014802175.1 Bacteroides sp.
AGTGTGGAGATGTTCAAGAGTATCACGGAGCGTTGGATGCGCACGATGATGCTTGGCGAACTCGCGCAGGAGAATGTCACTGACCTTGCCCAGATCAACCGTATGGCAGAAGATTACCGCAACAGCCTCATCATAGACCGCTACCTTCGCATAAAACAAGAGGAAGCGGGAGATGTGTCGGAGCAGAGCATCAGGTCATATTATGCGGAGCATGGAAGTGAGATGCTGCTTGAGGCTCCACTCGTGAAGGGGGTCTATCTGAAAGTGTCGGATTCAGAGAATAAACTTGATGAGATCCGCAGATGGATGGCGAATGCGAAGCCCGCTGATATTGACAATATCGAGAAAAACGGATTGCGTCACGCTTCCCAGTATGAGTATTTCGAAGACAGATGGGTGGATTGGAACGATGTGGCGGAGCAGATTCCCTACCGCTTCTATGATGCCGATGCGTTTTTGAAGTCAACAAAGGATTTTGAGACAAATTACGCCGGCTCAACTTACCTTCTGCACATCACGGCTTATGTCCCCTCAGGGGAAGTGATGCCGTATGAGTATGCCGAAGGGAAGATAAGGGAACTCCTCACACGCGAGAAGAAAGGAGATTACAGGCAGCAGCTCCTGAAATCTCTTTATCGCAAAGGGATAGCTGATGGAAAATTGAAGCCCGGTCTTTATGATCCTCTCACCGGAGAGGTTAATAATGGAAAAGACGGAGGCACTGAGAATAAGAAAAAATAACAAACAACAATATGAAACTAAGGAAATTATTTATACCTGCAACAGCCTGTGTGGCTTTATGCGCCATCGCCGCTCCGGTAAAGCGCAATGTGGTTGACGAGGTGGCATGGATTGTAGGTGACGAACCGATCTTCCGTTCGGAAATTGAAGAGATGTACACTCAGATGAGATCCGAAGGTCAGAACATAGTCGGAGATCCCTATTGCGTGATACCGGAAAGATTGGCGGTTGAGAAACTCTATCTCCATCAGGCTAAACTAGATACAGTAGAGGCATCGGAAGGTCAGGTTCAATCGGAGGTTGAGAATAGAATGCAGTTCTTTGTTCAGAACCTCGGATCGAAGGAGAAGGTTGAGGAATATTTTCGTAAACCATACGCGCAGCTCCGTGAATCGCTTGCTGAAATGATGAGGAATAATTACATCGTTTCCAGTGTGCAGAATAATCTTACAGCTGATGTGAAAGCCACACCGAACGATGTGCGCAAATATTACGCTTCATTGCCGGAAGACTCTATTCCTTACGTTCCGATGCAGGTTGAGGCTCAGATTGTTTCTATCAACCCGGTTGTGCCGGCGCAGGAGATCGAGGATGTGAAAGCACGTCTTCGCGACTATGCCGACAGGGTAAACAGGGGAGAGTCGAAGTTCTCCACGCTTGCGATCGCTTACAGCGAGGATTTCAATTCAGCGATGCAGGGTGGCGAGATCGGTTATACCGGTAGAAGCGGACTCGTTCCGGAATTTGCAAATGTGGCTTTCAACCTCAATGATCCGAATAAAGTGTCGCGCATTGTAGAGACAGAATTCGGTTATCATATCATCCAGCTTATCGACAAGCGTGGCGATCAGGTCAACGTGCGTCATATCCTGCTCACGCCCAAGGTGAGTCAGAAAGACCTCAGTGAGGCTACTGTGCGTCTTGATTCGTTGCGCAAGGAGATCGTGGCAGGTAAATACAGTTTCGAGGACGCTGCACGCTATGTATCACAGGATAAGGAGACAAAGAACAATAAAGGTATCATGATGAATGAGCAAACCCGAAGCACACGCTTCGAGATGCAGGATCTTCCGCCGGAAGTTGCCCGCCGGATCGAACTTATGCAGCCGGGCGATGTCTCCGAAGCCTTCATCATGAAAGATGCGAAAAGAAACAAGGATATTGTAGCGATGGTGAAGCTCACAACACGCATTCCGGGTCATAAAGCGAATCTTGCCGACGATTTCAACATGATCAAGGAGATGTATGAGAATAAGCAGAAAAGCGATATCCTGCACGATTGGGTTGAGCAGAAAATCAAGGATACATACGTAAATATAGCCGAAGACTGGAGAAATTGTGAGTTCCAGTATAAGGGCTGGATTAAATAAATAGAAGAGTGATATCCAAGACTCCCAGACTGATTGCGTTTCTCCTGACAGCTTTGTTGTTGTCAGGAGGAATCTCTATTATGAGTTCCCTCAAGGCTCAAGATAAAAAGGGGAAAGAGAAGGAAGAGAGCTTTACGCGCCCCAAACCCACGCAGCCGATTAAGCCGATGATTCCATCTGCGAACCGCTATCAGGACGACAAGGTGTTTCTTGAGAATGCCGACTCCTTGTTTCGTCCGGCGCTCGACACAGCAGAGGTTCAGATAGTGAAAGGTAGCGTAGTGTTCCGTCAAGGTGGTATGTGGATGTATTGCGACTCCGCATACTATTATCCAAACCGCAACTCAATGGATGCTTTCGGAAATGTGGAGATGCGGCAGGGGGATACACTGTTTGTGTATGCCGACAAGCTTTTCTATAACGGAGGAGAGCGGCATGCAATCCTCACGCATGGACCTTCGCGCAGCAATGTCACGTTGAAGGATCCGAAGGTGACGCTCACCACCGACAGTCTGGATTATGACCTGAATATCGAGGAGGGTTGGTACACCACCGGCGGTAAACTGGAAGATGATCTGAATGTCCTCACATCCGTTTGCGGTAAATATTCTCCTGCTACAAAGATCGCTTTCTTCAGCGACGATGTTGTTCTTGTCAACAACAAGGATGGCTTCAAGATGTATACGCAGGAATTGGAATACAATACAGACACCCACATAGCCGTGATTAATACTGAAACGCGTATCGAGGGAGCGAACGATACCATTCTGACTACTGCCGGACGCTACAACACGCAAACCGACAATGCGGTGCTCACTGCACGCTCCACAATCTTGCATCGCGACAGCAACATGAATGTGGTTACACTTGAAGGAGACTCCATTATCTACGACAAAGCCACAAGAATAAGCAGAGCTTATATGTTTCGCGACCAATTGAAGAATCCGCAGGCTATGGTGCTTACTGACACTGCGCGAAAGATGACGCTGATCGGAGGTTATGGTGAATATAATGACTCATTGCGTCGTGCTTATTCCACAGAATATCCGTTGCTCATGGAGTATTCGCAGACCGACACCCTCTTCCTCAGAGCCGACACTATCCAGACTTTTATCCGAGTTGAGTATGTGTGGCCCGACAGTCTATCAAAAGAGTTGAGCGCAGAGAGCCGTGCGCGATTGAGGAGCTACAAGTCGCCTGCCGATATGGGGAAAGATATTCATATTACACTTGAAACTCTGCCTCCGGGGCTTAGAAATCATGGTAAAGGTAACAAACCGCAACCCGCAGATACACTACTGAGAAAGCAATCCGCAGATACCTTGCAGAAACCGCAGCCGGTAGATACCTTGCAGAAACCGCAGCCGGTAGATACTCTCCCGATTTTCGGAGATCCTAAACCTAAACTTGACAAATTAGGACGCGATTCAACGTATATGGTGCCGCGCGACTATCAGGTGGCAAAGGCAATAGGGCGCGCCCGTTTCTTCCGTCAGGATCTCCAGGGAGTTGCCGACACGATGATATATCAGGAATATGATTCGATGCTCTATCTTATCCGCAAGCCGATTGTATGGAACGAGGATAAACAGATCTATGGAGAGCGAATCGATGTTCATTTCAACGACTCTACGGTGGACCGCGCTTACGTCCCTAAAAACGGATTTATGGCTGAGAGTATAGGTGAAGACTTCTATAATCAGCTCGCAGGAAAAAAGATGACGGCATATTTCGAGAATTCGGATCTGACACGTCTGGAGGTGGAAGGGAATGTGGAGACAATTTTCCTGCCGCAGGAAAACGACTCGACCTATAATAAGCTGGTCAATGTGGAGAGTTCGTTCCTCACCATCGACCTCAAGAACCGCACGCTCGATAAGCTGAAGTTCTGGCCCGAAACCACGGGATCATTGACACCTATCTTCCTCGTCAAACCGGCTCAGATGTATCTTCGCGGTTTCCGTTGGTATGATGCCTTGCGTCCGCGCCGCGAATGGTATGGCGACAGGTGGAAATGGATCGATGACCTCGGGGAGGTGCCCGAGATTCTCGACGAATATTTTAAAACCGGGGTGGATTCCCCCGTAATGACGAAGTGACAAGATGACAGATATAATAAGATTATTACCTGACTCGGTTGCCAATCAGATAGCGGCGGGAGAGGTGATTCAACGCCCCTCGTCGGCCATCAAGGAATTGGTGGAGAATGCCGTTGATGCCGGAGCAACCGATATCCGTGTCGTTGTGAAGGATGCGGGTAAGACCATGATACAGGTCATAGATAACGGTAGCGGGATGTCGGAGACCGATGCGCGTATGGCATTCGAGCGCCACGCCACCTCCAAAATCCGTTCGGCCGATGATCTGTTTACACTTCACACCATGGGATTTCGCGGCGAAGCTCTCCCTTCGATATGTGCTATCTCGGAAGTGGATATCAAGACGCGCCGTGCGGAAGATTCATTAGGCACGCATCTGATAATCGCAGGCAGCAAAGTGGAATTGCAAGAGCCTTGCGTGTGTGAGAAAGGTACTGTGATTACGGTAAAGAAATTATTTTTCAATGTGCCGGCGAGGCGCAAGTTCTTGAAAAGCGACAATGTGGAGCTAACGAATATCATCCGAGAGTTCGAGCGTATGGCACTTGTGAACAACAAGGTGCGGTTATCGCTCGACACCGGTAGCAA
This sequence comes from Bacteroides sp., assembly GCA_014802175.1. Classification (GTDB taxonomy): domain Bacteria; phylum Bacteroidota; class Bacteroidia; order Bacteroidales; family Muribaculaceae; genus Lepagella. The sequence continues at coordinate 4,799 of JAAVCU010000028.1, forward strand.
GGTTATAGACTTGCGGGCGGGAAGTTTCCGTCAGCGCATTGTGGATATGTGGAAATCGAACCTCGACAGTCAGTTGCTTCCGATAGATGTAAAGACCTCGTTAGTGAACATCGAGGGATTCATTTCGCGTCCGGAATATGCCCGACGCCGCAATCCCCTGCAATATCTTATAGCCAACGGCAGAAATATGCGTCATCCTTATTTCCACAAGGCGATAATGGGTTGCTATGAGTCGTTGATAGCCCCGGATACACAGCCCTGCTACTTCCTGAAATTCACTGTAGATCCGCAAACTGTGGATGTGAACCGCAGCCCGACCAAAGATGAGATTAAATTTGAATATGAACAGCAGATCTGGCCTATACTTCAGGCTTCGGTAAAGGCTGCATTGGGTAAGTTCTCGGCTGTGCCCTCAATTGACTTTACGTCCGATGTGATACCGGTTCGCCCGTTGAAGGAGGGTGAGCTGCCGCAGGAGCCGGTGATTCAGAAACATCAGGGTTATAATCCATTCAAGACTGAATTCGACCGTAAACCGGTCACCTCCAACTGGGAGGCGTTATACGAAAGTTTCAGTCGCGGTTCGTCCAAGCCGGTAGATATGCCTGAGCCTGAACCTATAATGGAGGCTATCCCTGAATCGCGTCAGGAGATCCCCGATTCTGTTGATATGAAACCGGAGGTTGATAACAGTGCGTCGTCGCATTCCCTTTTCGATGAACAGGAGAAAGGGGATGTCGCGCCCATGTGTATGCAATATGCCAACCGTTACATTCTGACCTCTTCACGGAGCGGACTCCTGATAATCGACCAGCATCGTGCGCATGTGAAGATCCTTTATGAAGAGTATATGCGTCGTGTGGAGAAGATGGAGGTGGTGTCGCAGAGTGTGATGTTCCCGGAGGCTGTAACTCTTGACGAAGTTCAGAGGGCGGCGCTGCTTGAGATAGATGAAGACTTAAAGAAACTTGGGTTTGCGCTGGAATATGAATCGGGCGAAACGTGGCTTATCACCTCTTTGCCTGCCATGCTTAAGAAGGGGAGTGCAAAGGATATGATTTTGCGTATTCTTGATTCAGTAACGGAGGATTCCGCGAATTACGGACTTGACGGAAAAGGTGAGATCAGCATTGCGGCGAAGGTTGCATTGATGATGGCACGTTCGTCGGCGATACGACGAGGCGACAAACTCTCCACTTCCGAGATGGANCATCTNTGTGCGGAGCTTTTCACTCTGCCTGATCCCGCTCTTACTCCCAATGGTAACNGGGTCTTCTGTCTACTCGATCAGAATCGCCTCGACTCTCTGTTTAANTAATAACTTTTTAACTTTTTAAAGGGAATAGGATGAAAACCTNTNTATATATTATNGGACTGGCAATGGCCTTCACAGTAGCATCCTGCAACGATGAGGTTTTTGTGGAGCGNCCGAAGGATACTCCTCCGGCAACGGAAGAGCCNGGNGATCCGGACACTCCGGAAATGACCGATAGCCTTATGCTTAAATNCTTCCGATATCTTGAGAATACGCTTGAGCTGGGTGAGAATGAAAGTGTGTATGAGGTTACAACAACAATCAAGAATTTNACTGATTCAAGAGATATTCAACTCTCATACGATAGGTATAATAATGCAATNGTAAGAATCTACAATAATACGTATTATGTGACTCCATGGGCTAAATCGGGTCAGCCGGAAGTGGAAGTTCCNGGTTTGGATGCCGATGGAGTCCCGGGATTTTACGGTACAAAGATTCCTTTTGCTTTCGGAAGAACTATCATACCNGGTCAATACAAGCAGGGAGAGATAATACACTTTGACTTGCCGAAGAATCATCAGGTCACTGCTACNGCTTACNTAACGCGCAAGGCAGTAAGGGCTAANGCTGATATAGAATATAATACCATTGATTTTCCGAATACTATTCTTGATGGTTGGGTGGAAGTNCAAGTTGAGATTCCGGTGGATATCACAATCGAATGGAGTGAAGTCACACCGGNTGAATTATAGAGNAATTGTCATGAAAGCCAGATATATGATAATAGCAGCGACGGCTGCACTCTTTCCCCTTGGANCCCGAGCTGAAGCGGCAGACGGGGCTATCACTTCCCGTTTTGATNTCGGGATGAGAGCAGGTTATGCTTTCGATTCCAACACTATACTGCGGGAGAGGATGAGNGANAATGGAGAAACAGGGCACACGGCGATGTCATGGCATCTTCGCTATTCGTTTGCAAATAAGAAGAAAGAACGGACGGCATCGGTTTATCAAGGATTAGGATTGAGTGCCACAACTTTTCTTCAACCNNACACTGTCGGCACACCTTTAGGGGTATATGTTTTTCAGGGTGCTCCCATAGTGTGTTTCTCCGACAGGTTCTCTTTGGATTATGAATGGAANTTCGGAGCTACTTTCGGTTGGAAAAAGAGTTCGCGTTACAGTGAGATATTATCCAATNTCGTGGTCGGATCGAGTGTGAATGCCTATCTGAATCTTGGATTTAAACTGAATTATGCGGTCACGAATAATCTGATCATAGCCGGAGGTCTTGACATGAGTCATTATTCCAATGGCAACACATCATGGCCAAACCCAGGCGTGAACAGTATCGGGGCGGCAATCGGACTTACTTATATCCCNGGAGGAGGGTTCGGTAAGTTCAATTCNCCATTTGTNTATGATGATGANTTCGAGCAAGGTGTTTCTTATGATCTGATGGCATACGGGGCGTGGCGCAAGGCATATTTCCCGGCAGAAGATGGTGCGTTCACCGAGGAGGGTGAGAAATCACTGCTGCCCGGACATTTCGGGGTTGCAGGNTTGACATTTGCCCCGATGTGGGATCTCCACCCTACGTTTCGCACGGGTGTTTCTTTGGATCTGCAGTGGGGCGAGAACACCGGACTNACTAAATATCATGTGCCGGATACTTACGGAGAAGATGCAAAATTCTATCGGCCGCCGTTTTTCCGNCAGGTCTCCGCAGGAGTGTCGGCCCGTGCGGAACTTGTGATGCCNATNTTTTCATTTAACGTCGGAATCGGTTATGGATGTGTGGGTCCNCNGGAAACGAGGAAACTCTATCAGACGGTGACGCTGAAGACGTATATTANGAAAGGGGTGTATCTGAATGTGGGTTATCGTCTCAATGAATTCCGGTCGCCNTCNAACCTGATGCTCGGAGTGGGATATACATTCGGAAGAAAATAATTAAATACAGGNAAGTGAGAAAATTATTTTGAAAACTTAATTNTATGGGTCAGGAACAGTTTTCGGTAAAGGAGCGTNCAGGTGTGCGTATCAATGAACCGAAGCAATATAAGGTGGTGTTTCACAACGATGATTTCACTACTATGGAATTTGTGGTTGATGTTCTACGTTCGGTTTTCTATAAAGATGAGACGGCGGCTTATATCATCATGATGGATGTGCATAAGAAGGGAAGAGGTGTNGTAGGNACATATACCTACGATATGGCTGTGACCAAACGCGATCGCGCCGTGGAACTTGCGCGNGAAGAGGGATTCCCTCTCATGATAACAGTGGAGGAGGCATAAATGGGNTATACNAAAGAAACTTTTGAGATATTGGAGGAGGCAAANATGATGGCGATTGAGATGCGCCATGAATATATNCTTCCGGAGCATTTTCTATGCNGTGCGCTTCGACATANGGAGCTGCAGAGCGTGTTAGATGAAATGGATGTTGATGTTGTTCTCCTTCAAGATAAATTATCGGAATTTCTGGATAACCAGGAGCGGGTTCCGGAAGATATCGAGTTTGCGCTCAGTCTGTCAGCACAGTTTGAGGAGATGCTCGACAAGGCTGCCGATTATCAGTTCTCGGCNGGAGCCAAAGAGATAGGTGTGCCTCATTTTATCTCCGCTTTGCTTCAACTCGAAGATTCAAATGCCGCTTATCTGCTCGGGCAATCAATCGATTGGAACACCGGGCTTCTCCTGAGAGCACTCTTATCGGCTTATGAGGATAATGATGTTGATATTCCGATTCCGGGCATCGGAGCCACGACTCCGGAGCATGCTAATGATGCAGCTCAACGTAATGATGGCTGGAAGAGTTATGTGACCTGTATCAACGATGTTGCAGCGAATCGTAATCCTTTGATAGGACGNGAACGTGAGCTTGCCCGGACAATCCAGGTGCTGTGCCGTAAGGATAAGAACAACCCTCTTCATATAGGCGAACCGGGAGTTGGTAAGACTGCACTTGTTTACGGACTTGCGCGTATGATCAATGAAGATCGNGTGCCTGAAAGATTGANAGGNGCAAAGATCTATGCACTTGAAATCGGGTCGCTTCTTGCCGGCACACAGTTCCGTGGTGATTTCGAGAAGCGTCTGAAGACAATAATGGATGGNGTNGCGCAGGAGGAGAATGCNATCGTTTATATCGATGAGATNCATAATCTGGTAGGAGCCGGGGCTACGGGTGAAGGCTCNATGGATGCCTCNAATATGCTTAAACCTTATCTTGAATCGGGGACGATACGTTTTATCGGTTCAACAACCTTCGATGAATATAAACGGTATTTTGCTAAAAGCAAGGGATTAGTAAGGCGATTCAGCNAGATAGATATAGAGGAACCGGGAATAGATGAGACAATCAATATTCTGAATCAGCTTAAGANNGGTTATGAGAAGTTTCATGGCGTGACATATCTGCCGGAAGCGATAGATTATGCTGTAAGGGGGAGTGCGCGTCATATCACTGATCGTTTCCTTCCCGATAAGGCGATAGACCTGATAGATGAAGCAGGTGCTTACAGGCAGGCTCTGACGCGCAATCAGGAATCAGGAGTTGAGANTGATTGCGTTGTGGATAAGGAGTTGATAGCNGATATATTNTCGAAGGTNTGCAAGGTAGACGCCGTGTCGATGCGAAAGAGTTCAGTAGCTTCGCTTGCGGATCTTGAAGAGAGAATATCCNCGAAGATCTATGGCCAGGATGCAGCTGTCANGGTTGTNACGGAAGCTGTGCAGATGTCGAAAGCCGGACTGAATGATGACAACAAACCGTTGGCGTCACTCCTTTTTGTCGGTCCGACCGGAGTCGGTAAGACCGAGCTTGCCAAAACACTTGCCGAAGAGCTTGGCATTGGGNTGGTAAGATTTGATATGAGTGAATATGCCGAGAAGCATACCGTGGCAAANCTGATCGGTTCGCCGGCAGGCTATGTAGGTTATGANGATGGAGGATTACTTACTGATGCCATCCGCAAGACTCCGGATTGCGTGTTGTTGCTCGATGAGATAGAGAAGGCACATTCCGATATTTATAATATCCTCCTTCAGGTGATGGATTATGCGAGCCTTACGGATAGTAAGGGAAACCGAGCAGATTTCCGCAACGTAATCCTGATAATGACCTCAAATGCGGGGGCTCGTTATGCGGCTCAGGCGAATGTAGGATTCGGGAGTACGGTGTCGGTCGGGAGCGCAATGATGAAGCAGGTGAAGGCCACCTTCCAGCCGGAATTCCTCAACCGTCTTTCAGCCACTGTTGTGTTCAACGATATGGATCGAACTATGGCGTCGCTGATTTTGGACAAGAAACTCCGTGACNTGGAAATGAAATTGAAAACCAAGAATGTAAATATGGTTCTCAGTGAAGAGGCTCGGGAACATTTGCTTTCTGTCGGTTACTCTCGTGAATATGGTGCAAGGGAGATGGATCGTGTGATAGCAGGGGAGTTGAAGCCGTTGCTGATGCGCGAGATACTCTTTGGAAAATTGACTGAAGGGGGNGAGGNNGAAGTGCTTCTNGATGCGGATAAGAAANTAATAGTGAAATAAAATACACGATTATGGTCTATCAGATATTTGAAGATAGTCTTGAATTTCCCGATCCTCGTGAAGGGGAAGATGACGGCATGTTTGCCATAGGGGGCGACCTCTCCACCGATCGACTGCTATTGGCTTATTCACTCGGAATCTTTCCTTGGTTCTCCTTCCGGGATTGGAAGGAGCCGGTGTGGTATTGTCCCATGCNNCGATTTGTGATCTTTCCCGACGAGATACATNTATCACATTCNATGCGGAATATGATAAACAAAGGACTTTATCGTGTCACTATGAACCGTGATTTCCGGGGAGTGATAGAGGGATGTTCGGAAATAAGGATAGANATGGAAGGGGCNTGGCTTGGAGAAAAGATGATCGAGGCATATACGCGCCTGCATGAACTTGGTTTCGCATCGAGTGTGGAGGTCTGGAGAGAAGATAAGCTTGTAGGAGGNCTTTATGGTGTTACGATCGGGAACGCCTTTTTCGGAGAGAGTATGTTCTCNCGCGAACCGGGAGCCAGCAAACTTGCGCTCATACATCTGGCGCGCACNATGCAGGCTCGCGGTGGCAAACTCATCGACTGCCAATTTGAGACCCCTCACCTGAAATCNATGGGAGGTCGCTTCATCCCGTATGACGACTACCTCGCCCTCATCCGCCAACCCGGCTGGCTCCCCTGACAAAACCTTATGACTTGCATGATACCCTTTCGACCACTTGAAAAAATGGGGTCTTAATCATACGGAGATGTGAGCAGCCACTTCCAGACGGGGAGTATCTTTACAATAAGTCCGTCCCTTGTGATTTCGTCCTCCTCATCAAAAGTGATGATGGNGCAGTCTTTGCATCCGGTCAGTTTAGAAGCNGTAGAAAGTCCNCGTATCTCTCTTTGCAAAGTTGATTCCTCGGTCAGGGTCCAGCATACCTGTATTAGTTTNTCGATATGTTCATCCTGCTGCACCACAAAATCACATTCCACATCCTCATTGAAGTATGTTATCTTCTTCATCGGATCAAGGAATCGACGCAGATGAAGGAATACGGCGTTTTCAAGCAGTTTTCCGTCATCGTCACTTTGTGGCATGATTACCGAATTTCGCATGCCGTTGTCGATGAAATAGTATTTAGGCAGTCGCATGTTTTCCTTTACTATGGATTCCGACCATCGGTTGACTCTGAAGAACATAAAGACATCACAGGCCATGTCGGCCAGTTCGTATAACTTGTTCTTGTCAACTTTCTTTCCTTGCGACTTAAGGTCGTTGAAGATGGCGTTGATCGAGGTTGGTTTTGATAGGTTGGCCATTAGGCGTTTAAGGAAATAACGGATGGTCTCAGGGCTTGATAGCGAATAGTGGTCGATCAGATCCCTGAAAAGCATCGTATTGAAATAGCCCTGTACTTTCCTGATTTGGAGTGATTTCTCTTCCATCAACACCACTTCCGGGAATGCGCTTGAATGCAGGTAGTCTTTGCAACTGGCGATAAGTCTTGCCCGTCCTTCTTCTGTGAAAGGAGATTCGGCAATCCCTTTAAATCTTATGTATTCACTGAAGGATAATGGAAAGGCTTGATATTCAATGGGCCAACCACGCAATGAAGTGGCTATCTGCGAAGAGAGCATCTCGGCATTACTGCCTGAAATGTATATGTTTTTGCAATACGATTTGTAAAGTCGGAGTACGAACAACTCCCATCGTTTGATTGTCTGTATTTCATCGAAGAAAATGTATGTTTCCGATATCGGAATATCAGGATATATTTCCCGATATGCTTGGATCACCTCGTCAAGTTCCTCTGCCGGCATACCGTCAAGGCGCTCATCGTCAAAGTTGATCCATAGGATCTTTTCTCTTCCGACGCCTGACGCCATCAGATGATTTGCCACTATCTTCATCATGGATGATTTGCCGCATCGTCTGACCCCGGAGACTGTCACTATCTGTTCCGTGTCGATTGGCAATTGAAGATCACGCTCTATTACAGGGAAAGGCATCTCCCTCTGCATCGTCGTTATTATTCCTTGAAATACTTCTTTCCGTTTCATACGGACAAAGTTACAAATTATTTCCGAAAATTCCGGAAATAAATC
>JAAVCU010000029.1 GCA_014802175.1 Bacteroides sp.
GAGGTAGCCACGGTCAAAGACCGTGATGGTTTTAATAAAAACAGGATTAATATTTAAAACTGCAACGATGGTTACAAATGGTTATAATGGTTTGATGCTAAAAAATGAATATTCGAGAATTGGCAATTTATTAATTCGGAATAGTCATCCCCATGCCGGTCATATCGGTGTCCGCCATCAGCGCGAAGTTGAACCGAGATCAACTTATCCGCGGTGTTCCGCCAATTCCGCGCATCTGCTCAAGCAGATATAAAGTTCCGTATCTGCTTCGCAGCTCCGGAACGTTCCGACTTATGGGAACCGGGAGNGCTTCTTCGAAATGCGGAACTTATTCTATGCTGNCGCATAGCCGCNGACCAAAGCGGAAGAACGCGGAAATTTAATAATAGTGCCTCTGNGTTTATATTTAGNGACAATGTTANCCATATATTATNGTGATNNGNGGAATNTTGAGGATANTCATTTTAAAAATTAANCCCTACAAATAATCGTAAAAAACAATTTTTATTTTTGGATATTTTGTGCGATATTTGCAGTCGGAAATTTTCGTTTNAGGAAATTTTTNATGTTTNCATATTTTGGGAAAGTTTCCGAANNAACNTCATTTTATAATTTGAATTGATAATAAGGATTTCAATTATACGGTAAAGATTATATAAATATACAATGTCTTCAAAAACTTATAGCTACGATGACGCTTACGCTGCGTCGCTTGATTACTTCAAGGGTGATGAACTTGCCGCAAGAGTCTGGGCAAGCAAATATGCCTTAAAAGACTCTGATGGGAATCTGTATGAGCAGTCNCCGGATGATATGCACCANCGCATTGCTTCCGAGATTGCGAGAATAGAGAGCAAATATCCGAATCCGATGAGCGAGGAGGAGGTTTACGACCTCCTTAAAGATTTTCGCTATATTGTGCCGCAGGGAAGTCCGATGGCNGGTATCGGTAATAACTTTCAGGTAGGCTCTCTCTCNAACTGTTTTGTGATTGGACTTGACGGNCATCCGGACAGTTATGGNGGCATCATTCGTATCGACGAAGAGCAGGTGCAGCTGATGAAGCGTCGCGGCGGAGTGGGACACGATCTTTCACATATCCGTCCGAAGGGTAGTGCTGTTAAAAACTCCGCACTTACATCTACTGGTCTNGTGCCGTTTATGGAGCGTTACAGCAACAGCACACGCGAAGTGGCNCAGGATGGACGTCGCGGTGCGCTGATGATGACGGTGAGCATCAAGCATCCGGATGCGGAAAANTTTATCGACGCGAAGATGACCGAGGGTAAAGTGACNGGGGCGAACGTGTCNGTAAAGATCGACGATGATTTCATGACCTCNGTGGTAAGCGGCGNNCCATATAAGCAGCAGTTCCCTGTGAAATCCGATGATCCGAAGATGGAGAAGGAGATCAATGCTGCGGAGTTGTGGGCGAAGATAGTTCACAATGCCTGGAAGAGCGCGGAACCGGGTGTGCTTTTCTGGGATACGATCCAGCGGGAGTCTGTGCCNGACTGTTATGCCGACTTGGGTTTCGAGACNGTATCCACAAACCCGTGTGGCGAGATTCCGTTGTGTCCTTACGACAGTTGCCGACTNGTGGCGATCAATCTTTACAGTTATGTAAAGAATCCTTTTACCGACAAGGCTGAGTTCGATTTCGAACTTTTCCGCAAGCATGTAGGNAAGGCGCAAAGAATCATGGATGATATNATCGATCTNGAGATGGAGAAGATTGANTGNATCATCGAAAAAATTGANAAGGATCCGGAAACNGCCGAGGTTAAAAGCACGGAACTCAATCTCTGGAAAAAGATACGGAATAAGACATTGAAAGGNAGACGCACCGGTTGCGGAACTACCGGAGAGGGTGATATGCTCGCTGCTTTGGGTTATCGTTATGGCACCAAGGAGGCAACAGAGTTCTCAACCGAAGTTCACAAACAACTTGCATTGGCTTACTATTCCGCTTCTGTGGATATGGCAGTAGAACGCGGTGCNTTTGAGGTGTTCGATCCGGAGAGGGAGAAGAATAATCCATTCATAGCGCGTATNCGTGAGGCNGATCCGGCTCTCTATGAAAGGATGGTGAAGAATGGTCGACGTAACATTGCGTGTCTTACAATTGCACCGACAGGCACCACCTCNATAATGACACAGACTTCATCGGGTATCGAACCGGTGTTCCTGCCCGTTTATAAGCGTAAGCGCAAGGTGAATCCCTCTGATGAGAATGTGCGTATCGACTTTGTTGATGAGGTTGGCGATGCGTTTGANGAGTATATCGTATATCATCATAAGTTCCTGGAATGGATGAAGATCAATGGTATCGAGAANAAAGATAANATGACGTCGGAGGAGATTGCGGAGCTTGTGGAGAAATCACCCTACTATAAAGCCACAAGTAATGATGTTGACTGGATGGAGAAGGTAAGGATGCAGGGAGCTGTGCAGAAATGGGTTGACCATTCAATCAGCGTCACNATCAATCTTCCTTCTGATGTTACGGAGGAACTTGTAGGTAATCTNTATGTGGAGGCTTGGAAAGCTGGGTGTAAAGGTTGCACAGTTTATCGCGACGGTTCGCGCAACAATGTGCTGGCTGCTGTCACCCCGGAGAAGGGTAAGNCTAAGCTGATAGCCAGTGGAGAGCATATTGTGAAGCGTCCTCACGAACTGGATGCGGATGTGGTGCGTTTTCAGAATAACAAGGAGAAGTGGATTGCGTTCGTGGGATTGGTCGATGGGAAGCCATACGAGATCTTCACCGGATTGGCCGATGATGAAGATGGCATCTTCTGTCCGAAGAGTGTGAACAGTGGCAAGATCATCAAGGCAATGGATTCCGATGGCAAGAAGAGATATGACTTCCAGTTCATCAACAAGCGTGGCTACAAGACCACTATCGAGGGTCTGAGCGAGAAGTTCAACCCGGAGTTCTGGAACTATGCGAAATTGATCTCGGGAGTGTTGCGTTACGGCATGCCTATTGATCAGGTGCTGAAGCTTGTAGGTGGACTTGAACTTGACTCCACCAACATAAACACGTGGAAGAATGGTGTGGAGAGGGCGTTGAAGAAATACCTTCCGAATGGCACTGCNGCCACAGGTCAGAAATGTCCCAAATGCGGCGCGGAGACGCTGATATATCAGGAGGGGTGTCTGATCTGCACTACTTGTGGAAACTCTAAATGCGGTTAAAATCACGGTGGTGCAATTGATNCGCATCAGTTGCACCNNCNCTAACATATATCGTTTTATTTNTAGAANTNACTTATGAAAATTACCTTAAATATCAACTACCACACTCAATGGGGTGAATCTCTGTTTGTTTGCGGNTCGATTCCCGAATTGGGAAATGGCGATGCACGCAAAGCTGTGGAGATGAATCTCGTCAGCCCGGGCACATGGAGCCTGGAATTGAATCTGAATCGCGATCCGGGGAATTTTGAATATCANTTCATNGTAAAGGCTCCGGAGAAGGAATGGCGTTTTGAATGGGGTGAGCCTCATAGGTTTGTGAGCGGTAAGGGAATNAGGACATATCGAATTTTCTCATCATGGCAGGATATGCCGTCGGANAAACCATTTTATTCGTCGGCGTTTGTNGANGGTATGTTGCGNAGACCTTTCCGNGATCAGGCNTTGACGGCNGTNCCCGGCACGGTNCAAATGCGTATCTCCGCNCCTATGATCGAGCCGAATGAGGTTCTGGCAGTTTGCGGCGAGGGTGANGCTCTCGGCAACTGGGATCCTTCGCGTGCCGTGATAATGAACGATGCTCATTTCCCTGTTTGGGAGGTGAATATAAAGAACGATAAGCTGAAGGTGCCGTTCCAATATAAGTTCATTGTTCTTGATAAAGTTACCCNGGAAGTAAAGGGGTGGGAGTATACCAATAANCGCNTATACGGAATCTTNGAGAATTGTNATGATGAGCAGATAGTGATCGAAGGTTTACNTTTTGCCAATCCTAAGGAGAATTGGAAGGGTGCAGGAACGGCTATACCGGTGTTCTCCATCAGGTCGACGCATGATTTCGGTGTNGGCGATTTTGTGGATATAAAGAGGATGGTGGATTGGTGTGCCATGACGGGACAGAAGATTCTGCAGATTCTTCCGATCAATGACACCACCATGACCGGCACCTGGGTGGATTCTTATCCGTATAAGGCAAATTCGACTTTCGCATTGCATCCGATGTATCTTAATCTTTGGGAGGTGGGAACACTCAAAGATGAGAAGCGCAGGAACTATTATCATAATTTAGCNGATGAGTTGAATGCTCNTGAGGCGATAGATTATGAGCGCGTGAATAANGGCAAAACGGAATATCTGNGGGAAATATATGCNGAGCAGGGAGCGAACGTGCGCCGTCGTGCCGATTATAAAGATTTTGTTGGCAGAAATGAATATTGGTTGAAGCCGTATGCGGCTTGGAGTGTTTTGCGTACATTATATGGCACCCCTGATAATAATCTGTGGGGTGATTATGCAAGATACAATGCCGAGNTGGTTGAGAACCTTTACGCTGAGCATCGCGACGAATTTGACTATCATTATTATGTGCANTATNATCTCGACNGNCAGTTGAGGGATGCACGNGATTATGCTCACAGNAAGGGTGTGGTGCTTAAAGGTGACATTCCGATCGGTATNAGTCGCTTCAGTGCCGATGCNTGGGTTAGTCCGGAGTTGTTCAANATGGATACGCAGGCAGGTGCGCCGCCGGATGATTTCTCTGTGCTNGGGCAGAACTGGGGCTTNCCTACNTATAACTGGGATGAAATGGCTAAGGATGGCTTCAGATGGTGGAAAAACCGTTTCCGCAAGATGGCGGAATATTTTGATGCCTATCGCATAGATCATATNTTGGGATTTTTCCGGATATGGGAGATTCCGATNGATGCCGTACACGGATTGTTAGGGTATTTCAATCCGGCTTTGCCGTTTACCCCCGAAGANCTGAGAAACGGTTATGATTTCTGGATTGATGCGGAGGTCATGACCCGTCCGCTGATTCTTGAATGGATGCTTACTGATTTCTTCGGTGAATATACGGAGGAGNGTAAAGNNNGNTTCCTTGACAAGATCGGAAGTGACCGTTATTGTCTCAAGGAGTTCGTGAACACTCAGGCAAAGGTGACGGATTATTTCACCACACAGGAAAAGAATGAAAAGAACGATAGGTTATGCAATGCNTTGCTTGGCTTAATTGATGATGTTCTTTTCATTGAGGATCCTTACCATAANGGGCAATACCATCCCCGCATCTCGGGGCAGAACACTTATCAGTACAGGGTGCTGTCGGATTANGCGAAATGGAATTTCAATCGACTTTATAATGATTTCTTCTATCATCGGCATAACGACTTCTGGTATGGTAAGGCGATGTGGAAGCTGCCGCCGTTGCTTGATGCCACTTCGATGNTGACGTGTGCCGAGGACTTGGGAATGATTCCCGCNTGTGTGCCGGAGGTTATGGATCGTCTGGAGATCCTTGCTTTGGAGATCCAGAGGATGCCAAAGAATCCGGGTGTGGATTTCGGTGATACNTGGCATTATCCTTACTATTCGGTTTGTACTACCTCCACTCANGATATGTCGGGTATCAGAGGATGGTGGGAGAGTGATCCTGCAATGACCGATAAGTTTTTCCATAATGTGCTTCGGGAGCAGGGTCAGACTCCGCAGTATGCNGAGCCGTGGATNTGCGANAAGATTGTGGAGCTGCATCTGAAGAGTCCGTCAATGCTTTGCATACTCCCTTTGCAGGACTGGCTTTCTACAGATGGCACAATCCGGCGTGAGAATCCGCACGACGAGCAGATCAATGTTCCGGCGAATCCGAGGCATTACTGGCGTTACAGAATGCATCTGACGGTGGAAGCGCTGATCGGCAATGAGAATTTTAATTCCGCGATGAACCGAAGAATTGCGGAATCCGGGAGATAACGGGAGATAATANGTATGAAATATAAGATTTTATTTTTTATAGTTTGTGCGATGACCCTGCTTTCCGCTCAGGAGAGCAGGGGTTGCACTTCTGCTATCATTTCTGCGGAGATGAATCCGTATGGAAGACCGATTCTATGGAAGCATCGCGACACCAGCACCATTGATAATAAGGTGGAGTTTGTGAAGACTAATCCGGAGGAGTATTCTTATGTTGCTCTGTTNAATGCGGGCGATAANGAACTTAAAGAGGCTTGGATGGGGATGAACGAGGCTGGATTCGCCATAATGAATACGGCTTCNTATAATATCAAGGATGATAATGTGGCGGANAAGGATATGGATAAGGAGGGGTTGGTGATGACCCTTGCGCTGAGGCAGTGCCGGTCGGTNGATGATTTNGCGAATCTGCTCGACACTATCCGNAAACCGATGGGNGTGGAGGCTAATTTCGGTGTGATTGANGCTANGGGGGCGGGGGCATATTTCGAAACCAATAACCATAGCTATAATCGTTTTGACCTGAAGGATGCNGNGAATGGTGTACTCGTTCGCACGAATTACAGCCATTCGGGCAGAAAGAATGAAGGGTATGGGTTTGTAAGGGAAGCGAATGCTTGCCATCTTCTCGAACCGTATGTGAACAGCAGGTCGATCACTCCTGAGGTTCTGACCGAGGAGCTCAGCCGTGTGTTCTATCACGATGGCAAGCATAAGGATTTCACGTTGANNCATCCTGCNAAGGTGCTCGATGAGGATTTCATTCCCCGGTATAAGTCTACGGCAACTGTAGCTATCGAGGGNTGCAGACCNGTGGCGGATCTCTCNCTTGTGACTCCGNAATTTGTCAAAGATGAATATGTAATGTGGACNGGATTGGGTTATCCACCATGTTCGGAAGTGAGGGGTGTTGTTTGCAGTGANGATGGAGTTGATGANGATTTACGCGGGTCGTTACCNAACGGCCACTCACCGTTGGCCGATAAGGCAAAGAGGGAGCGCGACCGGNTTTTCACATCTTCCAAAAATGGTAAGAACAAGTATGTGAATATTGATGCGCTTTATAATAAAGAGGGCACAGGTTACACGCAGAAGATTAAGGAAGTTAATAGCGGGAATTACTCTAAANTTCGTGCTAAACGNGATCTGAATGGCAATAGATAAGGATATACGGCAATCTCTCAGATTTAAGCTGGGAAGAGCCGGGTTTTGCTCCATCATGTTCAGTGTGTTGTGGGTGCGNCCCGTGGCTATTTTGCTGTGTCTTATGATTGTNAGTGCGGTGCTTGCATCGCTTTATGATNTAAGGTATTTCATAGTGTCGTTGATGATAGTGTTTATCGTGTGTCCGATGGTGGTGGCATATATGTATTATCATTACGGGCTTGGAAAGTATTGCTATTTCAATGTCACGGATCATTCGCTGACGATTGAGGATGATGGGGTGGCAATTGATATGTGTNTCNCTGTAAAGGATGAGACGAAGGCCGGTGAAGAGGGAGAGGCGGATGGTATGTCAACGGAATCTGGAGAGAAGCATATCGAAATGTTTATTGATTACTCACTTATGCGCGTATATTATGTGGGACGCAAAGGTGTGTATTTCCCGATTGGCGAGAAAAAGGTCGAGGGATTTCTTTGGATTCCGGAGAATGCTTATCCCAATACTGATATCTATATAAAAGCGATTGATAAAATCTCTCAGCATGTCAAGAAATTGTAACAAATGGGAATTGTAAAGAAAAATAAGAAATATTGTTTTGTCATGGATATGGAAGTCCGTGATTATGAACTGGATTGTGAGCAGATTGTAAATAATGCCAATTATCTTCATTATATGGAGCATACGCGCCATAAGTTCTGCCAGGCGGCAGGTGTGTCGTTCAATGCTTTGCACGCGTCGGGTGTAGATGCCGTAGTGAGGAAAGTTGAGATCGAGTATCTCACGCCGTTGCGTGGAGGAGANACGTTCATGAGCGGACTTAGNCTCGAAAGAAAGGGGGCGCGTTTTATCTTTTATCAGGATATAGTGAGGTCTGATGGGGAGTTGTGTGTTGAGGGTGTGGTNACNATCGTAATCTTGAAAGATGGNAAGCTTTCGCGCGGTGATGAATTGGCAGAAAGTTTCAAAATGTATATCTCCTGAGGATGAAAGATGAGCTGACATATAAGATAGCACTCGGCATGGTGCCCAAGGTGAGCGCAACAGTGGTGCGACGCATGGAGGATGCCGGAGTCAGTCTTGAGGATTTCTTCAGGATGGATATTCTTTCCCTTTCTGATGCACTGGGGCTGAACAGCAAGACAGGTTTCAGTTCGGCAGACCGNGAACAGGCATTGCAGAGAGCCAAGGGTGAAGCAGAATTTGTGATGCGTCATAATGTCAAGGTGCTGTCATTATTGTCNGATGATTATCCCTGGCTTTTGAGTGAGACTACTGATGCTCCGGTCACACTCTATATGCTTGGAGATACGAATCTCAATGCAAAAGAGTCAATAAGCATTGTAGGTACGCGGAGGTTTACTCANTATGGATTGGATTTCACTCGCAAATTATTGCAGGATCTTGGGGCTTACTTTCCCGAATTATTGGTGGTAAGCGGACTCGCGTTCGGAGTGGACGCCGCAGCGCATAATGGTGCGCTTGAGAATCGATTGCCTACGGTAGGTGTGGTGGCTCATGGTCTTGCCACTATCTATCCTTCGGCGCATCGGGATCTTGCACGGAAAATGTTGAATAGNGGCGGAGCATTGNTGTCGGAATATCCTTCAGCCGAGACACCTTTCAGAGCGCGATTCCTTGAGCGCAACAGGATTGTGGCGGGNCTGACNCAGTTGACAGCCGTGATTGAATCTCCGGTGAANGGGGGAGCAATGAGCACTGCCAATCTTGCTTTCAATTATAACCGCGATGTAATGGCACTTCCGGGACGTGTCACAGATGAAGCGAGTGCGGGGTGTAATCATCTCATCAGAAAAGAGAAAGCTCATCTGCTTACGGCAGCTGCCGATATAATAGAGCAGATGGGATGGGAACCGATGGGAGTTAAAGTTACNCCCAAGCAGCGCAATCTCTTCCCGGAGATGTCCGGTCTATCGAAACAGATTCATGAATTGCTTAAATATGAGGCTGCGCCGATACCCCTTGATGTGATCCATAACCGCTTGAATGTGAAAATCTCTGAACTGATGTCGACACTGACAGAGCTTGAGTTTGATGGATTAATAACGCGACATCCCGGAAATCGCTATTCATTGATATAATATAAGGTGCGAGAATATCGCACCTTATACTTTTATATGNGTTGTANGGGTTTAGAAACGTTCGAGGACNGTTTCGATCAAATGTTTTACTTTGGGCTTATAGTCGGTGTTGGCATTGTTCAGGCGACGNTCTGCGATGATGCAGCAGACGGTCATGGCACGATGTCCCAATAACTTGGCGAGTCCTTGCAGACAAGCTGATTCCATCTCGAAGTTAGTGATGGGTCGGCCGTTATATCTGAAACTCTCAATCTTTTCGTTGAGATTCGGGTCTGCGAGCTTCAAACGAACCATTCTGCCTTGTGGTGCATAGAAACCGACGGCGGCAATAGTGTAACCGCGCACCATGTCGTCACGTCCGATCCTCTCAACCAAAGAGGCATCAGCATCGGCGGTGTAAGGTGCAGCCCATGTAGATGGCCATTGGGTATGTTTGCAGAATTCTCGTTCAAAATCGAGGTCACAGACTTTGTCGCGATCGGCATAGAAATTCAGGATGCCGTCGAATCCCATACCTTTTTCNGCTATAACGAAATCTCCGATATGCAGGTCCTCCTGAAGCGATCCGGATGTGCCGATACGNACAATGTTGAGGGTACGATGTTCCGGCTTCACCTTGCGTGTCTTGAAGTCAACGTTGGCGAGAGCATCAAGCTCGGTGAGTACGATCTCGATGTTATCCGGACCGATACCGTGAGAGATGGCCATTATCGGTTTCCCTTTGTAAGTGCCGCCGATAGCGTGAAACTCGCGAGAAGAAACATTATAATCGATAGAGTCGAAATAACTTGCCACCATATCAACTCGACCGGGATCTCCTACGAAAATAACATTGTCGCGCACTTGATCCGGAGTGAGGTGTATATGAAATACTGAACCATCTTCATTGATGATCAGCTCCGAAGGGGGGATAATTCTATCGTCTGTCATAAGTATTTTAATAAAAGGTTAATTTCACATTGGCATTCCTCAGTAGAGNGTAATGCAGAGATCATATATCTCTATTTATATAACAAAGAACTTAGTGCAATTATTTAATTAATGTTAGAAAAATTGTGGTTTTGTAATAAATATTGGATAAAATTTGGTGTATATAAGAAAAAAATATTAATTTTGCACGCTATCAAAAACGACCGAGGAAGGATGCCGGAGTGGTCGATCGGGGCGGTCTCGAAAACCGTTGTGCCTTCGGGTACCCAGGGTTCGAATCCCTGTCCTTCCGCNAAATACGCGCTNATTACTTGNTACACAAGTAATCAGCGCNNATNNTTTAAANAAGTGTAGACGCATAAGAGACGAAATATTAATNCCTATGCTCTCAGTGTTGTGGAGGTTATTTTACGAAAGTGTATTTTAGAGAAANGTATGATGAGAATTAGGAAAAGCGTGTTGTCTGATATAGATGATATTANGGTTTGTTATNACGCTGCGCGACAATGNATGCGCGCTTCNGGCAATCATAGTCAATGGGTTAATGGATATCCTTCTCGTGAACTGATTGAGGATGATATCCGCNGNGGTGTNGGTTATGTNGGGGTNGATGATNAAGATAAGATTGTGATGGCTTTNGCATTTATCAAGGGTGATGATCCAACATATACCGTNATTGAGGATGGNGAGTGGCTTAATAGTNTGCCGTATGGTACTATACATCGCCTCGGATCGACAGGCAANCATCGCGGTGTGTTGAGAAANTGTGTGGAGTTTTGTATGAAGAATACAAATAATCTNCGCCTTGACACACATGCCGATAATGCCCTGATGCAGCGAGCAGCTGAGAAACTCGGCTTTCAGCGATGCGGCATCATATACTGTGNCGATGGTAGTCCTCGCATNGCATATCAGAAATACATTAGTGGACTCTGATGCAAACAGAAATTCCCGGGATATTACGGAGAAGACCGCCTTCGGTGAGAGGACGGTCTTCTTTGTGNGTAAGAGGTGGTAATTACAAACGTTATTTCACAAGGTGTTTCTTGCCGTTTACTATGTAGAATCCTTTAGGAAGGGTGACTAACATANCGGTATCGGCATTNNTGAGNATTNTCTTGCCATCNATGGTGAAGACCGNGATGCGAGGCTCTTTGCTAAATGAAAGATTTTCAATTCCNGANCCTTTNGTTATCTTCACAACATTGTTGCGGGCATTACCTGTGGCGTTGAATACGAATTCNCCGTTATTGTCAAGCTCCACAACNTCATTTTTATAGATTACGGTAACGTCNGNAGNAGAGGGTCTTACGGTAATCTGTGTGCCCGAGATTACTGTAATACCTTCGGGATTTGCCGGATGCATCACGGGGCTNTAATAGAAGGCAGCCTCAANACCCNCTTCNAAATCAAGAGATGCNCCCGACATCTGGGGTCGCTCNGTATACGAGTTGTAAACNAANATCTCGGANTGTAAGGAGGTGTCNNAATCATTATCGNCAGGNCTATAAGGTGTAACGCTATATTCCATAGCNCCGCTGTCGGAATTTTCGATACCGAACACTTCCGCACCATCAAGATAGACAGCCGGCAACTTACCCTCATCACCGGAAAATGCTAANGTNATAGGNGTGTTATANCCGGGAATGAAGTTGATNTCCCTCTCTCCGGGTTCNGATGAATAGGAAGGTGCATTTTGGTTACCCCANGTCAGAGATGTGCTNGAGTTNGCAGATATNCGAAGATTGAAATCATCGCCGATAATGTTCAACTTAGCCGGATATGNATCAGGGAGTTTCTTAACAACCATATAGAAAGTGGTGCCGTCGATGGTTGCGGTCATTGAGGCATTCCCNGAATGCAGTTCAATTTTTCCTTCAGGAGTGAGAGTATAAACATCCGAAATGTAGTATCCATTTTTAGGNGCAAAGAAGAATTTACCTGTCTTTTCAGGT
The DNA here is from genome assembly GCA_014802175.1 of Bacteroides sp. Classification (GTDB taxonomy): domain Bacteria; phylum Bacteroidota; class Bacteroidia; order Bacteroidales; family Muribaculaceae; genus Lepagella. The sequence goes on from JAAVCU010000029.1 coordinate 12,105, forward strand.
ATGGGTATAATATACTTCTTTGTGTCGGCTGCTGACATCGTTAAGTTTGAAGTAACTTTGATATCTTTGTCAATNGATTCCCCTTNCGGGAGGTCGAATGATCCACCATCATACTGCATTCTTAGCTGTACTCCCTCGGCATTTGAGATGTAGCCGATGAAATCTATGTCTCCATACACTTTTGCCGTTCCTTCTATTTTTAGGATGGTCTGTNTATCCTTAATAGTNAANGTAACGGACTGNGTGCCGGAGAATGAACTGGTGACAAGTGATGACGTTATGTCTGTGTCATTTAGATAAACATGGGTAACGGTGTAATCGTCTTTTACAAAATTCACAGTGAGTTCCGTATTCTCNAGAAGGGTAAGAGGTGCTNNCAGATCCTTCTGATANTACCACTCGCCGGAGGAGACATTGCGGATGTTTTCAATNCAACCCTCCATGTCGGATGNGTATTCAATCGAGAAATTACACTCTTCCGGTTCATCGGCATCATTTTCATAAACCTTGATTGTAAGGTTATCGCCNGGATTTACATTAATATTCTCGTAGCGTGAATACCACGGATTTTTAGTAAGCGGTTCACCATTAAGAGTTANGCTGTAAGCTTCNGAAACCGCGTTTAATGTAATCGTAAGNGGATCGTCATATTTAGCATTGAAATTGTAGGTGTGTTCGCCCCGCTGCAAATCGAGGTTGTAACCGGAACTGAACTCAGCCGACATAATGTTGGCGAGGCCGTTGACAACATCGACCGTGAAAGTTTCATTGCGCTCAAGTGTGGCAGCTTCTATTTTTACAGTCTTGTTGTTGTCGGAACTGTAAAAAGCCATTGTAATACGTCGGGGTGTACCACTCGGTGAGAATTTTTTTGAACCATCTGTGGTTTCGGCTCCCANCAGTTGATANCCGTCGGCAGGGTAGGCATATATATACCCGTAAGTGTCGTCCGTATCCCAGACATAAGAGGTCTGATCCGGGGCAATATCTACATAGTTGCCNTGGTCGTTGTCTACCTGTAGTTTAACNGCNCCGGGAATATCCCACTCTAATGTNACCTTAAGAGCCAAGGCANTAAANCCCTGGCTCAAAAGGAGCATTAGAAATATAAAAATTGCTAATGTTCTTTTACTCATTATAGTATGGTTTACTTGATTGNAACTTTCTTNCCATTGATAATGTACAAACCTTTCCGGAGTGTNGAGAGTTGAGTTGAAGGAACATTGTTAAGGATAACCTTGCCATCAACAGAGTATACGGTAACATTGCCGTTAAGTTCGGCGTCGATGGTCTCAACACCACTTGAAGGTTTCTTTACAGTGAACTCNGCTGTGATCTNAGCATTGCTGTTNCCGTTGAGNACGAAAGTTNCGGCNGCNATNGTAAGGGTCCATTTNCCCTCCTCGGTGATAGGNGCCTCCTCTTCGTTNGCGTCNACCGGAGTAACCTTCATCACACGATACTCCTCCTCGCTGTTCCAGTCGTAGNTTACGATGGCNTCGACNGTGGTTGTNCCGTTTGAGAACGTAGCATTCGGGAATTCCCATCCGTCAAACATAGTTCCGGCGGAGATCTGCGGGAATCCGATTGTAACCTCTGCGATAGATTCAACTGTAGTGCCNGACTCGGGAGTGATTGTGAANACNTCNACTTCNGTCTTGATAGCAGGATCGACAGTTACTTTAGCTGTGTAAGCGGCTGTGATACTACCACCCTTNACTGTTACGAAATCATCAGCGGCATCGTCCCANCGCATCTGAACGAACAATCCTTCCGGAAGAGAGAATGTATATTCNCCGGCTTCTGTAACGGCATNNGAGAGAATGATCGGGAANATAATGTTGCCCTCNTCATCACCNGTAGCNTCATCAAAAGATTCGAATGTTGCTACAGTCTCATCACCCTTGAGCACCGCAATNGTTGCNGCTTTNTCCATATCGGGCCATAACTGAGACTCGAAAGTGTCNTCAACGCAGGGGAGAGTCAGTANGATACGGCTNATAGACTTAACGGTAGCGCCATCTGCCGGGTCGACACCGAATTCAACTGTTGTCGGTTCTGCAGTAGAGGCGATATTAAATTCAGCTGTGATCTCGGCATTGCTGTTNCCGTTGAGTACGAAAGTTCCGGCGGCNATNGTAAGGGTCCATTTNCNCTCNTCGGTGATAGGTNCCTCCTCTTCGTTNGCGTCNACCGGAGTAACCTTCATCACACGATACTCCTCCTCGCTGTTCCAGTCGTAGTTNACGATGNCNTCGACNGTGGTTGTNCCGTTTGAGAACGTAGCATTCGGGAATTCCCATCCGTCAAACATAGTTCCGGCGGAGATCTGCGGGAATCCGATTGTAACCTCTGCGATAGATTCAACTGTAGTGCCAGACTCTGGAGTGATAGTGAATACATCCACTTCGGTCTTGATAGCAGGATCGACAGTAACTTTTGCAGTGTAAGCGGCTGTGATGCTACCACCCTTGACTGTTACGAAATCATCAGTGGCGTCGTCCCAGCGCATCTGAACGAACAATCCTTGCGGAAGAGAGAATGTATATTCTCCGGCTTCTGTAACGGCATCAGAGAGAATAATCGGGAAGATAATATTGCCCTCGTCATCACCTGTAGCCTCATCAAAAGATTCGAATGTTGCTACAGTCTCATCACCCTTGAGCACTGCAATGGTTGCTGCTTTCTCCATATCGGGCCATAGCTGCGACTCGAAAGTGTCGTCAACGCAGGGGAGAGTCAGTACGATACGGCTGATAGACTTAACGGTAGCGCCATCTGCCGGGTCGACACCGAATTCAACTGTAGCAGGTTCTGCAGTAGAGGCGATATTAAATTCAGCTGTGATCTCAGCATTGCTGTTTCCGTTGAGTACGAAAGTTCCGGCGGCGATGGTAAGGGTCCATTTACCCTCCTCGGTGATAGGTGCCTCCTCTTCGTTGGCGTCAACCGGAGTAACCTTCATCACACGATACTCCTCCTCGCTGTTCCAGTCGTAGTTAACGATGGCCTCGATGGTGGTTGTGCCGTTTGAGAACGTAGCATTCGGGAATTCCCATCCGTCAAACATAGTTCCGGCGGAGATCTGCGGGAATCCGATTGTAACCTCTGCGATAGATTCAACTGAAGAACCGGGTTCAGGTGAAATGTTGTATATATCAATTGCAGACTTGATATTCGGGTCAACAGTTACTTTTGCGGTATATGCTTCAGTAATCTTGCCGTCGGTGACTGCGACCATATCGTCGGCAGAGTCATCCCAACGCATTTGAACGAATAATCCTTCGGGAAGGGAGAACGTGTATTCACCCGCTCCGGTCACGTCATCAGAGAGAATAATCGGGAAGATAATATTGCCTTCGTCATCGCCGGTAGCCTCATCAAAAGATTCGAATGTTGCTACGGTTTCATCACCCTTGAGCACTGCAATTGTTGTGGCTTTATCCATATCGGGCCATAACTGCGATTCGTAAGTGTCGTCAACGCAGGGGAGTGTAAGAACAATACGATTTATTGTCTTTACGGTAGCGCCGTCAGCCGGATCGACACCGAAGCTGACTGTTGATTGTTGGGCTGTTGCACTGAAGCTTATGCTCGCAAGCATAGCTAAAGAAGCTCCGATTGTGTAAATCCTATTCATATTATTGCTGTTTATTTTTTTATTGCTGTTTATTTTACAATTTTGTAAGATTTTCCATTGACTGAGATTACATATACGCCTGAAGCGAGAGATGCAAATTCGACTGAATTGTTACCGTATGCAACAAGTTTGCCATCAAGCGCGTGTATGCAGATTTCTCCATCTGCTACAAGTGCAGTACCTGTCAATGTAAAGGGTTTTGAATTATCCGCGATTTCCTCAACTCCGGATTGATCACCTAATGGTAAAGCATATACTTCAAGCTTTAATGTATTGTTCTCGGAGTCGTAATAGTATACGAAAAGCTCATTGGAGTCAAACTCAGGAACGATTGAGGAGAGAGCGAAATCTCCCTGCGACTGAAGCTGGAGGAGGGTAGTGCCTTCGGGATTCTGAGTGCTCTCAGCTTCCGCAATCAACAGCTCTTCACCTGCACCACCGCCATCAAGATAACGTTTCACGAGCAACATAAATGCAGGCGCGTCTGATGTGCTGTAAGCGTGGGGAGCGAGAGCCTCTGTAGAAAGGTAACTTTGAGCGTATGCCACGTCTTTACCCATGTTGACACTCTCGATGTGGTTGAACGACCCGTCGCTGTTGATATACATGAATCTCATAACATCGTTGCCGAAATCATCCACGCCGGGATTGCGCAACTCGAAAACATAAACGAAAGAGTCTCCCTCCGGAGTGCGGTCAAAGTTCGCGAGGAGTGTCTCTACCTTTGTGTCATTGTCATAGTAATAGTTAGCATCTATCTGCGTAACATTTTTACCGGAATAGAGATCAACGAAATTATAAAGATAACCGAACGAATCCACAGACACGAACATCTGCTGAGGTTCGAAACCCTGGATATCACCAAGAGCGCGTGTGCCGTCGCAGTATAGGAACAGAGTGTTCTTCAACGAGCCGTCGTTTTTATAAGTGAAATAAGAATCGATGAAGTCATCAGTGGTTATCTGGTAGTTGCTGCGAGTAATTACGAAATCCGGTTTTTCGGCAGATGCTCCGGGAGCATCAAACTGAATGTCGTTTCTGTAATTCAGGCTACCAACGCTATAGAAAGAGAAAAGACATGTAGGGTTCCCGGAATTGTCATTCATCGGATCAAGAGTGACGGGAACATTGGTGGTAGAGAAGAGATCAAGACCGGTTTCCGTAGCCTTGAAAAGCTGAATCACGAGGTTATTATCAGCACGCTGAGTCATGTCCTCCGAGAACGGATCGTCATAGCGGTTATAGAAAGGTTCCTGATATTGCGAGAAGCAGTAGATCACATCATCGCCGCGACGCAAAGAGATCAGGGCCGGCACATCCTGCTGGTCGCCGGGATACTGTGCCAACGGAAGTTTCTTATTGTAGATCAGACGTGGACCATTGTTGTCGATAGCTTTGCCGTAAATATTGATGTCTACACCTTGAGCCAGCATATAGTCCCAAAAACCGGCATCGTCGGGCACATCCTCCATAACGTCAGAAAGGAATGTGATATAGAAATTATCTGATCCATCAGAAGAGGGACCCTGCACCACATCGGCAACCAGGTCCGGCATAGAACCGATAGGTTTGCAATAGCCGTCAGCATCTTTCTCAGCGTCGAGAGAATAGATGAGAGTGCGGTAATGGTTAGTATAATTTGAACTGTTTACACCTAATGAAACCATAATTTCAACCGAATCGTCGGAGTTGAAGAAATTGCGTGTGGCAACCGGTGCGATATCACAAAGCACTGTATTGCTCTCGTTTTCCTGATAGTCCATCTTGTCTTTGATCTCGCCGATAGGTTTCATCTCTGAGTCATAGATTGTGAACTTATACTCTTGAAGAATCCTTTCAGTAAAGTAAACATCATCGTGCGGAGGAATCTCAAGATATTTAAGTTCCCCGGTGTAATACCATAATTTGCCATCGGGTGTGTCGATGTTGCCTGTGATGCTTGAAGCCGGCAGGGTCATGGCTGGATCCGGATTTTCGAACTTGATCTTTGCTTTGTCGGCACCAAGGAGTGAATTGATGCGTGCGGCTCCCTTAGTCTTATTGTTGTTGAAAACAGAGGGGGATTCGATTTGATAACGATGTTGCGCAAGATCGAAGGATCCTTTATGGATCCCGACGGCAGATGCCGAAGCTGCAATTGTTGTGATGATAGTTGCGGTTGCAACTGAATGTGAGGTAAATATTCGCATAAGCATTAATTNTTTTAATATTTGCAGCAAATTTAAAACAATAATATCAAAATATCAAATAAAANCCAAAAATAAGTGAANTATTTTAAATNATNATATNAATAAATGGAATATGGATGGTNTAAATNGNATTTAAATGGTCACTTTGATACNTTGTNAATGNNCTTGACGCCAAAGAATGTTTGCATATAAAAATTTTAATTGCTAAATTTGTGAGGTGAACAGAGAAGAATCTCTGTTGCAAAGTAAGATATTCGGAGTAGCGACCCGTAATCTTTGGTTATTACCATAGATAGGTTGCTGCTCTTATTTTATTTATATAGCTATGATAACAGAACTAACTAACAGGGCAGTGAATGAGGGCATNCCNGCAACAATTGAAGAGGCCCTTGAGCTTGACAAACGTTACAGCACGGCCGAACTGTGTGCCGAGGCCGATAAAATACGCCGTAAATGGTGTGGNGATAAGATACACACCTGTTCGATTGTNAATGCTCGNTCNGGGAAATGCAGNGAGGATTGCAAATGGTGCGCTCAATCGGGAAGACATAACACCGGAGTGCGTGAGTATGAATATATTCCGCATGAGGATGCTGTAAAAGCATTTGAGGATAATAAAAGAAACGGNGCGAAGTGCTTCTCTATGGTTACGAGCGGCAGAAAGGTCAAGGCGCATGAAATGATGAACTTCTGCCGTACTTACAAGGAACTCTCCGAGCGTGGNGGAGTAGGACTTTGTGCGTCGATGGGNCTTCTTTCAAGTGAACAGCTCCAGCAGCTCTGGGATGCCGGGGTGCGTAAATATCATTGTAATCTTGAGACTTCACCCCGTTATTTTGCAGAATTGTGTACAACTCACACAATAGAGGATAAGCTTGAAACAATAAGAAAGGCTAAGGAGATTGGATTCNCGGTTTGCAGCGGAGGCATTATCGGTATGGGGGAGACATTGCGCGATCGCCTTGAAATGACAGAGCTTGCCCGNGANGCNGGTGCNGACTCAATACCGGTTAATATNCTTCAACCGATTAAGGGAACGCCCTTGGAAAATGTAGAGCCTATAAGTGAGGATGAGATCGCACGTTCGGTAGCTTTGATGCGATTCGTGGCTCCCAAGTGTACATTGCATTTTGCCGGAGGAAGAGCAAGATTGTCGAAAGAGTCAACAACCGGTATTCTTCGTGGAGGTATCAACGGCGCACTCATCGGTAACATGTTAACCACCATAGGTAATAAAGTAGACGAAGATATGGAGTTGTTCAAGAGCGCAGGCTACGAACTCTGATCACTTCTGAAAAATAATTAAGACACCTTTTTCTGTCGACAATCTAATTGCGATAGGGAAAGGTGTCTTAATTTTTTGTCTTACCGGATGAGGAGATAGGGAACATCTTCCGCACGCGAAGAATCAGTTTGTCGACAGGTTTGTCGACAATAACTATAGCGGTAGCAGCTAATATCAAAGCGCCACCTACGACGTCGCGTAGTGTAAGGGCTTGATTCAGAACTGCAACACTTAGAATTACGGCCGATACCGGTTCAAGCGCTCCGAAGATTGCAGTCGGAGTTGATCCTATCAATTGTATAGCTCTTGTGGTGCATCCCAGAGAGATAACCGTAGGAATAATCGCCAGTGCCATCAAGCCGAGCCAGCCTGTGCTCTCGGCCGGAACAGTCAGACTGAAACCGACAGGTATAAGAATTATGTAGAGTAGGCTCCCCCAGCACAGCACATAGAAAAGCAATTTAGTAGTCGGTATCGCTCTTACGGTTTTGGAAACATTTGTGAAAATAATATAGAGTGCATAGGTCAGCGCTGACACCATAACCAATAGTACACCGACAAGGCTAATGGTGTCTTCCCCCTGAGGCTTCATAAGGAGTAGTAATCCGCCGCTCATCACGACAAGACACAACGCAAGAGATGGTTTGAATCTTTCGTGAAAGAAAAATATCATCATTACAGCCACCATTATTGGGTAAACAAAAAGTAATGTTGATGCAATACCGGAGTTCATATATTTATAGCTCTCAAAAAGGGATAACGAAGATAGAGCCATGAGTATTCCGAGAATGGCAACAGGCCCGACCTCCTCTTTAGTCAAACGGAACGACACATGCCGTAAGGACATTATCGCTGCCATAATCGGTACGCCAAGAAGGTATCGAAACAGCAGCACAGAGTTTGGGTTCATACCCTGTTCGTACAGAGGTATTGCGAATGCCGGATTAGTTCCATAAGCCGCTGCAGCCACCGCCGCCAATATATATCCTTTGAAATTGTTGAACTTCATGATTCATAATTTATCAATGCGAAATTACGAAATTTCTCTGAGCCTATCAATTTCTAACAGTTACATCCAGTCTGCAATAATAGGTTTCAAGGAAGTTTTGGCTGAATGAACTAACTTGAACCGGCTAAAATAAAGAAAGTTAGAAAATTCTTGCTATATTTGCGAAAATCTTATCAGTATTACATTTTATTTGATGAACTCTTAGTTGATTATGAAAAGAATTCTTACATTGTTGGTGATGGTGTTTGGGGTAGCTTTTGCTTCGAGTGCGTGGATTCTTGAGGGGTATCTTTATGATTTTGTGGGTAAAGTTGATAATAAATACAACATTACGGTGTATTTAGTGTGCAAAGAGGGAAAGTTGCAGGGCAAATGTTTCTACCATTCCACAATTGCCCGGCAGGGTGTAAAACCCTGCTCATATCTGTATCTAAATGGCACGTATGATGAAAGAGACGATAGCGTTAATATTACAGTTACAGATTGTAAGGGGAAATATATAGAAAAATGGATAGGAGAGATGAGTAGTGGAAACAGAGCCGCCGATATAGATTGTATAATCATCACGGAATCCGGAAAGAAAATGACACTGGATGCGGTCGATGGTTTCGGCTGGTAAAGAGGCGAGCTAATTGAAATAATATTATAAAATATGAGAAGAAGTATTTTGTCGGTAGGGGTGGTGTGTGTAGTTGCAGGATTGACCATTTTTGCTTGTGGGGGATGCTCGCAGGGTCAAGGTCGTAGTGAAAAGAATGATGAGCAGTATAGCGCTGAGTCTGTTGAATCGGATAAACCTTACGAAGAGAGCTATGAAGTGAGTGAGGCAACGAACGAAGTTGCCGAGGAGGAGTCTGATGAAATCGCAGAGAAGATGAAGATTGAGTCGGCGAAGAAGTTTGTGATGGATATGTATGCCACGGTGTTACCGGCCGCAAGTAGAGGCGACGGAGATAAGTACATCAGCAGGTTTTGTGATGAAAATTTCGCAGGCTGGATAAAGTTTGTGGATGAGCACGATGCAAAGTCTCACTCCGGGGAAATCGGTTTCAGGGATTGTGAGTTCTGGACCCGCAGTCAGGATCCCGGTAGCGACATAAAACCCACGATAGAGCGTGCTTGGCTTTTTAAAGATTTCAATGACAATGAGTTTGTGCAAGTTATAGTTAGTCTCAGAAATGGCAATTATGCGCCACGGGAAGTTTCAGTGAGATTGTTCCATTTCGAAGAGGGATGGAAGGTTACTGATTATGACGGAATGCTGATGGATATGAAGAGCTATATAATTGATGAGGGATAAGTAAGTATTACTTAATCTCGATGCATTCTACTCTGCAAACCGATGTGACATTGGTTTGTTATAAGAGTATGAATGGACTGTATTTAGGAATAGCATTACCTTTTTTAGGGACAACTCTCGGAGCTGCGTGTGTCTTTCTGATGAAGAGAGAGATACCGGGATTGGTGCAGAAATTACTTACCGGTTTTGCAGCCGGAGTNATGGTGGCAGCATCTGTATGGTCGCTCCTTATTCCGTCGATTGAGATGACGGGTAAGGAGGGACTGATGAGTATTGTTCCGGCTATAGTAGGATTTTCTGTTGGAATTTTCTTTCTGCTTTTCCTTGACAGTGTTGTTCCTCATCAACATATCGACAGCGATCAGAGTGAGGGACCTAAGTCCCGGTTGTCGCGCAATACAAAGTTGGTGTTTGCAGTGACATTACATAATATTCCAGAGGGAATGGCAGTTGGTGTGGCACTTGCTGCAGCCTTGGAACAGAATGCTTACATGTCGATGGCAGGAGCTGTGGCCCTGGCGCTTGGTATCGCTATCCAGAATTTCCCGGAAGGGGCTATCGTGTCGATGCCGTTGATGAGTGCCGGAAATTCACGACGCAAATCATTTCTGATGGGAACCTTAAGTGGTGTGGTGGAACCCATCGGCACTGTGCTGACGATATTGTTGGCATCGGTAATCGTGCCGGCTTTACCTTATCTGTTAGCATTTGCAGCGGGAGCAATGATGTATGTGGTGGTAGAGGAACTAATACCTGAAACGCAGGAGGGGAAACATTCAAATATGGGCACATTGGGTTTTGCGGTAGGCTTTATGCTGATGATGGTGCTCGACGTTGTCTTGGGATAAAAATATGTTTTGTAGATAAAAATATGTTTTGTAAAGATATTTAGGTGATTCAGCAAAATATTCTTATATTTGTAAAAGAAATTTGAATCATCGAAATGGGAAAAGTTTTGATTGAATGCGTGCCCAATTTCAGCGAGGGTCGCGACCTTAAAGTGATAAAGGAAATTACCGATGCTATAGAGTCGGTGGAGGGTGTTAAATTATTGGACGTTGATCCCGGTCAAGCCACTAATCGCACGGTGGTCACCTTTGTGGGGGAGCCGGATGCTGTAATGGAAGCAGCGTTCAGAGGTGTTAAGCGAGCCTCGGAACTGATCGATATGTCGAAGCATCATGGTGCGCATCCGCGAATGGGCGCCACCGATGTATTACCATTGATTCCGGTTGAGGGTATCACTCTCGAAGAGTGCGCAGAACTGGCAAAAAAACTCGGCAAGCGAATCGGAGAAGAACTCAATATTCCTGTATATAATTATGAAGCTGCTGCCTCCACGCCAGAACGCAAGAATCTTGCAGTTTGCAGGCGCGGAGAGTATGAGGCTCTGCCCGAGAGACTTGGCAGTGCTGAAGAAGGTCCTGATTTTGGTCCGCGCGAATTTTCCGAGTCGGTGGCCAAAACAGGTGCAACAGCTGTAGGCGCGCGCGATTTCCTGATTGCCGTTAATTTCAATCTCAACACTACATCTACTCGCCGTGCAAACGCTATAGCTTTTGATGTGCGTGAGAAGGGGAGACCGAAGCGTGAAGGAGGGAAACCCAACGGCAAACCGATGAAAGATGAGCATGGAAACACAATCATGCTTCCCGGCACATTGAAAGGGACAAAAGCAATCGGATGGTTTATCGACGAATATGGGATTGCTCAGGTGTCAATGAATATCACCGATATTGCCAAGACTCCGTTGCATATTGCATTCGATGAAGTTTGCAGAGCAGCTCAAGAGCGCGGAATACGGGTGACAGGTACTGAGATTGTAGGTCTTGTGCCTAAGCGCACACTCGTGGCTGCCGGAAAACATTTCCTGCATAAGCAACAGCGTTCTACCGGAATCCCCGAAGATGAAATCATCAGAATTGCGGTCAAGTCAATGGGTCTCGATGAACTTGCACCTTTCAAACCTGAAGAGAAAGTGATTGAGTTTATGGTTGCTGACAAGAAAGGTGCCGCATTAACAGAACTGACAGGTAGAAAATTTGCCGAACTGACTGCCTCGGAAGCGCCCGCACCGGGAGGAGGTTCGATCTCGGCATATATGGGAGCCTTGGCAGCTGCACTTGGCACTATGGTTGCCAATCTGTCGGCACATAAACCGGGTTGGGATGAGCGATGGAAGGAGTTCTCCGATTATGCTGAAAAGGGACAAGAGATTATGGAGCAACTGTTGGAGTTGGTTGATGAAGACACTGAAGCATTCAATCGCATTATGGCAGCGTTGCAGATGCCAAAATCCACAGATGAGGAGAAAGAGGCACGTAGACAAGCACTTGAGGCTGCCACGTTATATGCTACGGAAGTTCCGCTCCGCACCATGAAAGTAACACTTGAAGCCTTTCCGGTAATCGAAGCTATGGCAGTCAAGGGCAATCCCGCTTCGGTAAGCGATGCCGGTGTAGGTGCATTGGCAGCGAGGGCAGCAGTGTTGGGTGCACAGCTCAATGTCAAGATAAATGCCGCCGGCTTGAAAGACAGGATAAAAGCTGAAGAACTCATTGGAGAATCTGAAAAGATAGCCACAGAAGCGATGGAACGAGAGCATAAGATTCTCGATATTGTCAATAACGTAATCAGTGGTAAGTAAGTAGTTTAACCAAGATAAATCACCGATAGCCCGATATGAAAAAAAGTTTCAAAGAGATTGTAGCGGAGGGGATTCCCTCAGAATTGCCGGAGCATCCCGGTTATGATGTCTCCGTGAATCATGCGCCTCGCCGTAAGGATATATTGACTGATGAGGAGAAGCGCCTTGCGCTGAAGAATGCACTCAGATATTTCCCGGAACATCTTCACGCTGATTTGGCCCCGGAATTTGCAAAAGAGTTGCATGATTATGGTAGAATCTACATGTATCGTTTCCGTCCTACGCACGAGATGTATGCGCGTCCTATAGATGAGTATCCGGCGAAAAGCCGACAGGCTGCAGCGATCATGATGATGATTCAAAACAATCTCGATCCGCGAGTTGCTCAGCATCCGCATGAACTCATAACTTACGGAGGAAATGGAGCTGTATTTCAGAATTGGGCACAATATCGGCTGGCGATGAAATATTTGTCGGAGATGACCGATGAACAGACATTGGTGATGTATTCAGGTCATCCGTTAGGCTTATTCCCGAGTCATAAGAATGCGCCGCGAGTGGTGGTAACCAACGGAATGGTCATACCTAATTACTCAAAACCTGACCATTGGGAGAAGTTCAACGCAATGGGGGTATCGCAATATGGTCAGATGACGGCCGGATCATACATGTATATCGGACCTCAAGGAATAGTACACGGAACCACCATCACAGTGCTCAATGCCGGTAGGAAGAAACTACCGGAAGGTGAAAGTTCATTGGGTGGACTACTGTTCGTGACGGCAGGTCTCGGCGGAATGTCGGGAGCTCAGCCTAAAGCCGGGAATATAGCCGGCGTGGTGAGCGTAACTGCTGAAATCAATCCCAAAGCTGTGGCAACCCGTCATGGACAGGGATGGGTCGATGAAGTTTACACTTCGCTTGATGAGCTGATGCCACGTATTCGGAAAGCAGTTGAAGATAAGGAGGCGGTGTCGTTGGCATATCAGGGAAATGTGGTTGATCTCTGGGAGAGATTGGCTGATGAGAATGTAAAGGTTGATTTAGGATCAGATCAGACCTCGCTCCACAACCCTTGGGCAGGGGGATACTATCCTGCCGGGCTATCGTTTGAGGAAGCAAAAGAGATGATGGCTGATAATCCTGANGAGTTTAAAGCTCGTGTGCAGGATTCACTAAGACGTCAGGTAAAAGCCATAAACCGCCTTACCGCCAACGGAATGTATTTCTTTGATTACGGCAATGCCTTCCTTCTTGAATCGTCACGAGCCGGAGCNGACATAATGACCGAAGATGGNAAGTTCCGTTATCCATCATACGTTCAGGATATAATGGGACCCGGTTTCTTCGACTACGGATTCGGTCCATTCCGATGGGTGTGTACGTCAGGAGATCCTAAAGACCTTGCTAAGACAGATGAGATTGCAGCCCGAGTATTGGAAGAGATACTTGCCGATGCCCCTGAAGATATTCAAGGTCAGCTCAAGGATAATATTCACTGGATCAAAGAGGCAGGAAAGAATAACTTGGTTGTTGGCTCACAGGCCCGCATACTTTATGCCGATTGCGAAGGGCGCACACGAATTGCCCAAGGCTTCAACGATGCCATAGCNAGAGGGGAGATCTCCGCGCCTATCGTGCTCGGTAGAGATCACCACGATGTGTCGGGCACTGACTCACCCTATCGCGAAACTTCCAATATCTATGACGGCTCGCAGTTCACCGCCGATATGGCAGTCCACAACGTAATCGGTGATGGATTCCGCGGCGCGACCTGGGTTTCTATCCATAACGGCGGCGGAGTAGGATGGGGAGAAGTTATCAATGGTGGCTTCGGAATGGTAATCGATGGTTCGGAAGATTCCGCGCGCCATATAGATGAGATGTTGCTTTGGGATGTCAACAACGGAATTGCTCGTCGCAGCTGGGCGCGAAACAAAGGNGCGATGGATGCAATCCGCAGGCANATGGAACGTACACCCGGCCTGAAAGTAACAATGCCNAATCTCGCATCTGATTCAGTAATAGAAGACGCTCTGCGCAATTGATAATCNTANGCACNTATATAAACTTAAGCAGATATAATATGTATNATATAAGTAATGACATTCTTTCCATCGAGGAAGTTGGAGAGATACTTGATAAAAATATAAAGATTGCCTTAAGTGAGGAGGCGGTCAACAATATAAATCGTTGCAGGGAGTTTCTTGATAACAAGATAGAGCACGCATCCGAACCTATATATGGAATCACGACAGGATTCGGATCGCTATGCAATATATCCATCGGGAGAGATGATCTATCGAAGTTGCAGGAAAACCTTGTGAAATCGCACGCTTGCGGTTGCGGAGAGAAAGTAGACAAAGAAATTGTCAGGATAATGCTTCTGACCAAGATCAAATCACTGTCGTTTGGAAATTCCGGTGTTCAGCTGTCGACAGTGCAGAGATTGGTGGATCTCTTCAATAACGATATCATACCGGTTGTATATCAGTTGGGGTCGTTAGGAGCATCCGGCGATCTTGCGCCATTGGCCAATATGTGCCTACCTTTGATAGGGTTAGGAGAGGTGTATTACAAAGGGGAGATCCGTGAGGCATCGGAAGTGTTGGCAGAAGTTGGTCTGGAACCTGTGCAGCTGACATCAAAAGAGGGATTGGCATTGCTTAATGGCACTCAGTTCATGTCGTCGCATGCTGTCTATGCGTTGCTGAAGCTGCGCAAACTCAGTGCTCTTGCAGACAAGATCGGAGCGTTGTCGCTTGATGTGTTCGACGGCAGGATAGAGCCGTTTGGCGATGAGGTGAATGCAGTGCGTCCGCATCCGGGGCAGTTACAGACGGCGCGTGCCGTTCGACACTGGCTTGAAGGAAGTGAGATGATTGAACAACCGAAGAAGCACGTGCAGGATCCTTATTCGTTCCGCTGCATGCCTCAGGTGCATGGTGCTGTAAAAGATGCCATTGCTTACGTCGGAAATGTAATAGAAATAGAGATTAACAGCCCGACTGATAATCCCACAATCTTCCCGGATGAGGATATAATAGTGTCAGCCGGCAACTTCCATGGCGAACCGATAGCCATTCCGATGGATTATCTTGCAATTGCAGCGTCGGAGTTATCCAACATATCTGAGCGCAGAATCTATAAACTTATTTCGGGAGCAAGAGCGTTGCCGTCATTCCTTGTGGCAAATCCGGGTCTTAACAGTGGCTTCATGATTCCGCAATATGCGGCAGCTTCGATAGTGAATCAGTCAAAGAGTCTATGCTGGCCTACAAGTTGCGATTCCATCCCGTCGTCGCAGGGGCAGGAAGATCATGTGTCGATGGGAAGTAACTCAGCGACCAAACTTGTAAGGATCACAAACAACACCGAGCGCGTGCTTGCTATCGAGTTGCTCAATGCTATGCAGGCGCTTGAGCTGCGCAGACCATTGAAGACCTCGCCCGTTCTTGAGGAGTGGCATAAAGAATATCGAAAGGAAGTGCCGTTTGTAGTAAACGATACGGTGATGACTCCATTGATAGAGAAATCAATAGAATTCTTACATCATAAGTAAGTATTTTAGCAAATGATTATAACGAATATAGGGAAGTTGGTAGGTGTCGATTGCGAAAGGCGGTCGACACCTCTGCGTGGAAAGGAGATGTCCCGGACCGGAGCGTTTGAGAATGCCTGGTTACGCATAGTAGATGGTAAGTTCGCAGATTGGGGCTCAATGGAATCATTATCCACATCCGATCTTGAAGCGGTGAATGATGAGGTTTATGATGCCCGCGGGGGATACGTTTTGCCCTCTTTTTGCGATTCGCATACCCATATAGTCTATGCCGGTAGCCGTGAAGGTGAGTTTGAGGATAAGATCCGTGGACTCAGCTATGAGGAGATAGCAAAAAGGGGAGGAGGAATATTGAATTCCGCCGATCGTCTGCAGCAAACGCCGGAAGATGAACTTTACAGGCAGTCGATGAATCGTGTAAATGAGGTAATGGCCATGGGTACGGGCTGCATAGAGATTAAATCCGGATATGGATTGACAATCGATTCGGAGCTTAAGATGCTTAGGGTCATAGCACGTATCGCAGAATCAGTGCCGATGAAGGTTCGCTCAACATTTTTAGGAGCGCACGCTGTGGGACGTAAATATTCGGGCAGACAATCGGAATATGTAGATATGCTGATAAGAGAGATGTTGCCCGCAGTAGCTGCTGAAGGACTTGCGGAGTTCGTGGATGTTTTTTGCGATCAAGGATTCTTTACCGCAGATGAGACCGCACGGATTCTGGAGGAAGCGTCCAAATATGGTATGCGTCCTAAAATCCATGCCAACGAATTGGCGGTTTCAGGAGGAGTGCAGGTCGGAGTAAAATACAATGCATTATCCGTAGATCATCTGGAGAGGATAGAAGAGGAAGAGATTCAATTATTGAAGGGATCGGATACGGTTGCCACGGTATTGCCCGGTGCGTCGTTCTTTTTAGGAATGCCTTACGGACCGGCGCGAAGATTGGTAGACGCGGGCGCGGCAGTGGCACTTGCCTCCGATTACAATCCCGGGTCTTCCCCATCGGGTAATATGCGAATGGTGATGTCGCTTGGATGCATCAAACTGAAGTTAACCCCCGAAGAGGCTTTGAATGCTGTGACAATTAATGGCGCGGCAGCCATGGATTGTGCAAAGGATTATGGTTCAATATCCAAGGGTAAGGTTGCGAATTTTATTGTTACTAAACAGTTGCCCTCATTAGCGTTTCTGCCATATTCCTATACCACGCCTTTTATTGATTCGGTATGGCTGAAAGGTGAGAAGATAGGATAAAATCAAAGAGAATTAATTCAATAAGGATATAATTAATTCAATATGGATATTAAGAGTAGAATAGAGGAGGTCAGAGAGAGGAAGCTCTGCGGAAAATATAATTGCGCCCAGTCAGTAGCGGGAGCATACGGCGATGTCGTGGGAATGGATGAATCATTGCTTAATGCTATGACTTCTGCATTCGGAACCGGAATGGGAACGATGGAGGGGACTTGCGGTGCGATAGTTGGTGCCGGGGTTGTGGCAGGATTGAAAATCGATGATCGTGTCAAGGCGCGTGATATTATGAAGAATATAATGATGGGGTTCAAGGCTAAAAACGGCGCCACAGTGTGTAGGGCTCTGAAAGGGATTGACACAGGGACGCCTTTACGCGATTGCCCGGGATGCTGTGCGGATGCGGCAGCTTTGCTTGAAAAGGAGCTTGCAAAAATTAGTTTAAACAACNTCATTGACTGATTCTGCTTTAAAGAAAAGGAAAAATGTGTTGAGAATTGTTATAATTACATAATATTCATATTATGGAACAAGATCACCTTTACACAACACATTCGGACGCTGCAAGCAGAGTAGGTGCTGTAATCCAACATACGGTTGAAGAACTTTCTCGTCCTACGGATATAGAACAAAACATGATGCCGGTGTCGCGTGGTCCACTTCCTTCAGTGGAGGTGGTGCGTGAAATTGTAGATATAGTTAAGACTATAGTCTTCCCGGAGTTTCTCGATAGATTGCGTGGAACCAGAACCATGCACGAAGCTCGTTTGTCGGTAAGTATAGAGAAATTGTTTCGTCTCCTGTCAAAAGAGATAAGCCATTGTGTTTATGAGCAGAATTTAGGAGAGAGCACTGAGCAAGCGGCTGAAGAGGGTATGGATAAGGCATTGTCGCTGATAGAGCGACTCTCGGAAATAAAGCGCTTGCTCTACACTGATGTCCAGGCTATATTTGATAATGATCCGGCTGCCGAAAATTTCGGTGAGGTAATTCTTAGTTATCCGGTGGTTCAGGCTATGGTTCACTATAGATTGGCGCATCAGTTGATGTTGCTCAAAGTGCCTGTGCTCCCAAGGATCATTACTGAACTTGCTCATTCTGAGACCGGCATAGATATCAATCCGGGTGCTACGATAGGTGAGTATTTTGCCATTGATCACGGAACGGGAGTTGTGATCGGCGAGACCTGCATTATAGGGAATCATGTCACACTTTATCAGGGTGTGACACTTGGTGCTAAAAATTTCACACTCGATGGCGAGGGGCATCCGGTGAATGTTCCGAGGCATCCAATCCTTGAGGATCATGTGACGGTATACGCAAATGCAACGATACTTGGGCGCATCACAGTAGGGCATGATTCCATAGTGGGAGGCAATATATGGCTGACGGAATCAGTGCCTCCATATTCAAAGATTGTGCAGCGTTGTGCGGATTGCAAAGGTTATGAAAGCAGTAAGTAAAACAAAACCAAACAAAACTATGAAAATATACAATTCAATGGAGGAGCTTATAGGCAACACTCCACTTATAGAAGTAAAGAATATAGAGAAATCCGAGGATTTGAAAGCTCGTGTGCTCGTGAAGGTTGAGGCTTTCAATCCCGGAGGAAGTGCTAAGGACCGTATTGCCCGCGCAATGATAAAGGATGCTGAGGAGTCCGGAAGATTGAAAGAGGGTGGTACGATTATTGAGCCTACGAGTGGAAACACCGGTGTGGGGCTTGCGTGGCTCGGTGCCGTCAAAGGATACAGGGTAATATTGACTATGCCTGAAACCATGAGCGATGAGCGAAAGAAGCTGTTGCGGGCGTTAGGAGCAGAACTTGTGCTGACTCCGGGTGCGGAAGGTATGAAAGGAGCTATTGCAAAAGCTCAAGAATTACGCGACACCATTCCCGGAAGTATAATCATGAGTCAATTTGACAATCCGGCCAATCCCCGGATACATGAGCTCACTACGGGTGAGGAGATATGGCGAGATACAGACGGAGAGGTGGATATCTTAGTAGCGGGAGTGGGAACAGGAGGCACCATNACCGGATCTGCCCGTGCGCTGCGGGCACACAACCCCAAGATAGAGGTAGTGGCTGTAGAACCATCTGCATCCGCGGTGTTGTCGGGAGGTAAGCCCGGTCCACATAAGATTCAGGGAATCGGAGCAGGATTTGTCCCTGAAAATTTCGATCGTTCGATTGTAGACAAGATAGAACAAGTGTCAAATGAGGAAGCGATCGAAACAGAAAGAATGCTTGCTCATAAGGAGGGAATCTTTGCCGGAATTTCATCAGGCGCCGCGTTGGCAGCTGCATTGCGGCTTGCCAAAGAGCCGGAAAACGAAGGAAAGACAATAGTGGCAGTGCTTCCCGATACAGGCGAACGTTATTTATCAATGCTCTAAGATGATTGCACCAACCGTAATATCCCTAATGGAGGATGAGGTTCAATGTCCTTGTCATGAAGATTTGTGCCTTTTTCTTTCAAAATACAGTGCGTGGCTCATGGGATCAGGAGCCACATGCATCCGTGTTGAGAAGAATGTGAAGCGAATAGCGNGGGCTTATGGNATGGAGGTTGAACTCTTCATCATGCCCAGGCATGTGCATATCTCTTTATGGAAAGAGGGTTCTACAGAAACCTTGAATTCGATAGCTACCGTAAACCATGCGGCTATCAATTTTAACGTTAATACACTTCTAAGTCAGCTTAGCTGGGAAATTGCCGACGGAAAGATCTCTTTTAATGATGCATTAAACCGGTTCAAGACGATTGTGCATAATCAGCATCAGAATAAATGGCTTGTATTGGGTCTTGTCGGACTTGCAAATGCCTCATTCTGTAGATTGTTTGGCGGTGATCCTGCAGCCATGCTGATAGTGTTTCTTGCAACAATCATCGGATATTTCCTNAAAATACGGATGTTGTATCGTCATGTGGATTTCAGGGTAGTTGTTTTGGCGTGCTCGTTCGTATCTGCGCTCGTTGCTTCGGCAGCTGTCAGTTTGCCATTGACATTAACACCGGGAGTGGCGGTTGGTACGAGTGTTCTATATCTTGTGCCGGGCATCCCGTTTCTGAATTCTTTCAGCGACTTACTTTATCGACATTATATTTGCTCNTTCAGCCGATTTACAGATGCGTTGGTGCTGACATGCTGTCTGTCGATAGGTATATGCGCCGGAATGTTTTTAATGCACCTAAATATGTTCTGATATGGAGATGACTATTCAACTATTACAAGATGCATTTTTTGCAGCAATTGCAGCAATCGGTTTTGCCGCTATCAGTCATCCGCCGAAAAGGGCGTATAAATGGTGNGCTTTAATTGCAGCTGCAGGNCACGCAACGCGTTATCTGTTGATGCACATAGGCAGTTCACCGATGCATATAATTCCGGCGTCCNTGATAGCCTCTTTTGTGATCGGTACTTTAGCGGTGTTCATTGCTTCGTATGCAAAATTCCCCGCAGAAACATGTACATTCCCGGCGTTGCTTCCCATGATTCCCGGAATTTATGCTTACAAGACATTTGCCGGTCTNGCGTTGTGTATTTTCTCTTCGCAGGAATGGACATTCGATCATAATTTCTATCTTTGTATGACCAACGGNCTTACGTGCGGTGCAATCCTGCTGTGTATGGTTATTGGAGGAACCGTGCCCANTTTCATCTTTAAGAAGATAGCATTTCAATCTACNCGTTAANTNGGANAATTAATAATTAATGATTAATAATTAATAATTGNGCTGTNCAGCGGAGAATATAGAGAATCTNTTTATAAACTTGTTTTGAAAATTACTTAACATTATGAAAAAGATATTTTTAGCCTTAATGGTTCTGTCAGGAGCCTTCTGTTGTCAGGTAAATGCTCAGAAGGTAGGAGAGGAATATAAACTAAAGAAGGTAGTGGAAGTCCCCGGTCGACAAGGAATTGCGGTNGACAGTGCATATTATTATGTTTCAGATACTAAGGGATTGTATAAGTATGATAAAGATTGGAATCTCGTGGCGTCAAATCTGCAGCCGTTTCAACATCCGGAAATCGCAAATCATTTTGGGGATATTGATGTCTGGAATGGTGAAATATACTGTGGCATAGAGAAATTCGAGTATGGCAGAGGCTACAATATNGCAGTTTCAATTTACGATGCCAACACATTGGAATGGAAA
Organism: Bacteroides sp.; assembly: GCA_014802175.1. Taxonomy (GTDB): domain Bacteria; phylum Bacteroidota; class Bacteroidia; order Bacteroidales; family Muribaculaceae; genus Lepagella. The sequence goes on from JAAVCU010000029.1 coordinate 33,161, forward strand.
CGCGATCTTCCGTGGCGACCGGAATCCGGGCAGGTNGAGGTAAGTGGAATTGCGGTTGACAGAGACCGGAATATGGTGTGGATGAGCGATTGGGTAGATTCCCGTTATGTATACTGCTATGATCTCGCTANGGGAGAGTATCGCACAAAGATGCAATGTGCGCCTACACCTTACTGGTGTCAGGGTATCACGATTGCGGATGGCAAGATAATATTCTCAGCCGATGATGGGGAGGCTATGTATAATCTTCCTGATAACCTTTATCTGTGTGAAATAGATGAAGTGCCGTTTACAGGTTTGGTGGATGGAGAGGAGGTAGTNAAGGCCACTCCATTCTCAGTGCAGCTCGATGATTCTGGAAGTCCGGTGATGCGAAAAGGGAAGATAGCCGGAGGNGCGCAGAAAGGANGGGTGCGTCACTTTNGAGAGATGTCGGATCTGAAANGAGCNGGGGAAATAGAGGGAGTGGCGATAGATCCGGTAAACGACGATCTGCTTGTTCTCAATAATCGTGGCACTCAAATCGTGCTCGGCATGAGTCAGGGACCTTTGGCTGACGAAGGCTACACCGGTGAGGTTCACGAAGTATATATCTANGAAAGGATTCGGTAATTGGTTGATATACAGNANTAGGGCTGCNTNAANGTGCAGCCCTTTTAAATTTATTTAGAATTTTTTATGATTAAATTTGTGGGAATGGAAATTTTGTATTAACTTTGCACTCGCAAAACGAAAGATAACAGATAAATTCGTATTGTTTATGTGAATGGTGCCATGTCCGAGTGGTTAGGTACCGGTCTGCAAAACCGTTTACACCAGTTCGAATCTGGTTGGCACCTCAGTNGATGAAAGATAGTTGATGCTCAGTGAGTTATNTAAACTATCTTTCATCTTTTTTTTATATAACTCAATCTATATTTGTGCATGAAATGTGTAGTGATTATACCGGCGAGATATGAGTCGTCGAGATTCCCGGGAAAGCCNTTGGCCAAGATCGGAGGNGAGGAGATGATTGTGAGAGTNTGCAAGCAGGTTGCNAAGGCCGGAGTTGATGCGGCGGTTGCTACCGACGACCAGCGAATCTTCGATTGTGTGGAGAAAGCCGGATTTAAAGCTGTGATGACTTCTGCGAATCATAGAAGTGGAACAGAAAGGGTAGAGGAGGCTTACCGATTGCTTAATACNGACGCAAATGTAGTGATAAATGTGCAGGGTGATGAGCCTTTCATTAAGCCCGAACAGATTCGTAAGGTTGTTGAAATCTTTGAGAATAACCCCGATGCGCAGCTTGCTACACTTTGTAAGAGATTCGATCCTCAACAGGGCTTTGACGCATTGTTTGATCCGAATCTTGTCAAGGTTGTGTTTTCCGATAAAATGAAGGCGTTGTATTTTTCGCGCAGTATTATTCCGTATGTNCGCAAGACAGATTGGAAAAACTGGNTGAAGGANGCTGAATTTCANACACATATCGGTATCTACGGCTATAAGGCCGAGGTGCTTTCGCAGATTGTAAGATTGCCGGAATCAAGTCTCGAGAAGGCAGAGAGTCTTGAACAGTTACGCTGGTTGCAGAATGGCTATGAGATAAATGTAGGTCTTACGGAATTCTCGACCATCGGTATAGACACGGAGGCAGATTTGAGAATGGCAGAGGAGATGTTGGCTTCAGAATAATTTTGAGGTTATTACATCTTTGATTATTATCATAAAATTGTTAACTTTGCAAAGGATTAGTGGATTTCGGCTGCTATGAAGTTGTTTAAGCTAATTTTTTGAGTTTTAGGTGCAGTCGTAATAATCCGAATGATTATAGAAATCTAAATAAAAAATATTTAATCAAGAGATGAAAAAAAGTCCGCTTCAACGAGTAAGGGCTGAGTATCAGCCCAAGTTGCCCAAAGATCTTCAGGGTGATGTTAAGGTAAAATTTGGAGAGGCAACTGAGTCAGTAGCCAATCAGGATGAGATTAAGAAATTGTTTCCGCACACTTACGGAATGCCTATCGTTCAGTTTGAGAACAACGACAAACCTGAGCGAGTAGAGGANCCNTTCAATGTGGGTATCATCCTTTCAGGTGGTCAGGCTCCCGGCGGACACAACGTTGTCAGCGGTATCTTCGATGGTTTGAANAAACTCAACAAAGAGAACCGTCTCTACGGCTTCCTTATGGGACCTGCCGGCTTTATCAANCATCAGTATATGGAGCTTACTGCCGGTTATATTGCTGAATACCGCAACACAGGTGGTTTCGATATCATCGGTTCAGGACGNACCAAACTTGAAACTCCCGAGCANTTCGAGTCCGGTCTTAAGATCTTGAAAGAGCTCAACATCAAAGCCCTCGTAATTATCGGTGGNGATGACTCAAATACAAATGCNGCCGTACTCGCNGAGTATTACAAGAATATCGGTGCNGGTGTTCAGGTAATNGGTGTTCCCAAGACCATCGACGGNGACCTCAAGAATGAGTGGATTGAGACCTCTTTCGGTTTCGACACAGCTTGCAAGGTTTACAGCGAGGTTATCGGTAATATCCAGCGTGACTGCAACTCTGCAAAGAAATATTATCACTTCATTAAGCTGATGGGTCGTTCGGCATCTCATATCGCACTNGAATGCGCNTTGGAGACTCAGCCTAACATCTGTCTTATCTCTGAGGAGGTGCTTGCAAAGCGCATGACTCTCGACAACATCGTAAGCTATATCTGCTATGTAATCGCAGAGCGTGCTAAACTTGGCTGGAACTTCGGTACAGTTCTTATTCCCGAGGGTCTTATCGAGTTCATTCCTTCAATGAAGTCTCTTATCGCNGAGCTTAACGATGTTCTCGTTGAACATGCCGATGAGCTTGANCCCCTCACAAAAGAGGAGAAACTTAAAGTTATCCCCNNCTTCCTTACAGCTGAAAATGCNGCTCTTTACGAGTCTCTTCCGACTCACATCGCACTTCAGCTCAGTCTTGACCGNGACAGCCATGGTAACGTTCAGGTATCGCTCATCGAGACTGAAAGTCTCTTGAGNGAGATGGTAGCAAAACGTCTTGCTGAGATGGCTCGCGAAGGTCAGTACAGCGGTAAGTTTGCTGCACAGCATCACTTCTTCGGTTANGAAGGTCGCTGNGCAGATCCNACAAACTTCGATGCTGATTACACTTATGCATTGGGTTACAACGCCGCTATGCTCATTAACTCCGGTCTCACCGGTTATATGTCAAGTGTACGTAACCTCACTGACAAGACTGAGAACTGGGTGTGCGGTGGTATTCCAATCACGATGATGATGAATATGGAGCGTCGNAACGGTGAAATGAAGCCTGTGATTCAGAAGGCTCTCGTTAACCTCAACGGACGTCCTTACCTGAAGTTCGCTTCTATGCGCGAAACTCTCGCCCTGAACACACTCTATCAGTATCCCGGTCCTATTCAGTATTTCGGTCCCGCCGAGATCTGCGACCGTCCTTCAATGACATTGCTTCTTGAGCATGACAAAGAGGCTTAAGAGTGTATATCTTTAAAAACTAACATAAACCGGAGATCTCACACTCAAGCAGGGTGAGGTCTCCGGTGTTTCTTATCGAAGTCATGTTTGAGACTTCAAAAATATAACGACAATACAAATTTCAGAATGGGAACAACAACAGGAGGTGCGGTTGCACCTAAAAACGTAGCCGGTTCGTTGCGTGACTACGCATGGGCTCGTTGGACAGCATTGGGATTGCTTGCTTTCGCAATGTTCTGTTCATATATCTTTATGGATATCCTCTCTCCGATCAAGGATCTTCTGCAGTCGACACGTGGCTGGGATTCCACTGCGTTCGGTACGATGCAGGGATCAGAGACTTTCCTTAACGTATTTATTTTCTTCCTTATCTTCGCCGGAATCATCCTTGATAAGATGGGAGTACGCTTCACAGCCGTGCTGTCAGGTGGAGTTATGCTTGTGGGTGCCATCATCAACTGGTATGCCCTTACCGATGCTTTCCTCGGGAGCAGTCTTGATGTATGGTTCACCAATCATCTGAATTACATTCCCGGTTTCGATGAATTGGGCATCTCTCCTTTCTACAAAGGTATGCCCGCTTCCGCTAAATTTTCAGCCGTAGGATTTATGATCTTCGGATGCGGTGTTGAGATGGCGGGTATCACAGTTAGCCGTGGTATTGTAAAATGGTTCAAAGGTAGAGAGATGGCATTGGCCATGGGATCAGAGATGGCACTGGCGCGTCTTGGTGTTGCTACCTGTATGATTTTCTCGCCTGTGTTTGCAGAATTAGGTGGAGATATCAGTGTTTCGCGCTCGGTAGCATTCGGAGTGGTGCTTCTTATGATTGCGCTTATCATGTTCATTGTATACTTCTTCATGGATAAGAAACTTGACTCGCAGACAGGAGAGGCAGAGGAGAAAGATGATCCGTTTAAGATCAGTGACCTTGGTAAGATTCTTTCAAGCTGGGCATTCTGGCTGGTGGCATTGCTTTGTGTGCTTTACTATTCTGCAATTTTCCCCTTCCAGAAATATGCGGTGAATATGCTTCAGTGTAATCTTGCGTTCACTGATGTAGGTCCCAAATCGTTCTGGGGAAGTGATGCCGTCAGTGTATGGCAGTATATCGTAATGATTATTGTGGCATTCGCTTCATTTGCAAGTAACTTTGGCAAGAACAAAGCAACAAGAGTCGTAATGCTTGTTGTAGCAATCGGTTGCCTTATCCTTTATTGCTGGATGGGTTATATGCGTCAGAGTGCTTCAGCGATTTTCGCTGTGTTCCCCCTTCTTGCAGTGGGTATCACTCCTATCCTTGGCAAATATGTGGACTATAAGGGTAAAGCTGCTTCTATGCTTGTGCTCGGTGCGTTGCTTCTAATTGCCTGCCACCTCACATTCGCGTTCATTTTACCTCTGTTTAAAGATAGCCCTGTTGGCGGCGTCATTGTGGCTTATCTTACAATTCTCGTGCTCGGCGCTTCATTCTCATTGGTGCCTGCATCATTGTGGCCAAGCGTTCCCAAATTGGTAGATGCAAAAATCATCGGATCGGCATACGCTCTTATTTTCTGGATTCAGAATATCGGTCTGTGGCTTTTCCCGATGTTGATCGGTAAGGTGCTTGACAGCACAAATCCTCAGATTACCGAGGCTCTTGCAAATGGCACAATGACCGAGGAGGTTGCTTCAATCAGCTATAACTATACGGCACCTCTCGTAATGTTGGCATGTCTTGGAGTCGCAGCTCTTATTCTTGGTATTATCCTTAAGGCTCTCGACGCTAAAAAGCATCTTGGTCTTGAACTTCCTAACGTGCAGAACGTTGAAGTAGAAGAGGCTGAGATTGAAGCTCAGGAACTCTAAGAGCAATGAAACTGTAATATTCAGACTTGATGAAAAAAATATTTGCGATATTGGTAGCGGCATGCGTTGCAGGAACATCTGCGATGCATGCCGAGACTGTGTCGCGTAAGGAGGCTAACGCCCTCGCGCAAAAATTTTTCAATACGGCTTACGGAGAAGTGACCGCACCGCCACAAATGGTGTGGAATGGCAGACAGCTCACCACCGACCGATTGTTTTCTCCAATTTATGTTTACAATTCTCCTAAAGAGGGATATGTGATAATATCGGGTGAAAATAAGGCGTATCCTATTTTAGGTTACAGCAACAAACGTAAGTTTGATCGAGATAAGCTTACGGATGCAGAGATGAAATATCTGCAGAAGTATGCCAAGGAGATCGAGCTTATCAGATATGATCCCAGAATGCCGGTGTCTGCTATCGAGGCGTGGCAGAATATTAATGATTATATAGTTAAGGTACTGAATAATCCTTATAATTCTGTTGAATACAAATCTCTGAATGAATCTCAACGAGAAGAACTTGAGACCATTGACCGTACGGGCAATCAGATATTATTGCCGTCGGCTATAGAGTTTGTGTATTTTAATCCGGACGATTACCGCGATCTCACTCTTGATGATCTGATAATAGAAGAGGATGAAGAGGAGATTCCGTTCTCCTTTTATGAGAATTTTATTAAGGAGATAAAGAGGGAGGAACGCGAGAGAGAGATGAATTTCGAAGAGATGATTTCACCTTCAAAACCTGTGATTAATGCATTGGGTGGTGGTCATTTTGAAATTCGTTTCCCCGAAACCGTAAAAATGATGCGTGTATATGCCTTGAACGGAATGCAGATGATTGAGAAGTATTACAAGAATACGGACGTTATGAATCTTGATATGGGGAATGTCGGTTCGGGCTATTATGTAGGTATGGCCTTATCGGACAGCGGTCAGGTTTATGGTTTCAAGCTATATCGTTAGGCTTTAAGTAAGTTTTCGATTAATTTTATAGGTTTGATATTAGTATATGAACGTACAGAGTTTCTTCCAGTCTAAAACAGTGGCATGGGTCGTGTTTCTGCTGATAATTATTTGGCTTATTTGTGATGTGGTTATTGGCGGTCCGTGGTGGTTCTTTATACCGGTGTTTCTTGCTTTCATGTCTTCTTTCTGTAATCTCGCGGCACTGTATCTTGCAAAGATGAGTCCGGCTGCTTCAAAGACTTTAGGAAAGATTCAGACTGCATTGGGTGTAATTTTCCTGATCTCTATCTTTGTGGTTTATTACTTTATAGGTATGTAAGTGTTCAAATTAAAACGATAAAATAATTAAAAATCTCATATAGCAAAAGCTTGTTCTTTTTGGTGTCTTCCTTCTTTGTCATCAGTCGCATAGCCCGCTATGCTCCTTCTTCCAAAAAAGAAATCCACTCAAAAATAACTGCGCTTTTACTATATGTTTAATTAGAACACTTACTTAAGAGCTATAAGTATTCTATCGGCAAAGGCAGAATCATTATATAATTAGTTGAAATACTCGACAAAAATAAGTCCCGGTTCTGATGAGCCGGGACTTGATTTTTATGATGCTATCTTAATATTAGCAGGGGAGGGCAGCGTTAGTTTTGTGAACAGCTTCTGCGCTTTTCTTGAAGAGCTCTTTCTCTTCCTCGTTGAGGTCGAGTTCGATGATCTTCTTGATACCACCTTTGCCGAGTACACAGGGAACGCCAATGCAAAGGTCGCTCTCGCCATACTCGCCTTCAAGAAGTGCAGAGCAGGGGATGATTGCATCCTGATCGTGGATAACAGCCTCAACAACCTCAGCTGTAGCAGCACCGGGAGCATACCAGGCAGAAGTGCCGAGAAGCTTAGTGAGAGTAGCACCGCCTACCATAGTGTCGGCAGCTACTTTGTCAAGTTCCTCAGCAGAAAGGAAGTTGGTTACGGGGATACCGCGAAGTGTAGCGAAACGCTTCATCGGGATCATTGTAGTGTCGCCGTGACCGCCGATTACGAAACCTTCGATCTCGTTGGGATTAGCGTTAAGAGCCTTGCTGAGGAAATATTTGAAGCGGCTGCTGTCGAGTGCGCCACCCATACCGATGATGCGGTTCTTGGGCAGACCTGAAACTTTATGGATAAGATAAGTCATTGTATCCATAGGGTTGGAAACGCAAACGATAACTGCGTTGGGGCTGTGAGCGAGTACGCTTTCAGTTACCTGCTTAACGATACCAGCATTAACACCGATGAGCTCCTCACGAGTCATTCCGGGTTTGCGGGGAATACCTGAGGTGATAACAACAACGTCGCTGTCTTTAGTTGCTTCGTAATTGTTTGTTACGCCATTGATGCGAGTGTTCATGTCGAGAAGATTTGCAGTCTGCATCATATCCATGGCTTTTCCCTCAGAAACGCCCTCTTTGATGTCGATCATTACAACTTCGTCTGCGATTTCACGAAGAGCCATCACGTTGGCTGCTGTTGCGCCTACATTACCGGCGCCTACTACGGTTACTTTTGACATAATTGTCTGATTTTTATATTATTAGTAATAACAAATATCAACTCAATATCTGCCGGAATCTCTCTTGAACCGGAACTAATAACAAATTTACGGAAAAAATTCCTTATTGCAAAATTTTTAAAGCGAAATCAGAATGAGAAAGAAACGAAAGCTCCCAGTCGGCGTGCCCATGCTCTTTGTCCGTCGAAGTTGAGGCGGCTTCCGAGGTCGAATTCGAGGGCGCAGGATATTCGAGGTGTGAGATACCAGAATACATTAGCCGCCATATAAAGTCCCTGTTTATATTGATCTCCTGCCACTGCATATTTAGGTGCGTAACGTGTACCCCCGACCGTGGCGCTTGCAAAAATCATTGGTGTGAAGTTATATTGAACGGCTCCATATCCGCCATAGCAGAAAGGTGAATAGAGTTCTCCCGGCTTATTGGGATTAGCCACAAGGTCGTAAGCGCCCATAAGCCAGTCACCGCCCATGCTCGAATAGCCCTGTCCTCCATTTATGCATCCGTATAAGGTCATTGCATGGAAGGGGTGGAATACAGTTGAAAGTTGAAGACCATAGCCGGTCATGTAATGATTTTTATCGGCAATCAGGTTGCGATAAGGAAGTGAACGCGCAATTGCAGCCAAGCGCACATGATTGGATTTTTGCCATGAATATTGTGCAAATGCCGCGATATCAGGAATATACTGCGTTACTTTCCCCGTTACTTCCGGAACAACCTCAATCTGATCGGAGGGTGTTTCAGCCGAAGCGGCGATAGTGAAACCTTTAGGAAGCTCATGAGTCCATCTTACCAGCACGGCAGTTGCGCTCATCTTTGAGTTGGATCCTGCCGCGTCCACTTCCGGAGGTGTTGCGGCCGGGTCACTGAATGTGGAATTGGCGTAACCGATGGTCCAATCATTAATCATGGCGTAAGCTTTCTTAAGATGAAAATCTCTTCCTTTGTAACCGTTGAAATTACATTCAATATATAATTGATAGTTGCCGAGGTGTTTATTAATACCGATCACTCTAAAAAACAATGCCGTACCCGCAGGTGTGGTCCCAAACGCCCGCATGTTTTGTGGATCCTTCTGCATAGGGATAAGATAAGGAGCAAACCCTGAAGAGGGGATAGCTCCACCCCAGTCGAAGTATCCTCGCATTCTGACACATCCTCCAATACCCATGGCCAGTTGTGAGTCTTTAGACATGAAAAGGAAGTAAGGAGCAAGGGGATCCTGGAAGTGGCGGAATTGGTCTTCGTAGAATTTCTGTATGAGAGCAGTCGTAGAATCTTTGGATGGATCATCTCCCTTACCGAAAAATATAATTTTGTGATCCTTAATGGTTGAATCCATACGGATATCTTCGAGATTCTTTTGTTCTCCGCCTGATGCGGTTAACGCACCGAATGAGATTGCCGCGGTGATAGTGCCGCACAATACTGAATTAATTAGACGGCTGGTTCTGAAAAAGAGATTCTTCATAAGAATATGTTTTAAAACATGTTTTTAATTCAAGATTATATTTGGGGTAAGTATTAAAAATGTTTAACTTTGCAATTGAATAAGTGTAAATTGTACACTTAATTCTCCTCTTGGAAATATGAGTTGAAACATATTTAAATATTGTTAAACAAATTTAAAATATATAACCTATAACAACGTACCATGAGTCGATGTTTAATTGCGGTTCTGATATTTTTAACAGGACTTAGTGTATCCGCAAAAGGAAAGGTTCCTGCGGAGAAAGATTTTGCGGGTTATCTGTTTACTTATTTCACAGGTAACAATAACGACAAAGAGGAAGAAGCCATACGGTTCGCTCTCAGCGACAACGGTTATGACTTCAAAGCGCTTAACGGAAATCGCCCGGTGATAAAGTCATCGTTGATAAGCGAAACGGGAGGAGTGCGTGATCCACACATTTTGCGAGGTCCGGACAATTGCTTCTATATGGTTGTAACTGACATGGTGTGTGCAAATGGATGGGATTCAAATCGCGCAATGGTGCTTTTGAAATCGTGCGACCTCGTAAACTGGACACATTCGGGTATCAATATTCAGAAGAAGTATAAAGGTCAAGAAAATCTGAAAAGAGTCTGGGCTCCTCAGACAATCTATGATCCCAAAGCCAAGAAATTCCTTATCTATTGGTCGATGCAGCATGGCAACGGTCCTGACATTATTTACTATGCGTATGCAAATAAGGATTTCACGGACATAGAGGGTGAACCCAAGCCTTTCTTTTTACCTAAGGATGGAAAATCTTGTATTGATGGAGATATCGTATATAAGGATGGAACCTACTATCTGTTTTATAAAACAGAGGGACACGGTAATGGCATCAAGGTTGCAACAACCAAAGATCTGACCTCAGGAAATTGGACTGAGTATCCTGACTATAAACAGCAGACAAAGGAGGCCGTTGAAGGTGCAGGTACTTTCAAACTTATCGGTCAGGATAAATACATATTGATGTATGATGTGTATAAGAAAGGTGGATATGACTTCACGGAAACTACCGATCTGCAGAATTTCAGAAACACAGAGCGTAAGGTGACCATGAATTTCCATCCCCGTCACGGAACCGTGATACCGGTAACTGCGGAAGAGATGGCGCGTCTCAAAGAGAAATGGGGCGATCCCGATAAGGGAATTGATGAGGCTTCTGTAAGCAGCCCGGATGGTAAGGTTCGAGTTGATGTCAAGATTGCCGGTGGTGTTCCCTCTTATAGCGTATTCTATAACGGCAAGGAGATGATAGAAAATTCTCCGCTCGGAGTTGTGGCTGATTATGGTGATTTTTCAAAAAATCTCAAGATGATTGCACGCCACGATAATGAGGCGCATAAATCTTTGGACAACAAACGAATCAAAAGATCTGGTGTCAATTTCAATGGAAACACACTTGAATGTGAATTCCGCAATTCGACAGGAGATAAGATGGGTGTGGAGTTTGTAGTTTCCAACAATGATGTCGCTTTCCGTTATAATATGAAGCGTCCAAAGGAGACAGGTTCCGCACGAATTATGAAAGAGAACACCGGTTTTCATCTCCCTTCGAGCACCACTGTATTTCTTTCACCCCAAAGCGATGCAATGATTGGTTGGAAACGCACCAAGCCAAGCTACGAAGAGGAGTATATTATTGACGCTCCCCTTGACACAAAATCAAAATATGGTCACGGTTTTACCTTCCCTGCATTGTTCAAAGTTGGAAACGACGGATGGGTTCTTATCAGTGAGACCGGAGTAGATCGCAATTATTGCGGATCAAGACTGACTGACCAGGAGAATGGCGTGTTCTCCATAGCGTTTCCTATGGCAGAAGAAAATAACGGAAACGGTACTTCTGAACCCGCCTTCGCGCTGCCCGGTTCCACTCCGTGGCGAACAATCACGCTTTCCGATAATCTTGCTCCGATTGTAGAAACAACCGCTCCATGGAATACTGTAAATCCGCGCTTTGAATCAGATTACACATTTAACCCGTCGAAAGCGACATGGAGCTGGATCGTATGGCAGGATAACAGTATCAATAAGGCAGATATCAAGAAATATATAGACCTTGCTGCCGCAATGGGTTATCCTTATACCTTGATTGATTGCGGTTGGGATACAAATATCGGACGAGACGGAATTGAGGAGCTTATTGAATATGGCAAGGATAAAGGTGTAACACCATTAATGTGGTATAGCTCAAGCGGCTATTGGAATGACATAACTCAGAGTCCGATCAATATAATGGATAATCCCATCACAAGAAAGAAGGAAATGAAATGGCTTCAGAACATCGGCGTGAAGGGTATCAAAGTAGACTTTTTCGGTGGTGATAAACAGGAGACCATGCGACTGTATGAAGATATTCTGAGTGATGCTGCTGATCATGGTCTGATGGTTATTTTCCATGGATGCACATTGCCACGCGGATGGGAGGAGATGTATCCGAATTATGTAGGTAGTGAGGCTGTCCTTGCATCTGAGAATATGATTTTCAGTCAAGATTTCTGCGACAAAGAGGCTGTGAATGCTACGTTGCATCCGTTTATCCGTAACACTGTAGGCGCGATGGAATACGGTGGTTCGTTCCTTAACAAGCGTTTGCATAAGAGCAACGAAAAAGGAAATATCCGTCGCACTTCCGATGCATTCCAGCTTGCATTGGCCACAATCTTCCAGAGCCCCGCTCAGAATTTTGCATTAGCTCCCAACAATCTTGAAGATGCATCGCCGATTGCATTGGATTTCATGCGTGAAGTCCCGACATTGTGGGAAGATACTAAATATGTGGCAGGTTATCCGGGAAAATATGCCGTGATTGCAAGAAAAAGCAACGGCAAATGGTATGTTTCTGGTATCAACGCTATGGAGGAACCGGTTGAAATAGATATCGACCTCGGATTCATCGGAGACGGAGCTGCTACTATTTACAAGGATGGTGACAATGGCTCGCTGCTTAAAGAATCATTGTCTCTGAAAGCTGACAAGAAAGGTGTTTCAAAATTCCGTATGACTCTTCCGAAAGAGCAGGGATTTGTTATTACCAAGTAAAAAAGAATTATGAATTTTATAATGAGAAATAATCTAATCAAAATCAGTGCCGTAAGTATGTTGATGCTTACGGCATCTTTTAATGCCACCGCAGCTTCCGAGCAATCTGCAAAAGGAGACGTTGATCTGTTCTGTTATTCAAAGGCGGATGGCAAAAGCGGACTCCGACTTGCATGGAGTGAAGATGGAAAGAATTGGAATTCGATATGCAGCCCTAAATCAGAATCTAAATCCGGGTGGAATTTCGTTAACTCTGATTTCGGACCTTGGGGAAGTCATAAGACAATGTTCTCTCCAAGGATATACAAAACAGACAAGGGATGGATGGCAGTGTGGTATGTTTCTGACAAATTTGAAACGTTGGCTTGCGCCGAGACCACAAACTTCATTAATTGGACCCCTCAGAGATATGCGGAGAAATCCGATTCATGTAAATTGGGATTTTGTGATTTGACAAGAGGGGCAGCTGTTAAAGAAAATGTTGCCGGACGAGAGTTTACGGGTGAGGTTATCAAAGTTCCCCGTCAGGTTGTTGAAGACCTTATCGGTTATATGGACAAGGGGGCAGCTAAACAGGAGATTGAGAGTGCTCAGATGAAGGATGATGCTGAACGTTTCAAGTCCTTAAAGCCACTTACCGGATCATTAGGAATTAATCCGTATGCATTCCGCCGCATAAGTGATAAGCTTATCGGAATCTTCTTCGAGGATATCAATTATTCTGCCGACGGAGGATTATATGCCGAGCTTGTTGAGAATCGCGATTTTGAATATAAATACGAGGATAGTCACAAAAAAGATTGGGGTCCGGGATATAGCTGGAAATTATCGGATGGCTCCGGAAATGATTTGAAGATGCAATTTGATACTGCATCACCAATTCATGAGAATAATCCGACCTACCTGAAGGTTAATGCTAAATCAGCGGGTCTCTCTCTTAGCAATGAAGGGTTCGATGGAATATCTCTCAATAAAGGAGATAATTATCTGTTCTCGATGTTTGTGAGAAACACTGAAAAAAGCAAGAAATCCGGATTTGTGGTTAAATTGTGTGATGCTTCCGGTAAGACTGTAGCTCAAAGTGCGATCCAAGTCCAAGGCACAGGATGGAAGAAAGTCTCAACAACTCTTACAGCTGACAGCGATGTTAAGGGAGGAAAGCTCGTGGTAGATGTTAATAAGGGAGATATCTGTGATCTTGATATGATTTCTCTTTTCCCGGAAAATACATATAACGGTCGTCAGAATGGTTTGAGAAAAGATCTTGCGTCAGTGCTTGCCGATCTCAAACCCCGGTTTGTAAGATTCCCAGGAGGATGTCTGGCTCACGGCGATGGAATTGATAATATTTATGACTGGAAAGGTTCGATTGGTCCACTTGAAGCGAGAAAGCCTTTGCGTAATATTTGGAATTATCATCAGACTCGAGGTTTAGGATATTATGAATATTTCCTGATGTGTGAAGATTTCGGAGCTGAGCCTTTGCCCGTGCTCGCGGCGGGAGTTCCCTGTCAAAATTCCGGGCGTAAACATGCAGGCTCTCATAATGAGATCACTTCATTGGGGCAGCAGTGTGGTATTCCGATGGAGGATATGGATAAATATACTCAGGATATCCTCGATTTGATTGAGTATGCCAATGGTCCTGCAGATTCCTATTGGGGCTCGAAGCGTGCCGAGGCAGGACATCCCAAACCGTTTAATCTCAAATATATCGGTATTGGAAACGAAGATATGATCACGGATGTGTTCAAAGAGCGTTTTAAATACATAAACGATATTCTCAAGGAGAAGCACCCGGAGATTACGGTTATAGGAACTGTCGGTCCGTTCTATGAGGGTTCGGATTATGAGGAAGGATGGAAATTTGCTAAAGAGGAGCATGTCCCGATGGTGGATGAGCATTATTATGTTGAGCCAGGATGGTTCCTGAATAATAGAAATTTCTATGATAACTATGACAGGTCAGCCCCACATGTCTATTTAGGTGAATATGCATCGCATCTTCCATCGCGCGACAATACCCTTGAGACAGCTCTGACGATTGGTTTGTATTTGACAGATGTGGAGCGTAATGCCGATGTAGTAGAGATGACTTCCTATGCGCCGCTTTTGGCTAAAGAGAAACATATCAATTGGCGTCCGGATATGATATTCTTTACGAATGATTCGATAAATCTGACTCCGGATTATTACGTGCAGCAAATGTACGGACAAAACTCAGGATCACTCTATATCCCGTCAAGACTCGAATTGTCGGATAAGTCGGCAGATGTTACAAGACGTGTGGGTGCTTCCGTGGTTATGGATGAAAGCACTGGTGACGTGATCGTAAAAATTGCAAATCTTCTGCCCGTGGAGATAAAGTTCAATGAAGATCTTTCTGAATATGGCATCATGGAAGGAGAGGTTGAGGCGACTATTCTCAGCGGTAAACCTGAAGAGAAATGCACTAAACCTTACAATGAATCCGTTAAGATAGAAGAAGGGATATTCAGTTTCACTGCGAAGCCGTATTCGCTTAGCGTGATTCGTGTGCCCGGAGACTATATTAGCGAGTTATCCTGATGAACTATAAGATAATAGATCTTCCCAGACATCTAGACCGGAGGGGAAACCTATCGGTAGTGGAGAATGGAATTAATATTCCGTTTGACATGAAACGTGTGTTCTTCATTTACGATGTTCCGGGAGGAGAAAGCCGTGCAGGGCATGCCCATCATACGTTATATCAATTTGTGATTGCAGTGAGCGGCAGTTTTACTGTGCAACTTGATGATGGCACTGAAAAAGAGTCGATATTGTTGAATAAACCGTATGAGGGTTTGCTTGTGCCTCCGGGCACATGGTCGCACCTCGTGGATTTCTCATCAGGCGCAGTGGCTCTTGTTCTTGCATCCGACTTCTATGACGAGAGTGATTATGTTCGGGATTATGAAGAATTTATCAAACTGAAAAGGAATGGTAAAATTTCTTGATTTAAAGAAAATTACGGATTCTTTTCAGCCGGAGTTGTCCGATGCTGTCCGACGAGTGGTTGATTCGGGATGGTATCTGCAGGGTAAAGAGAATTCCGGATTTGAAAAGGAGTATACAGATTATATTGGCGTGTCTCACACAGTGGGATGCGCCAATGGCTTAGATGCCTTGACGCTTATTTTCATGGCGTATAAGGAATTGGGTGCGTTGAAAGAGGGCGATGAAGTGATAGTGCCGGCCAATACATATATCGCTACAATATTGTCGATTAGCGATAATGGATTGGTGCCTGTATTGGTGGAACCGGACCTCAACACAATGCAGATAGATGCAGAGAATATTGAATCTTCAATCACAGAAAAGACTCGGGCTGTTATGATAGTGCATCTATACGGAAAATGCGCTTATACAGACCGCATCGCAGAAATCTGTGAGCGACATAATTTATTGCTTATCGAGGATAATGCGCAAGCCCATGGTTGTATGTTTGGCAACAAGCGAACAGGATCACTTGGTTGCGCAGCTGCCCATAGCTTTTATCCAGGAAAGAATCTCGGTGCTTTAGGAGATGGGGGAGCGATCACTACCAATGATGATAATCTTGCATCGATGGTAAGACGGCTTGCTAATTATGGCTCTGACAGAAAATATGTATTTCCCTCCATCGGTATTAATTCAAGGCTTGATGAACTGCAAGCAGCTGTGCTTAGAGTTAAGCTCAAACGTCTTGATAAGGATAACGATAGACGCAGAAGCATCGCCGGCAGGTACATTAATGAGATTAACAATCCAATTGTAAGAATCCCTATAAATCTCAATCCCGATAAGGACAATGTTTATCATATATTCCCTGTATTGTGTGAGAAACGGGATAGTTTACAAAAGTATTTGTCGGATAGAGGAATAATGACACTTATTCATTATCCCATACCCCCTCATTTGCAAGAATGTTATAAGAGGAAAGATATTCTTAAATTTAGAGGAAATTTATCGCTGACGGAATTGATTCATAATCAGGAATTATCCTTACCAGTATCTCCGGTAATGACTGATGATGAGGTGACAGAGGTGATAGAGGCAGTAAATTCATTCAGGTAAAAATTAAGTAAAATTGATAAGGTTATGAAAGATCCGTTTATGTTATATAGCGCAGTTAATATGAAGTTGCGTGATCAATATTCCAATCTTGACGACTATTGCAAGTCGGAAGGAATGGACAAAGAGGAACTTATAGCAACTCTCAAAAATGCAGGCTTTGATTATATGCCTGAAATCAATCAGTTCAGATAATACCGTTAATTATGGGTCTGGAAATAGAAAGAAAATTCCTTGTAAAGAATGACTCATTCAAGGATATTGCAATCTCACATAGCAATATACGTCAGGGATATTTAAGCCGCGAACCGGAGCGTACTGTGCGAATCCGAATTAAAGATGACAGAGGTTTTATCACGGTCAAGGGTAAAAATTCGGGGGCTGTAAGACTGGAATTTGAATATGAAATTCCATTTGCAGATGCGGAGAAGATGCTTGGCCTTTGTTCCGGAAAGATTCTTGATAAAACCAGATATAATGTTAAATTCGGTGGTTATCTCTGGGAGATAGATGTATTCCATGGTCTTGATGAGCAGTTGACAGTTGCGGAAATTGAACTGCCATCCGCCGATGCCTCATTTGAAATGCCAGATTTTATTGGGGAGGAGGTAACGGGGAATCCCCGATATTATAATTCGATGCTTTGAAACTGAATAGAATTCTATTATCGGTTATTATCCTACTGCATTTTTCATGTAGGGGAGAGAATGTTGCGCCCGAAGTTTTAGATACGGTAAGTTTCGAGAATGCCAAGGCACGAGATCTCAAGGAGGTAGTAATTAAGCCGAAACGTCAGAAGTATTCAAAGAAAAATAATCCTGCGGTTGATCTGATGGAAAAAGTCAGACATGATAGAAATTCACTTGATCCCTCCGAAGAGGATTATTACAGTTTCGACAAATACACCAAGATGGTTATTGCCTTGAATGAATTTGATCGAAATCTTACAAAAAAAGGGAATCCACTCGGTAAACAGTTTAATTTTTTTGAAAACTATATTGACACTGCTGACTGGACCGGTAAGGAAGTTCTGGATTTATCGTTAAAAGAGAAGATGTCGACAGTAGTCTGCGGCAGAAACGTGAATCCAGACTACGAGGTTGTACGAGGATTGCGCAGTCATGGCCTCGATGATGCATTCAACAAAGACAATGTAAGGAAGGTTTTTGAAGATGTGTTTCGCGAGATTGCATTGTACGACAACAATATCGCGTTGATGCAGACACGGTTTGTGAGTCCGTTGTCGGCCATAGCTGCGGATTATTACAAGTATCAGATTTCCGACACTGTGCTTGTAGCCGGAGAACCATGCGTGGAACTATCGTTCTTCCCACACACGCCAGAGGCATTGGGATTCAACGGTAAGATATTTATCCCGGTCAATGACTCGGTTAAATATGTGAAACGCATATCAATGCGTACACCCAAGCATATAAATCTAAATTATGTCGACAATATATTCATAAGTCAGAATTATGAAAAGGATTCATTAGGGAAAATACACAAGACCCTCGATGAGTTGGCTCTTGAGATGCAATTTGTTCCGGGTACCCCCAAGTTATATGGCTCAAGAAAGGCAGTGTACAGCGGATTCTCATTTGAAAAGCCGGAAGGAGTCGAATCAGCGCAGGGTGATCGGGAAATTGTGTTGTCGGATGCAGAACTGCTCCCTGAGAGTTTCTGGATCGACAATCGTCCGTTGGCGCTCTCGTATGCGGAATCCAAGATGGGAGGCATGATGCGGACTCTCAGGAAACAGCCGTTTTTATATTGGTCAGAAAAGATTCTGAATACCTTTATCAACGGATATATTACCACAGGAAATCCGAGTAAGTTCAACTTCGGTCCATTGAATACGGTGATAAGTTACAACACTGCTGAAGGGGTTCGTTTCCGTGTGGGAGGGATGACAACTACAGCGTTGTCTCAGCACTGGTTTGCCAATGGATATGTGGCTTATGGTCTAAGAGATCATAAGGTAAAATATATGGGGGAGTTGGAGTATTCTTTCCTGCCGAAGAAATACACTGCAAGGGAGTTTCCGGTAAATTCTATAAAGGTTATGTATCAGTATGACATTGACCAGTTGGGACAGCATTATATTTTTACCAATGCCGACAATGTGTTTCTTTCGCTGAAACGTAAGAGGAGTGATCTTATCACCTATCGGCGTCTTGCACAGTTGGAATATAATCTCGAACTAAGGAATAATTTATCGTTCGGAGTGCAAATGCGTCATGAGAGTCAGGAAGCAACGAGATGGATTACGTTCGTGGACGGATATGGGTCAAGCGACAGATATTTGCGGCAATCGGTGTTGAAGTTATCGTTTAGATACGCACCGGGAGAAAAGGTTGTGTCTACTCATAAGGGGCGTTTGTCGGTAAATAAAGATGCACCGGTCATTCTTCTTACTCATGAGTTTGGCCCTAAAGGTTTCCTTGGGGCTGATTTCACTCTTAATAAAACGGAGCTATCCGCTCAGAAACGTTTCTGGCTTTCATCGTTAGGTTACACGGATATAGTTCTTAAAGGAGGCATAATCTGGAGTCAAGTTCAGTTTCCTGCATTGCTGTGGCAGAACGCAAATTTATCATACACCATACGGTCGGAATCTTATGCACTTCTTAATCCAATGGAGTTTGCTATGGATAAGTATGCATCACTTGATCTTACCTACTTTATGAATGGATTGATATTCAATAGAATCCCGCTGATAAAGAAACTAAAGTTACGTGAAGTGTTCACATTCAAGGGTTTTGTGGGAGATCTGAGTCGGAAGAATAATCCAGAATACAACATGAACCTGTATAGATTTCCGGCAGATGCATCGGTGCGCCCGATGGGTAAGAAACCGTATATGGAGATTGGTGTAGGCTTGGATAATATACTCACTATCTTGAGGGTAGATTATGTGTGGCGTCTCTCTTATACAGATCTGCCAGGTGTAGACCGCAGAGGTTTGAGAGTATCATTACATTTCTCTTTTTAAACAGCTTCTTTAAGTGAAATAAAAGAAATATATCAGTTCATATTTTATTGAGTGGGATAATTTGTGTAAATTTGCATTTCATTGTATTGGTGATAGGATTGTGTAATAATGTGTAATTATGAATCAGTTGAGAAAGATCATAGGATTGATTGTCCTGACCATGGCTTTCAATCTCTACGCCATGGCAGCCGATAAACTTCCGGTTGTCGATATGTTAGGTGAAAAATATTACGTGTACACAGTAAAGAAGGGGGATTCCCTCTTTGCCATAGCGCGCGATAATGGTTGGGATTACGACAAGCTCTCGGAAATGAATCCGAAGGCCGTATCCCCTTTGCAGAAAGGATTGAAAATATATTATCCTGCTGAAGATAGCACGGTCTCAACAGCTTCAAAGGAGGTTGTCGGAGAAACTTCTGCTCCACTTACCCATAAAATAAAAAAGGGTGAGACAGTGTCAGCAATATCACGCATGTATGGTATACCGGTTGAAACCATATTCCGCTTGAATCCGGGAAGTCGTAAGGGAATCCGAGAGGGTGCAATCCTTAATCTGAGCGAAGAAGGAGAGACATCTTCATCAGATGAATCACCTGAATTTTATGTTATTAAGCGTGGAGATACTTTGTATGGTGTTGCCAGACGTTACGAAACCACTGTGGCGGAGATAATGAAGAAGAATCCCGGCATATCTGAGAGAAATTTCCGTGCGGGAGAGACCATTCGTCTCCCGCAGAAGGGAGAAGGTGTCAAGAGCACTGTGAAGATGGTGGAACAGGAGCAATTGACTTCATTCTCAACATATAAGGTTGAGAAGAAAGATACCTGGGAGACAATTGCCGATAAGACCGGTGTTGATAAAGAAGATCTTATAAACGCCAATAAAGAGTTAGGTGATAAGCCGAAGAATAAGAGTATTGTCACTGTGCCCAATATAGAGACCACGACCGTAGAACAAACTGTGGTGGAAGAGGATCCTCGTGAACTTACTGAGGAGGGGATAAATGAGATTTATGAGGATGTTCACGGCATTTCTGAAAATCGTGAGGAGAACGCCCTTAATGTAGCCATATTGTTGTCAGAACCTAATTCCCGTAAGGATCTGGAATTCACGAGAGGATTCATGACGGCTTTGAAGAAGATGAAGGATAACGGGATTAAGATTGAGTTGAACGTAATCAATCAGAACAAGCAGAGTTCCGATCTGTTGACTGAGCTGTCGGATATCAATCCTGATCTTATTTTCCTCACTACTGAAAAAGGTATTCCCGATTATCTTGCAGAGTATGCGGAGATTAGCCAGACACCGATGGTTAACACTTTTGATGTCAAGAATGATCTCTATGCGCGCAACCCGTATATTCTCCAGCTGCTTACTCCCTCCAATTATTTCAATGATGAGATTGCTGCAAAAATAATTAATGATTTCAGCGGAGCGAAACTCATTATGGTTGGAGATGATGACTCCGATCAGCTTGGATCTATTTTGAAAGATAAATGGAATGGTGCCAATGTAAGCAATATCCCAGTTTCCCATATTGAGAATCTTAACTTCAATTCCAATGATCGCTATGTTGTTTATGCGCTCCCAACAAAGAAGGATGAAGTGCAGGTGGTGCTGAATGCTGTTAAGGCAGCGAAAGCAGATAATATGATGGCAGATGTGACGGTTATCGGTCGTCCGGGATGGGTTGTGTTTGATGATGCGTCTATGGAGGAGAAATTTCATGATTGCAACGTAATGATTCCTTCGAGATTCTACTACGACAAAAATTCAACGGATGCAAGAAAATTTGAAATTTACTATAAGTCACTTTTCGATCGTCAGCCGGCCAAGTCCTTCCCTATGTATGCAGTGATGGGATATGATACCGCCACATATTTCATAAACGGACTGATAGAAGCGGATCATGATATTAATTCTATCGTTGAATCGAAAGAAGGAGTTCAGAGCGATTTTTCGTTGCAGCGTCCGAGCAATTGGAGTGGAATGGTGAATACTTTGGTTTACCTCGTAAGATTCACACCCTATAACACGATAGAAAAAATTAAAGTGAAATGAAATTAGTGAGAACTCTGTTGTTGACAGCAGCAATTGCATCAGGTGTGGGATATGCGTCCGCACAGACTCATTATGCCTCTAATGTTTCGCTTGGCGTGAAGGGGGGTATTGATTTGTCGCGTGTAACATTCACTCCCAGCGTGAAGCAGAATTTTGCAATGGGTATGAATGCGGGTGTTACATTCCGCTATATCGAAGAGAATCATTTCGGACTAATAGCCGAAGTCAATCTTGAGCAGCGAGGATGGAGCGAGAACTTCGAAGAATATCCTTACGAATATACCCGAACATTAAATTATGTTCAGATACCATTTCTGGCTCATATATATTTCGGAAGGCGTGGCAGATTTTTCTTTAACGCGGGTCCGGAAATCGGTTTTATGATAGGGGAGTCTACTTCTGCAAATTTCGATTATCATAACCTAAGTTCAATTAAAGATTTTCCGATACGCACCACTTATCAGTATGAGATGGCAGCCGAAAATAAGGTGGATTTTGGAATCTCGGCAGGTTTGGGAGGCGAATTCAGTCTTAATAAGAGGCATTCAATATATATAGAAGGGAGATTTTATTACGGCCTCGGAAACGTGCTTAAATCCGGCAGAACCGAGAACTTCCGAGGCTCGAACTCAATGTCAATAATGGCAAGCATAGGCTATTGGTTCCGCGTTAAATAAAAAACTAATATAATTATTACTGTCCGCTAAAAATTTTTGAATGATAAAGAAGTTAGGGCTGAAACCGGAAACGGTTTCAGCCCTTTAATATTAGTTAGTGGTTGATATGAATCGTAATTTAAGCCTGTTTTTGCATATTCGGTTGTGATTCAGGTTGTCAGAATACGTCGTAGCCAATGAAGTTGCCATCCCATCCGAAGAGGTGGTCTGTGCCATCTATCAGTTCTATATCATAACCTTGAGTTTCTTTGTTGATTTCGTTGATTCCGGCTCCCGGCATATCCATTTCCAAATAAATGTCGATATTCTCGGGGTAGAATCCGGATGGAACAGTCTGACCGAAGGGTGCGTCAACGCTCTGCCAGATACCGCTTAGGTCGAATTCGATAGATGTGCCATCGGAGAGCAGGACATCGTATTCGTCGCTGTCTATTTGGGCTGATCTCACTGCCGCATCCGGATAGTAAGTCGCTATGAATGCCTGGGCCGTAGCCGGGAGATCATTTGCAGAAATAGGGTCATCTTCATCCGAACAACTTGCCAACGAAAGCCCTAAGATCGCCATAAGCAGAATCGGGAAAAATTTCAGTGTCTTTTTCATATTAATATTTTATGTTACTATTTCTAAACGCCCGTTGAGAGGCTAAAGTTCAGCTCAATTATTCTTAAAAGCTCTGAGGGATTGCCTATTGTATAAAATCGATTAGAGGCTTCATCGCGGTTGGGGATAAAAATAGAGGATGCGCTGGTGGCACATCCTCAAATTTTTTTTAATAAGTATCTTATCATTATTTCAGGATAGTCTTGTATACTTTGTTGCCTTTCCGACAAATATAAATCCCCTGTGATGGCTTATTAATTCTTATTCCTTGAAGATTATAAAATTCTATATCGGAATCAGATCGTTCAAATGGCGTCATATCCGAATAGTTAATACTATCAATTCCGGACGGATTAGATTTTCCTGCCAAGAGATTGATAAATGAGCACGCAGAAGATTTAACGAGTGGGAAAAGATTGCCTTGATCGCTCTCCTCTAATGATTTTGAGGCATCTAATGCTAACATGATTGCAACTGATGACTTTAAATCTTCAATTTTAATGTCATTTCCTTTAGCATTTTCTCTATTATGTTGATAATCGTCGCGGGAAGGGATGTAGATGTATTGATCGATATTATCATGACCAACTTCTAATAAATTCCCATTAATATCATGACAATCATGAAGCACTACATCATATCCCTTGTCCTTAATTTTACTTTTTTCTATTTTGAATGTCTGTCCAGAAGTAGAAGTGAAACCTGTATATATTACGTTATCCAGAGTCATATCAAGGCGATTGAAAGTACCTTCAAACCATACTTGGGAATCTTTTACCCTTTTGCCATTTTGAGCTACGCCATCAAGTGTAAACCGAACTATGCTTTCGTGTTCCATCATTGGCACAGCAATAGTTACCTCTCGTTTTGTAATTTGGCGATTTACATTCTCATATATTTTGGTAAGCTGATTCTCTAATCCCTGGGTGTCATTAACTGTACAAACAAAGTCTATGTTTGATTCCGCTTGTTCTCCCGATTTTTTTTGACTCGCAATAGAATTAAGATTATACATAAACTGTTCTTCGTCAAATACATCTCCACTCATTAAGCCAATGGAATAAGCTTGAAGTGAAATGCCTCTAATCTTAGTTTCCTCAATCTTTTTTGCCAAGTAATCTGCATACTCTTTATTTTTCAAGAAAGGGCTATCATCCAACGATCCCATATCTAAACCGTCAGTGAATGTGATAAGAATTACATTAGACAAGTCGGCAGGATAAGTATGTGACTTAAGATTATCAATGGATATATCGACCGCTTTATATAGATTAGTGAATGTTCCCATCTCCATATTATTCACGAACGAGGTGAACTCGTCACATGAGGTCTCATTTAATAATGAGATAGGTTTAGTGGTAATATAATCATTGAAAGACGTAAGTCCCATATAAACACCGCTCGCAGATTCTGTATATTCAAATCCGGCGGGCATTTTTATCATGTACTCTTTGGTGTCATCTTTAGATAAATATAGATTTGATTTATCATCATCATAGTAAATAATAAAAGATGTAACAGGAATCCTAATAATACCTTCATCAATTGTACCATAATGGTATTTATCGTTTATGGTAGATTGATTTTCTTCAGTGGCCTGTAAAAATGTTGTCTTTTCATTATTTAGGATATAACTAAAACTCTCAAAATATACATGATTAGAACTTTCGCAGTGAATAATTACATAATCTACATACAAATCTTCCGAACTGAACGGCCAGATTCTATATACATTTTGTCTCGTTTTGGATTTTTCTATCACTGCATTATCCACACACGGTAATCCTGTAGAAGAATAAATAAGGTTGCCATCGGTCCATTCTCCAATGCCAATTGATTCCCATGTATCCTCTGTTTCTGTGGCTGTAATGATAGGTCTCGACTTGTTTATTTTCCCACCTTTAATCTGTTTACCAGGAATAGTAGAGCTTAGCTCATACTCTTGGCGTGCACTAATGTTGAAGCATTGAAGTGCCACAAAAAGAAGAATAAATAGTTTTTTCATTAAAAAGATAATTAGTTTGGTCTTACAGCCCAATCGACCATTAATAGATGCAGAAACGTGGACTGAATCTGCCCAATCTATTGAGAAGGTCGTAGGAAACCTATGATGAAGATACGGGAATAACAGCCCACGCTATAGCGTGAGAACCGCTCTGTTATCCTCTCATCATTGTGAAAATTTCCTACGTTTTCTCAATAAGAGATAGCAAAACGCCTCTTTTTAATCAATATGTATGTTCATTCCAAGAATGACGCTGTAAATTTACTATTATTTTTTGATATTTCAAAAAATGATATACATTTATTGCTGTCCGCTAAAAATTTTTGAATGAAAAAAATTAGGGCTGATTCCATAATAATGCAGGTCCAACTTCTGCTTTTCATGAAGTTGGACTTAACTAACTATTGTTTAGCGGATAGTAATATAATATAATAATAAAACGCTCAATACTGTCTTGAATGTATTGAGCGTTTTGTTTATGTCATCAAGTTGTAGAACTACAACAGCATTTCTGTGAAGAGCATGTATACGAGCACTGCCGGGGCGGCGAGAAGTAGGGAATCTATTCTATCGAGAATTCCACCGTGTCCGGGAATCAGGTGTCCGGAATCTTTGATGTGCATTGTGCGTTTCATGAGTGATTCAACCAGATCTCCCCACGTTCCGAATACTGTTACCACTGTGGCGAGTCCAAGCCAGAAACCGATGCTGTTGCTTGTATAGAGTCCGAATTCAAAAAAGCGGGGGCAATAGATGGCAAATAAAGCAGCGGCAATGAGATTGAATAAGTATCCTCCAATAAATCCTTCCCACGATTTCTTTGGTGATATACGTTCAAAAAGTTTGTGTCGTCCGAAAAGGCTACCTGTAAGGAATGCACCTGTATCATTTATCCAGAGGAAGAGGAATACAGCCAGGAGTGCCTCAGTCCGTGCGCTGAGATCTGCAATAGCAACCATACATCCCAATGGAATACCGATATAGAGCTGACTCAACGCTGATACGCCAAGACTTCGTAGCGGATTCTCATCTTTCATATACAATTCTACAACGAATCTGCATATCATCACGATAATCCAAAACGCAATGGGATAAATGGATGTGCTGCAGCAGAGACAAAC
This sequence comes from Bacteroides sp., assembly GCA_014802175.1. Taxonomy (GTDB): domain Bacteria; phylum Bacteroidota; class Bacteroidia; order Bacteroidales; family Muribaculaceae; genus Lepagella. The sequence continues at coordinate 59,104 of JAAVCU010000029.1, forward strand.
AGTTCCGGCTATATCAAGCAGGAGCGGAATGATTCTACCTTGCAGACGACCGGTTGTCATTTTAGTAAATTCTATTACTGCAAGGACAGCAAATAGCGAGGCCATTATGGTTACTGCTGATGTGCCCCCAAAAATGCAGAGGATTATTATTGCACAATATATCACTCCGGAGAGTGTGCGGGTGAGTAATTTCTTTAGATCCATAAGAGATGTAGTTTGTCGGCGACAAAATTAATGAATCTCGTGTAATATTGCAAAAATATCTAAGACAATTGCGGGTTGCGACTAATTTATCAAAGTCGCAACCCGCAATTGTCTATTGGTATTATGGGGATCAGTCTGCTTCTGCAAATTCTTTAGGGAGGGCTGCCAACTGATAGTTGTGCCCTACGATGAAGTTTACAATTGCATTCTTCTCCTCACTATCGGCTACGTCCGACAAGATTCTCTTGACTGCATTAAACGGTGATGTCTGGCTCTGGTAGATGTGGCGGTAGCTTTTGGCAATCTCGTCAATAGTCTCTTCAGAGAACTTACCTTTACGCAACACATACGCGTTCACACCAAAGTATCCGATAGGGTTGTGTGCCATGATGGTGAAGGGGGGGACATTACTGTTTACCCTACATCCGCCTTTAACGAGAACCCATTCAGCAACATCGCAATTTTCATGAACGAGAGCATTCGATGAAAGAATCGTATAGCTTCCGATTTTACAAGATCCGGCAATCTTGACTGCATTTCCGATTACAACGTAGTTGCCGATTACTGAATCATGGGCGATGTGACTTTGTGCCATAATGAAGGAATTAGAGCCTATCTTGGTGCTCTTCCCTTCGAAGATGCTGCGGTTGATTATCACATGCTCGCGGAAGCAGTTGTTATCACCAATCTCAACATAAGATTTTTCTCCTTTCCAGCGAAAATCCTGAGGATCTGCCGAGATGACGCATCCATCGAAGAATTTGTTGTTCTTACCGATTCTCGCACCTGAGCGGATGCTCACATGCGGACCAATCACACATCCTTCTCCAATCTCCACGTCGTCATCAATATATGCAAAGGCATTAATTGTGACGTTGTCGCCTATCTTTGCGTTCGGATGAACAAAAGCGAGTGGGCTAATCTGGAACATAATATAGATTTTAAAAGGTTAATATCTTATCTGCCACCACCTACAGCCTGATATAGGCTGATTAGTGCAGCAACCTGTGTGTGCCAGCAAGCAAGCCCTGACAACTGTGCGTTGAGTAGGCTTGAGCGTGCTGTGAGCACTTCAAGGTAGGTTGTCTTGGAATCTAATGTCAATAATTCCTGAGTATATTCAACGCTTTTCTCAAGATTATCGATCTGATTCTGAACCGCAACCTTCTTATCACTGATATTCTTAATCTGAGCAAGAGCATTGCTGACATCCGCGCTCGCGCTGAGCACTGTCTTCTCAAATGCGCTCATTGCTTGCTCCTGGCGTGCTTTAGCAGCCTCGAGAGTGGCGATGTTTTGTCCGCGAGAAAAGAGCGGGGCGGCAAGTTGTCCGGCTAACTGAGCGAACCAAACTCCGGGATTGGTGATCAATCCTCCCATGAGATTTGTAAAACCTCCTTGTGCAGAAATAGAAAGGGTAGGGTAGAAGGCTGCCCTGGCACTGTTGGTAGTGTAATATGCAGCTGCAAGACCTCTTTCGGCAGCTCTTACATCAGGGCGAACTGCGAGGTATGCCATCGGCACTCCCTTGGATATCTCAGCCGGGAGAGAGAAGGAAAGGTCAGATGTTACTTCCCATTCAGACGGATATTCTCCTAAAAGCGTTGAGAGTGTGTTGGAGGTGGTGGTTATGCTCTGTTTGATATCAGAGATAGATCCCATGATGTTCCAATAGTTAGCAGCACTCTGAACAACGGCTGCCTCATTCACATAAGCAGCCTCTTTCATAGCTTTCATTGACTCAACCTGGTCAGCCCAGATTACAGATGTGCGCTGAGTGAGTTCAAGCTGCTGTTTAAGAAGTACGAGTGCATAATAAGTATTTGCTACACCGCAGATGATCTGAGATCTAACAGCCTGTTCGTAGTCTTGCATTTGCTCCACACTTACTTTTGCCCCACGTTTGCGGTTAAGGATTTTTCCGAAGGCATCGATCTCCCAATTCAGAGCAAGAGGAATTGTATATGTCCAGTTATTCATCTTGCTTCCGTCATAACTTGCTGCACCACCATTGGGGTTAAGGGCAAGAGAAGGGAAGTAACTCAATTTTGCACCTTTGAGCTGAGCTTCTGCTATCTTAACATTATTATAAGCATCCTTAAGCTCGTGGTTGTGTGCGAGAGCGCGGCGAATGTAACCTTGTAAGATCGGATCTGTAAAGACCTGTTCCCATCCGATGTATTCCAATGAGGTGGAATCAACCGGAGCTTCGATCGCATTGCGGTAATCCTGCACCTGTGCATTGCCGTTGTCGGGCAATTCGTATTTCTGGTAGATGTGACAGCTGCTGAGAGCAACTGTCATCATCATTACCAATATATATCTGATTGATTTATTCATTTCTTTTATTCTCTGGTTATACTGTACTGTTCAATCTCAGAAGAAACACCTGTGTTGTCTTTGTCTTTCCATTTCGGGGGTGAAAGTTTCTCCTGAAGAATCTGGAATGCAACGAACATTGCAGGCACGATCAACAGCTGGAATATCATACCGATAAGCATACCACCGATGGCACCGGATCCGAGGGCATTGTATCCGTTTGCACCGGCACCTGTGGCGAACATCAGAGGCAATAGACCAATGATCATGGCAAGACCGGTCATCAGGATAGGACGAAGACGTGCTGATGCACCCTGGATTGCAGCCTGAACGATGCTGAGACCTGTTCTGCGTCGGTCAAGTGCAAACTCCACAATAAGAATGGCATTCTTGGCAAGCAGACCGATAAGCATGATCAATGCAATCTGTAGGTAAATGTTGTTATCGATGCCCATGAAGCGAGCGAATATGAATGTACCCATCAAACCGAATGGAACAGAAAGGATAACTGCCCAAGGAATAATGTAGCTCTCATACTGTGCCGCAAGCACGAGATAAACGAAGAGAAGAACGAGGGCAAAGATGTAAGCTGTCTGACCGCTACCACCTTTAGCCTCCTCACGAGTCATACCCGAATATTCATAGCCGAATCCAACAGGGAGATTCTGTGCACCAACTTCTTCGATAGCACGGATTGCATCACCGGATGAGAATCCGGGAGCCGGCTGACCGGTGACGGCAATAGAAGTAAACATATTGAATCGGTTGATGATGTCAGGACCATATACTCGTTTGAGAGACACGAAGTTGTCGATGGGAGCCATAGTGGCACCATTACGAACCTTGATTCGTTTCAAAGTCTCGGGAGAAACACGTGCTTCAGGTGAAGCCTGCATCATGACGCGATACAGTTTACCAAAACGGTTGAAGTTGGATATGTACATACCTCCATAATAACCCTGAAGTGCGCTCAGAATCTGATTCTGAGTCAAACCTGCCTGTTTGATCTTGGCAACATCAAGTTCCACAAGATATTGAGGGAAGGTGGGGTTAAATGTAGAGTATGCCATCTGAATCTCGGGGCGAGCATTCAGTGCGGCGATATATTTCTGGTATACCTGGAAGAAGTTGTTAAGATCGCCACCTGTCTTATCCTGAAGTTTAATCTCAAAACCATTGGAGGCAGAGAAACCCGGAATCATAGGGGGTGCGAAGAACATGATTCGTCCATCCTTGATCTGCGAACATTTTTGATACAGCATTCCCAAAACAGCGTCGGCGCTTTCAGTCTTTTCATCGCGCGCATCCCACGGACGCAAACGAATAATGAATGAACCGTACGTGTTACCCTGACCGCCGATAAAGCTGAATCCGGTGATCGCATTACGCACTTCGATTGCAGGTATGGTTCCGCAAATGCTGTCGACCTGATCCATGATGGATTTTGTCTTTTCAAGCGCGGTAGCTGGAGGCATATCCACAACACCCATGATTGTACCGGTATCTTCCTGTGGAACCATTGATGTCGCAGTTGTACTCATAAGCCATACAAGCACTCCCATGCAAATGCCTGCAATTGCAAATCCTGTAACTTTATGCTTGATAAACCAGGAAGTAGCTTTTGTGTAGACATGAAGCAGCGAGTTGAAACCTTTGTTGAAGAAGTCGATAAACTCTTTGGAGAACATTCCGATAACGGCAAGGATTGCAATAATTACTGCTATTGAGCTCTTGAGCACATTCTCAAAGTCATACCATCCTAACACAAGGAACGTAACAGCTGCTATTATGAAGCAAAGTGAAATGATCGGAGGGAATTTAAGACGAAGTCTCTTTTTATAAGTTTCCTTGACAACTTCGCCTGCGGCCGAGTAAGCATCCTTCATTCTTTCTTTCAACGGCTTTTCCTCGTCTTCCTTTTTGTGAGGTTTAAGGAAGATTGCACACAGCGCAGGAGACAGAGTCAAGGCGTTGACAGCAGAAAGTCCGATAGCCATCGCCATTGTCAGACCGAACTGGCGATAGAATACACCGGAGGTTCCTCCCATAAATGATACCGGGATAAACACAAGCATCATAACGAGAGTTACAGAAATAAGGGCACTTGCAATCTCGTTCATGGCATCGATAGAGGCACGTCGGGCCGAGCTGTAACCTTCGTCAAGCTTGGCATGGACGGCCTCGACGACAATGATGGCGTCGTCGACCACAATTGCAATTGCAAGTACAAGTGCTGAGAGAGTAAGAAGGTTCAGCGAGAAGCCGAAGATATTCATCAATCCGAATGTGCCGACAAGAGCCACAGGAATTGAAATCATAGGGATAATGGTTGAGCGGAAATCCTGAAGGAAGACGAACACTACAAGGAACACGAGCACGAACGCCTCGATAAGAGTTTTTACCACCTCATGGATTGAGGCAAACAAGAAGTCGTTTACACTCATTGTAGTGACAATCTTCAATCCCTCCGGAGCATCTTTCTGGAAGTCATCAAGCAACGCCTGAATATCCTTTACAACCTGTGTTGCATTAGAGCCCGGCGACTGGTAGATGATGGCGGCACAACCGGTGTGGCCGTTGGTAGTGGAGTAGAAGCCGTAAGAGAGACGTCCGAGTTCCACATCAGCAACATCCTTAAGTCGCAGGATCTCTCCATCGGGAGTGGCTCTCAGAATGATATCTTCGAATTCAGATTCCTCCTGCAGACGCCCTTTATAACGCATCACATACTGGAAGCTCTGGTTGCCGCTTTCACCAAACTGACCGGGGGCAGCCTCAATATTCTGTTCTGCAAGGGCAGCTGAGATGTCAGAGGGCATGAGTCCGTACTGAGCCATTACATCCGGCTTAAGCCAAATACGCATACTGTAGTCAGCACCCATCACACTGGCATCACCTACACCCGATACACGTTTGATTACAGGGATGATGTTGATTGCCATGTAGTTCTCGATAAAGTTCTGTGAATATTTATGGGCTTCGTCGTAGATATTGAAAACCATAAGCATTGAACTCTGTCTTTTTTGTGTGATCACACCAACCTGGTTAACCTCGGAAGGGAGGAAGCTTGCGGCTTTTGCCACACGGTTCTGTACATCTACGGCCGCCATATCGGGATCCATGCCGGGTTTGAAGTAAACCTGAATTGTGGCGGAACCATTGTTAGCAGCTGTAGAATACATATAATCCATATTCTCAGCACCGTTTATCTGTTCTTCAAGCGGTGCGATCACAGAGTTGAGCACACTCTGTGCATTTGCTCCGGTGTATGTTGTTGTTACCTGAATTGTCGGCGGAGCGATATTCGGGTACTGCTCAATAGGGAGCGATGCCAGACCAAGCAGACCGAAGATCACGATAAATACCGAGATTACGGTCGAGAGTACCGGCCTGTTTATAAATGTTGATAAATTCATCGGTCAAAAATTTTATTTCTTGGGAGTGATGATCATATCATCCTTAACTGATATACCTACACCTTCTGTCACGATCACATCGCCGGGCTTAAGACCTCCGGTTACGATGTAATTCTTACCATCGTTTTCCGCCGCGATCTGAATTGGTGTGGAGTGTACCTTGTTTGAATCGCCAACTACGTAGCAGAATTTCATATCCTGAATTTCGAAGGTAGCGTTCTGGGGGATAAGGATTGCCGAATTGCGAACTGAGGGGATGAGTACCTGACCGGTGTTTCCGCTACGGAGCATTCCGTCAGGATTAGGGAAGATTGCAGTCGCTGATGCGGCGCCGGTTGTAGGATCAATTACGCCGGAGATGGAAATGATTTTTCCGGGATGGCTATAGCGCTCGCCATTAGCCAACAGCAATGTTACCTCCGGCATTTTTGCAATTGCTTCCTGAATTGAGCGCGAACCGTTGTCGGTCATATTTAGAAGATCTTTCTCGTTGAGCGAGAAGGCTGCACGCATATCGCTGCTATTGGAAAGCACTGTGAGAAGAGTTGACGGAGATACGAGTGATCCTTCACGGAAATCAATTTTACCAACGATACCCGCTTCCGGAGCTGTCACAACTGAGTAGGAGAGATTCTTGCGTGCATTAACGAGCCCTGCGTTTGCCTGATTAAGCTGAGCCTTGGCAGCATTGAGGGCATCAACAGATGTCTGGTATGCCGGTGCACTGATAATATTCTTGTCAAACAGAATTTTGTTGTTGTTTGCGTTAGTCTGAGCAGTGTTGACATTTGCCTGTGCAACTGCAACGGCGGCCTGAGCCTGATCTACTGCTGCCTGGAGTGATACTTGATCGATGGTGAACAGGACCTGCCCTTTACTTACTTTCTGACCCTCCTCTACATTAACTTTAGTAAGGAATCCTGAAATCTGAGGACGAATCTCAATGTCGTTCTCTCCTCTAAGTGATGTAGGGAAGCCTGTTTCAAGATTTGAATCGGTTTCTCCGATAGTCAATACTGCCAGTTCGGGGGCAGTCTGCTGCTGCTGCTGATCGCCTTTTTTGCAGGCAGGTAAAATCGTTGCCGCAGTCATAAATGTCAGCGACAATAGACATAACTTGTTAACTTTCATATAGATATGATTTGTTTAGAATATACCTGTGTTAATTTATAATAGAAACTCACTACAAAATTAACAATAAATAATATATTTTTATATTTAAAAGTCTAAAAATATCCCATTTTGACCAAGATTGCGTCCTATGAGAAAACTAAAATTTACTTATTGGTTTTCCCGCATGGTTATAAAAAGGGGCGGATCCATCATCCGCCCCAAGTATTCAGGTTAATAGTGTTTTCAGTTATAAAGCCTTTAGAAGTGATGACACGCATTCGAATGTTTTCTGCGGTGCATCGGACCAGAAGTTTACGTATTGAGATACGTTTTCTGCTGCTCCGGGGGTATCGCTCATCACTCTGACGATTGCAAATGGTATTCCGCATTTGGTACATGTCTGTGCAATTGATGCTGATTCCATATCAACAGCAAGGGCATTATTGAATTCTTTCTTGATAGTGTCTACTTCTTCTTTAAGGTGAATGAATTTATCTCCACTGCAAATCAACCCGAATTTTACATCATTGTTGTCAGCAAATGTGCGGTGTGCCGTCGCAAGCAGATTCGAATCGGGTGTAAATATCTGTGGGAATCCGTCGGCTGCACCATATTCTGTGCCTGGACCGCACCACACGTCGTGATAGGCCACACCGTCTGCTATTAAAACAGATCCTATTCCCAAGGATCCGTCTACACCACCTGCCACACCCGAGTTGATAACCAATTCCGGTTGTTGTGACTGGATCATGGTCAGGGTATTGAGTGCGGAATTAACTTTGCCGATGCCGCATTTTCCTGCAATAACGGTATGACCGTGTAATTTACCTTTATAATAGGTGTTACCATTGATGTTGAGTTCCTCTCTTTCCGGAATGAGATTGAGAAGAAGGTTCAACTCTTTATCCATTGCTGCTAATATCGCTATTTTCATCTTCGATCGTTTATATATGAATATGGATTTTTGCTTTTCAGCGCAAATTTAGCTAATTTTGCTGAGTATTTTACACTGGAAAGTATGAAAACTATTAAAATTTGGAATGACTCACCGTCTGATAAGCAGTTGGATGAAATTTGCTCTATGCTTGAGCATGGGGAGATCGGCATTTTTCCAACTGATACACTATACGGAATTTGTTGCGATGCGCTAAATCCAAAGGCTATAGACAGGATATGCAAACTGAAGGGGATAAATCCCGACAAGGCGAATCTGTCTATAGTGTGTGACGGAATTCCCATGGCTGCTGAATATTCTAAAATTAATGATAAAGCATTCCGATTATTAAAGGATCACACACCCGGTGCATTCACATTCCTTCTGAATTCAGTTTCAACGTTGCCGAAGGCATTTAAAGGCAGAAAAATTGTAGGTGTCCGGATTCCCGATTGCAATACAATAAGGATGGTTGCAGAAAGATTGAATCATCCGCTACTCACTACTTCAATTGAGTATGACGAAGATGATTATGCAATAAATCCAGAGCTGATCAGTGAACACTATGACAACAGAGTGGATTTTATTGTTGAGGGAGAAGAAGGGGGTACAATCCCCTCCACCATCGTGGATTTTACACAAGGTGAACCGGAAATTATAAGGGAAGGAAAAGGGGAGATGTAAGCGATGAGTAGGTTGAATATTTCGCGACAACAGATAAAGAATCTTATGCTCCCGATAGCAATGGTTGGTGGAGCTGTCTTTTATAAATGGATGGGATATCTCAGTTTTCTGTCGCCTTATCTCATCTTTATGATGCTGTTTATCACATATTGTAAGCTCAAAATTAAGGATATAAAGCCGGGAAAGGAACATCTGTTGCTCATCTCTGTGCAGTTGGCTCTCGCGTTTTGTATTTACTTCATACTTTCGCCGCTGAATCATACGGTAGGAGAAGGGGTATTCATATGTATCTTTATTCCAACGGCCACCGCTGCTCCGGTGATAACGGCAATGTTGGGTGGTAGCATATCGTTTGTAGCCACTTATTCACTTTTGTGTAATGCGTTTGTGGCTGTGGCGGGACCATTCATTCTTGCCGCTATCGGAGACCATCCGGAGATAACCTTTGTAGAATCTACGATGATTATTTCTTCGAAGGTATTTCCACTGATTTTAGGACCATTAGCCATAGCGATGCTTTTGCGATACGTATTCCCTAAAATTCATTCTAAAATCGAGAGTCATCAATCAATATCATTTTATCTGTGGGCTGTATCACTATTTATCATAGTGGGAAGTTGTGTGAGCTTTACTATAAACACGTGGGATAATAACCTTCTTGGCACAGTTATTTCACTTGTTGTCGGCGCGTTGGTGGTTTGCCTTCTGCAGTTTAAGGTAGGTCGAACCATAGGTAAAAGATTTGGCGATGCCGTGTCAGGAGGGCAAAGTCTCGGACAAAAGAACACTGTGCTGGCAGTGTGGATTGCAATGGCATATATGAATCCGATAGCATCAATTGCTCCGGCCGCATATATTGCTTGGCAGAATATTGTCAACTCATGGCAATTGGTAAGACACTCGCATAACGTAAAATGATAGATCGGTGTTATCTAAGGGCATTTCTTGTTGGAAATTCGCTTGTCTGACTTTGTTTTAGAGCAGTTTTCAGATAAAGCGCAATCGCAGCAACTTCCTCCGGAACTTTTTTTCTTGAAGAAAAGCCGATATAATATCCAGCCTATTGCCACTGCCAAAATTATGCCTACAATAATAAATTGTATCAAAAGATCATTAGCCATTATTTTCCTGTTTGTTTTCTTTCTTCTTGGTTTTACCGCTCTTCTTTTTAGTTGCAGACTCTTGTTTTGCTTCTGTTTCGGTTAATTGTTGAGCTTCAATCCTGCGGTTTGAGTTGTCGCGAAGCACAGACAACACAATCTCGGAGATCATCTCTTTCTGATGTTTAATAAAGTCAGCCGCACTATATTCGCCGCGTTCAATTTGTCTGAGTCGACCCTCCCAAATACCGGTTAGTTTAGGGCTTTTCAGCAGTTCTTCCTGAATTACATTGATCAGATCAATGCCGGCCTGTGTGGCTCGCAATGATTTTCGCTCCCTCTTGATATATCCGCGTTTAAAGAGTATTTCGATAATTGCAGCGCGTGTTGACGGGCGCCCGAGACCATTGGCTTTTAATGCATCGCGTAGGTCTTCATCCTCCACATTTGCTCCTGCTGTTTCCATTGCTTTCAGAAGAGTGCCTTCTGTGTAGTATTTGGGTGGCTGACTTGTCTTTTTTGCCAAGGTGGGTGTGTGTGGACCGGATTCACCTTTTGCAAAGTCAGGGAGAATGGCAGTATCATCTTTCGAAGAATCATCTTTTTCTGAATCGACCTCCGAGGTGATACCTTTGCGTTGCTGGTAAACAAACTTCCATCCCGGATCATTTATAACTCTTCCGGAAGTCTTGAATTTATATTTATCAGCCTCACCCATTACAATTGTCTGCTCGAAACTGCAGTCAGGATAAAATGCGGCAATAAAGCGGAGAGCAATAGTGTCGAACACGTTTCTTTCATCCATTGTTAAGGATGGTGGCAAAGGCTCTCCGGTAGGGATAATGGCGTGGTGATCGGTGACTTTGGAATTGTCAAATACTTTCTTGCTTTTGCGTAACTTTTCTCCGCGAAGTGGTTGCAATACGTTAGCATAATGCTGAGAGATACCATTCAATATCCCTTTGCATTTCGGGTAAACATCATCGGGGAGATATGTTGTGTCAACACGCGGATAAGTTGCCAGTTTCTTTTCATAAAGCGACTGGATTGTCTTTAGTGTCTGGTCTGCGCTGAGTCCGAATTTCTTATTGCATTCCACTTGTAAAGAGGTCAGATCGAACAGGCGGGGAGGGGCTTCCTTCCCACTCTTCTTCTCAATATCAGTAACAACGAACGGATATTTGCTGACTTCTGATAGAATCGCTTGACCTTTCTCCGGAGTGTCGAATGGTTTAAGAAGTGAGGTGAAAAGGGTGTCGCGATATGTGGTTTTCAGCTCCCAGGAATCTTTGGGTACAAAATTCTCGATCTCCTTCTGTCTGTTGACAAGCAGAGCAAGAGTTGGAGTCTGAACGCGTCCTACGGATAGAATCTGGCGATCGGTACTGTACTTAAGTGTATAAAGGCGTGTGGCATTGATGCCAAGAATCCAGTCGCCAATAGCGCGGCAGAGTCCCGCTGTGTATAAAGGTTCAAGATCTTTCTGATCTTTAAGATGTGCAAACCCTTCCCGGATAGCTTCTTCTGTGAGAGAATTGATCCAAAGACGCTTTACAGGTTTGTTGCATCCTGCTTTCTGCATAACCCATCGTTGGATTAGCTCACCCTCTTGACCGGCATCTCCGCAGTTTATAATCTCATCACATTGCTGTATGAGAGTTTTGATGGTGTTGAACTGGGTCTCTTTATTTGCCTGAGGAATTACCTTTATGCCGAATTTGGGTGGTATCATTGGGAGCGAAGAAAGGGCCCACGAACGCCAGTTCAGTGTGTAATCGGCCGGTTCTTTAAGGGTGCAAAGATGTCCGTAGGTCCAGGTTACGCAGTAACCGTTACCTTCGAAATATCCTTGCCGGCGGGTGGTGGCACCGATTATGCGGGCAATGTCTGCCGCTACAGGTGGTTTCTCAGTAATGCAAAGTATCACAGTCAGTCGATAATTGTTATAGTTTCTTAGCCTGGTTCCAGAGTTCATCCATTTCGGCGAGAGTCATATCTTTCAGGTTCTTGCCGGCTTCTTTTGCTTTAGATTCGATGTAATTGAATCTTTTGATAAATTTTTTGTTTGTTTTCTCAAGTGCGTTTTCCGGATTCACTCCATAAAGTCTGGCGGCATTGACAACTGAAAACAGCAAGTCTCCGAATTCTCCTTCGAGGTCTTCTTTATTGCCGTTTGTTATTTCAGCTTCAACTTCTGATATCTCCTCCTTAACTTTCCCCCAAACCTGATGAGCCTCCTCCCAATCGAATCCTACATTCTGAACTTTTTCCTGTATGCGGTTTGCTTTAATGAGAGCCGGTAGGGCGGAGGGGACACCTCCAAGTACGGTCTTGTTTCCCTTTTTCTCCTTTAATTTAATCTGTTCCCAATTTTGAGATACTTCCTCGGCATTGTTCACATGGACGTCACCATAAATATGAGGATGACGGAATTTCAATTTTTCAACAAGAGAGTTGCACACATCAGCGATATCAAATTCTCCCTTCTCTTCGCCGATTTTTGAATAAAAGGCAACATGTAACAACACATCGCCGAGTTCCTTGCGTATGTTTGGCTGATCTTCTGCAATTAAAGCGTCGGCGAGTTCATATACTTCCTCCACGGTGTTCGGGCGAAGTGATTCATTTGTCTGTTTGGCGTCCCACGGACATTTTACTCTCAGAGTGTCGAGTACATCAAGAAAATCACCGAACGCCTTTAGCTTTTCCTCTTTAGTGTGTGTTGCCATTTTATCTGTAGTTTTCTTCAGAAAAAGTCAAATTATTATTGGACCATGATTGAATTTATTTGCAAAATTAATAAAAAATAGCATTTCTCAAGTTCAATTATAGAATAATTATTATCTTTGCAGATTGAAATTACAAGCATGGATAAATATTTAAATCCGACATCAGTAAAGGAGTTTATAAAACTCATTGAAGAGAGCGAGAGAATCGTTCTCACTTGTCATGTGCATCCGGATGGCGATGCTATCGGAAGCACTTTGGGATTGTGGCATCTTCTGAAGGCAATTGGAAAACAGCCGTCGGTTGTGGTTCCTGATGTTCCGCCTCGTTCATTGAGATTTCTACCTGATTTTAACGAAATTGCGGTATATACCCGCCATGACCCATATTGTACGCGCCTTGTAGACGAGTGTGATTTGATATTGTGTTGTGACTTCAACAAACCGTCGCGTCAGGATCATCTCGCCCCGCTCATCCAAGAAGCTAAAGCTCCCAAAATACTGATTGATCATCATGAGGAGCCGGATATGGATTGTGTAGTCCAATTTTCGTATCCGGAAATGTCTTCAACCTGCGAATTGGTTTTCAGGATCATAGCAGCTTGTGGATTATACAGCGATCTGAACAGAAGTGCTGCTACTTGTCTCTTGACGGGACTCATTACCGATACGCAGAATTTCACAGTGAATTGCAAGAATCCTGATGTTTATGAGATTCTTACAAAATTGATGGAGAAAGGTGCGGAGAAAGATAAAATAATAACTGAATGTGTTAAAGCATGCAGTTATAACAGCCTTAAACTCAAGTCTTACGCAATATGCGATAAACTTGAGATTTTCCCGGAACATAGATGCTGTCTGATAACACTCGGAAGAGATGAACTTGATAAGTATCAATATGAGAAGGGGGATACCGAAGGGTTGGTAAATGAGCCTCTCAATATACGAGGGATGGTGTATTCCATTTTTATGCGGGAGGATCCGGATTGCATAAAGGTTTCAGCGAGAAGTAAGCATAACTTCCCGGTGTCTAAAATCTGTGGTGACCTTTTCAACGGAGGAGGACACCTTCAGGCTTCCGGGGGTGAATTTAAAGGGAGTCTCGAGGAGTGCAGAAAGATATTCATTGAGCATCTTTCTGACTATGACAAATATCTGCCGAAGCGGATAGAGAAACTTGAAATAAAGACAGAGTAAAAACATACGTTTTAAATCTGCAGGATATATAATACTAAGAAATTAAAAATTTTAAAGATGAAAATTTTCAATAAAATAGGACTTCTAATTTTGGCTTTTGCTACCGGTATGGCTACAACCTCATGTGAGGACAGCAAAAGTTATTCTGAACTTTTGACTGAGGAGGAACATGCAGTAAACTGGTATCTTGCACAGAATGAGGTCTGCCTTGATGTGCCCGCAGATGGTAATTTTGAGGTTGGTTCTGATGCACCATATTACAAGATGGATGGGGATGGTTTTGTTTATATGCAGGTAATAAACAAAGGTGACGTAGGTGAAAACGATCCCAAACCGGAATCCGGAGATCTTGTTTATTTCAGATTTATGAGAATGAACATCAAGAACTATCAGCTGACCGGAGTGCAGACATGGGAAGGGAATGCTGAAAACGCAGACGACAGCAGTGCCAGCTTCGTTTTCGGTAACAATGTGTTGTCTTCGACCACTCAGTATGGCGAAGGTATACAACTACCATTGGAATATCTCGGTTATAACTGTGAGGTTAATTTGATCGTGAAATCGCCTGAGGGATTCCTCTCGGAACAAAGTCAGTGTATCCCTTATCTTTACAATATCCGATACTTTAAAGCTATTTACTAAGTACATATAGCGTTTTAATTTTAGAACTTACTTAATTTACTCATATTGCGATATGTCATTAATAAAATCAATATCAGGAATCAGAGGAACTATCGGCGGAAAACCGGGAGAAGGTTTAAGTGCAGTCGATGTGGTTAAGTTCACAGCAGCCTATGCCTCATTCATTAGAGATTCGTACAGAGGTACAAGTAATACCATCGTGGTTGGTAGAGACGCACGTCTGTCGGGGAAAATGGTTGAGAATCTGGTTGTAGGTACATTAATGTCAATGGGTTTTGATGTTATCAACATCGGTAAAGCATCTACTCCTACAACCGAACTTGCAGTGACCGGTGAAAATGCTTGCGGTGGCATCATCATTACAGCAAGCCACAATCCGATTCAATGGAATGCTTTGAAGCTCCTTAACTCAAATGGTGAATTCCTGTCGGATGCCGAGGGTAAAGAGATTATCCGCCGCGCTGATAATGATGAGTATACTTTCGCGGATGTTCTGGAACTTGGTAAAGAGTTGAAGAACGATACTTGGGCGCTTAAACATATCGAATTGGTAAAGGCTCTTCAGCTTGTTGATGCCGAGGCTATTGCTTCTGCCGATTTTACAGTGGCGATTGATGGAATCAATTCAATAGGTGGTGAAATTATCCCGGCTTTGCTGAAAGCCCTGGGAGTAAACAATATTATAGAGCTTAATTGTGAGGCAAATGGTAAATTTGCGCATACACCCGAGCCGATACCACAAAATCTCACAGCCATATCCGATGTGATGAAGTCAGGAAAGGCTGATGTCGGATTTGTTGTTGACCCGGATGTGGATCGTCTTGCAATAGTAATGGAAAACGGCGAGATGTTTGTGGAGGAGAATACTCTCGTGGCAATCGCTGATTACGTGCTCAGTCATACTCCCGGTTCCACTGTGTCTAACTTAAGCAGTTCACGCGGTCTTAGAGATGTGACCAAAGCCCACGGTTGCGAATATTCTGCAGCTGCTGTAGGGGAGGTAAATGTCGTGACTAAAATGAAAGAGACCGGTGCAATCATCGGCGGTGAAGGTAATGGAGGAATCATATATCCGGAGATTCACTACGGAAGGGATGCCTTGGTAGGAGTTGCACTGTTCCTTACCTTGATGGCAAAGAGTGGAAAGAAAGTTAGCGAAATCAAAGCTGATCTTCCTCAATATGAGATTGCCAAGAATAAGATTGAACTCACTCCGGACATAGATGTCGATGCAATTCTTGAAGCAGTCAAGAAGCATTTCTCTAATGAGGAAGTTAACGACATTGACGGTGTGAAAATAGATTTCGCCGACAGTTGGGTGCATTTGCGCAAATCAAATACAGAACCCATTATCAGAATATACAGTGAGGCTCACACTATGGAGGAGGCAAATAAGCTTGCCGATAGCATAAAACAGATAATCAGGGAGCTTGGCTTCTGATGCTTAGCCCTGGTGCAAGATATCGGCAATAATTAATTTCCACACACACACTTGAATATATCTAAATTATGCTTAAAAAGTTTTTTCTTAATACGTTGTCCTCGTTCGTAGGTACATGGGTTGCTCTTTTTATATTTGCAATAGTAGGAGTTATCGTGACATTCGGCATCATTGGCGGAATCGCAGCAAAGAATGGTGAATCTGCAAACGTAGGGGTTACGAAGAATTCGATATTAACACTCGAACTTGATGGAAATATTATAGAGTCGGAGATTCCTACCTCTTTGGATTACGCCTCTTTGTTAAAAGGGAATATTGAGAAGCCGCAGACTCTGAATGTAATAGTTGAATCTTTGAAAGATGCGGCTGAGAATAAAAACATCAAAGCTCTTTATATCAAGTGTGGTGCGGCTATAGCATCTCCTGCTACATTCAATGCCATCCGTGAGGCTGTCAAGGATTTTAAGAAATCAGGAAAGAAAATCTATGCGTATGCCGACGGATACACTCTCGGTACGTACTACGTTGCTTCACTCGCTGATAAAATTTATCTTAATCCTTATGGAGAGATGGCGATCCAGGGTATGGGCTCAACTTCTATGTTCTTCAAAGGGTTGATGGATAAGTTGGGTATTGAGTTTCAGGTTGCTAAGGTGGGTACATTTAAATCTGCAGTAGAACCTTATATCTCTACTCATTTCAGTGATCCGGCAAGAGCTCAGCTCGACACATTATTTTCAATTTCGTGGGATTATATCAAGAAGGGTATTTGTGAGAATCGCAAGAAACTAAGTTCCTCTAAGATCGATTCCCTTGTTAATAATGGATTGATGTTCTCTTCAGCTGATTTAGCAGTTAAAACCGGGTTTGTTGATGAGGCTGTATATGAGCGCACCATGGATGAGCGGCTTGCAAAATTAATCGATGTTGATAAGAAGAAACTTAATTTTGTCTCACCTTCCGATCTTGTAGGGCAAACACCTTGGGGTAATGCTTACACAAGTAAGAATAGAGTAGCAGTGCTTTATGCTACAGGTGAGATTGTGGACGGCGCATCCACCGGCATCAATTATCAGAAGCTTGTGCCTATCATCACATCTCTTGCAGAAGATGATAATGTCAAGGGTATGGTGTTACGTGTAAATTCACCCGGGGGTTCGGCTTTCGGTAGCGACCAGATTGGAGAAGCATTGGACTATTTTATGTCGAAAGGCAAACCTCTCGCAGTGTCAATGGGTGACTACGCCGCGTCTGGCGGATATTGGATCTCATGCTGTGCCGATAAGATATATGCGGATCCTTTGACCATAACAGGATCTATCGGTATATTCGGATTGATACCTAACGCCAAGGGACTGACTGAAAAATTGGGTGTTAATTTCGAGACTATCTCCACGAATCCGGCGGCTGCTTTCCCCTCATTGTATAAACCTATGGATGAGAAGCAGCTTGCAATTCTTCAACGTTATGTGGAAGAGGGATATGACCGTTTTATTAGCCGCGTTGCAAAAGGACGTAAACTCAGCAAAGAGAAGGTGATGAATATAGCCGAGGGCAGAGTGTGGAACGCCATGAAGGCTAAAGAGATCGGTTTGGTCGATTCTCTCGGTTCTCTCGGAGATGCCATTGAGTGGACCGCAAAGAAAGCTGATATTTACGATAAGTACGAGGTGGCTGTTTATCCGGAATATAAACCTTCGATTTGGGATATGATTCCTGCCGGCGAATTGAATATCGCAAAATTGATGATTAATGCCGGGAGTGATAATATTACTGCCGATGGTTTGAAATTTATAGATAATATCCTTTCACGTAACAAAGTTTTGGCCAGAATGCCTGAATTTGAAGTAGTGTTAGGTAAGTAAGAACGACGCAAAATTATTCAGAACATGACGGCTGATACAAAGAATAGGATTCTGAAATATTTTCTGACGCCCTTCTCGTGGATCTACGGGGGGATTACAGCCGTGCGTAACTGGATGTTTGATGCCGGTATCCTTCCGCAGGAGAAATTTGATGTGCCTGTGGTGAGTATCGGTAATATAACTGTAGGGGGAACCGGTAAGACTCCGCATACGGAATATATTGTTGAGATGTTGTCCTCGGAGTATAATACAGCGGTGCTGAGTCGGGGCTACAAAAGAAAAACAAAAGGTTTCATAGTTGCCAATTCTCACAGCACTCCCGAGAGCGTTGGCGACGAGCCATTGCAGATTTACAATAAGTATGGCTCAAAGGTGAAAGTGGCGGTATGCGAGAACCGTAGGAAAGGTATCAAGGAGTTGATGCGCCTTTTCCCGGATATTGAGCTAATAGTGCTTGATGATGCTTTCCAACATCGTTATGTTAAGCCTAAGGTGTCTGTGCTGCTGATGGATTATAACCGACCGGTATATTCCGACCACCTTTTACCTCTTGGCAGACTGCGTGAGAATCTTCATCAGATCAATAGGGCAGACATGGTGATCGTGACAAAATGTCCGACTGATATCACCCCGCTCGATTTCCGTCTTGTTCAGAAACATCTGGATCTGATGTCGTTTCAAAAGCTATATTTTTCACGATATATTCAGGGTGGGCTTCTTCCTGTCTTTCCCGACGATAAACCGTATAGTGTATCGTTGGCAAATCTTACTAAAAACGACACAGTTCTTTTGCTGACAGGTATTGCTAATCCACGAGGATTTGTGAGGTACTTCAAGTCGTATCCATTCAAGACTAAGGTCTATCATTTCCCTGATCATCATAGTTTCTCGAGAGTAGATCTTGAAAACATTGAAAAATTATTTAATTCACTCCCCGGAGAGAGAAAAATAATTCTTACTACAGAAAAAGATGCTGTCAGGTTGTCGTATAACCCATATTTCCCGAATCCGTTGAAGCCTCTTACATTCTTTATGCCGATTGCAGTCAGAATGGTAAACGGTCTTGACAGCTCAGATTTCATATCAGATCTTAAGAAACAAATTGACCAGAGCGAATAACAATTCTCCGAAGTTATTTGTTATTACGATGAGTGAATGCCTCTGTGCAGGCAAACTAATTTTTATAACCCTAAATCAAAGATAATGGAAAAGTCATATCTTGAGAAGATTAAAGAAACAGCCGAGTTTATCAAATCGACAGTAGGTGAGATGCCTAAGATCGCAATTATTCTCGGTACAGGTCTCGGAGACCTTGTAAATCATATCGAAATAAAGAAGGAACTTGATTACCACATCATCCCGAATTTCCCGGTGTCAACCGTTGAAGGTCATTCCGGCAAACTTATTTTCGGTAACCTCGGTGGCAAATATGTCATGGCTATGCAAGGTCGTTTCCACTATTATGAAGGTTACGACATGAAGGAGGTTACTTTCCCTGTTCGTGTCATGAAAGAGATAGGAGTCGAGACTCTGTTTGTAAGTAATGCTGCCGGCGGAATGAACAAAGAATTCCGCGTAGGAGATGTTATGATCATTACAGATCATATCAATCTTTTCCCGGAGAATCCGTTGCGTGGCAAAAACTATAATGAACTCGGACCACGCTTCCCGGCGATGACAGAGGCATACAGTGCCGCTTACATTAATATGGCAGATGATATTGCACGCGACAATGATCTCCGACTCATGCATGGCGTTTATGTAGGCACGCCCGGTCCTACATTCGAAACCCCGGCTGAATATGAGTATTTCCGTATTATCGGTGGCGATGCTGTCGGAATGTCAACTGTGCCGGAGGTTATCGTTGCAAACCATGCCGGCATGAAGGTCTTCGGTGTGTCGGTAATTACTGATCTCGGAGGCAAGGATATCAAGGAAGTGCCGACTCACGAGGAGGTGCAGAAAGCTGCGGTTAAGGCTCAGCCTGTAATGACCACAGTAATCAAGCAGATGCTTGAGAGAATGTAAACCACGTTTGATTTAATATATGGAAAACAATCAGACAGAAATATCATCGCTTGGTGAATTCGGTCTTATAGACCGAATCACCAAGGATTTTCCTTTGCGTAACGAGTCTTCGAAAAAAGGTGTAGGCGATGACGCCGCTGTTCTTAATTTCGGAGATAAAGAAGTTCTGGTTACGACTGATCTGCTGCTTGAAGGAATACACTTCGATTTAAGGTATGTTCCGCTGAAGCATCTTGGCTATAAATCGGCGATTGTTAATTTCAGTGATATTTACGCCATGAATGGAACTCCGAAGCAGATCACAGTCAGTCTCGGTGTTTCAAGTAGATTTACGGTTGAACATATTGAAGAGCTGTATGCGGGCATCCGACTTGCTTGTGAGATCTATGGAGTAGATCTTGTGGGTGGTGATACCTCCGCATCTGTAACCGGCCTTGTTATAAGTGTGACCTGTATCGGAGAGTCAGAGAAGGGTGAGACAGTGTTCCGTTCTGGAGCTAAACCAACCGATTTGATATGTGTCAGTGGAGATTTAGGTGCGGCTTATATGGGACTTCAGCTCCTCGAAAGAGAGAATCAAGTTGCCGCTCAATCTAAAGAGGGTAAGGATTTCCAACCGGATTTTTCAGGGAAGGAGTATATTCTCGAGCGTCAATTGAAACCTGAAGCAAGAAAAGATATTGTTGCAATGTTGAAAGAGAATGGTATCAAGCCGACATCGATGATGGATGTAAGTGATGGCCTTTCTTCAGAGTTGCTTCACATCTGTAAGGCCTCTGACACAGGATGTCGAATTTATGAAGATAAAATTCCGATCGATTATCAGACCGCCGTTATGGCTGAAGAGCTTAATATGAATCTTGTAATGACCGCAATGAATGGCGGAGAGGATTATGAGCTTTTATTCACAGTGCCATTGACTGAGCATGATAAGGTTGAGAAATTGAAGGGAGTTTCAATTATCGGTTATGTTACCGAGCCAAATTTAGGTGCAGCAATGGTGACTCGCGATGGCAATGAAATACCAATCACGGCACAAGGGTGGAATTCACTGGCTGCTTCTCAGCAATAACTTATTGGAAATGGGGAATAGTGTGAAATTCTATTCCCTATTTTGTGTTTTTTAAAAACGTTAAAGGTTATTTAACAGAGTGGATTGTATCGTTTAATTATAATGTAGTATTTTTGCAACCGAAATGACTTAAGGGCGTAAGCATCTTAACTTATACAAGTCGCTCAGTTAAAAAGAAATTTAAATTAAATAAACCATAATCATGGAAGAAAGCATAAATATCAGAGAACTCAATGACCTGATTGCATCGAAAAGCAGTTTTGTCAGTATGATCCGCACAGGTATGGATCGCACAATTGTGGGTCAGAAACACCTTGTCGACAGTCTGTTGATAGCATTGCTCTGCAACGGACACATTCTGCTTGAAGGTGTTCCGGGATTGGCTAAGACATTGGCGATTAAGACGCTTGCGAGTCTTGTCTCTGCAAAATATAGCCGTATTCAGTTTACTCCGGACCTGCTCCCTGCTGACGTGCTTGGAACGCAGATTTATAGTGTGAAGCGTGAGTCGTTCGAAGTTAAGAAAGGTCCAATTTTCGCAAACTTCGTATTGGCAGATGAGATTAACCGAGCTCCGGCGAAGGTGCAGAGTGCTCTTCTGGAGGCGATGCAGGAACGTCAGGTGACAATCGGCGATGAGACTTTCAAATTGCCGAAGCCTTTCCTCGTGATGGCTACCCAGAACCCGATAGAGCAGGAGGGTACTTATCCTCTTCCTGAGGCGCAGGTAGACCGTTTCCTTCTCAAGGTGGTTATCGGTTATCCGAATAAAGATGAGGAGAAGATCATTATTCGTCAGAATATTCGTGGAGAGCAGGTTTCTGTAAATCCTGTTATTGATCCTCAGGAGATTACTGAGGTACAGCAGATCGTGCAGAAAGTATATCTTGACGAGAAGATCGAGAATTATATAGTTGATATAGTTTTTGCTACTCGTGAACCGTCGCGTTTCGGACTGAACGACTTACAGAGCATTATTTCATTCGGTGCTTCTCCGCGTGCTTCCATCAGCTTGGCTCTTGCATCGCGCGCTTATGCTTTCCTTCAGGGTCGTGGCTATGTGATTCCGGAAGATGTCAGAGCAGTTTGTCACGATGTGTTGCGTCATAGAATTGGTTTGACATACGAGGCTGAGGCTAATAACATCACCACCGATGAAGTGATCACTGATATTCTTGATAAAGTAGTGGTTCCATAATATGGATGCTAACGAGTTATTAAAGAAAATACGCAAAATCGAGATAAAAACCCGCGGATTGAGTCAGAATATATTCGCGGGTGAATATCATAGTGCCTTCAAAGGACGCGGAATGATATTTTCCGAAGTCCGGGAATATCAACCCGGCGATGATATCCGTGATATTGATTGGAATGTGACGGCAAGGCATAATAAACCTTATGTAAAGGTATATGAAGAGGAGAGGGAGCTGACCGTAATGTTGCTTATAGATGTCAGCGGAAGTCGAAACTTCGGTGCACGCGGAGATCTGAAGAAGGAGCGAATGGCAGAGATTGCCGCCACACTCGCGTTCTCTTCAATTCAGAATAATGACAAGGTTGGCGTAATTTTCTTTAGCGATAAGATCGAAAAGTTCATTCCCCCTAAAAAAGGAAAGAAACATATACTTTTGATAATACGAGAGATTATCAGTTTTGAACCTGAAAGCACCGGCACAAATATAGATGTTGCACTTCAGTTTATGACGAATGCAATAAAGAAGAGATGCTCGGCATTCCTTATCAGTGATTTTATAGATGATCACGATTATTTCAAGAGTATGTCGATTGCAAATCGGAAGCATGATCTCGCATCAATTCAGGTGTATGACAAGAGAGATGCCGAGATGCCAAATGTAGGATTGATTAGGATAAAGGATCTTGAAACCGGCCAGGACCGATGGATCGACACCTCTTCATCTTATGTGCGTAAGGCTTATGCCAAAGATTGGTATGATCAGCAGCAGAAATTGACTTCAATCACTACTCGTAGCGGCGTTGATCTTGCTTCGGTAACTACCGATGAGGACTATGTAAAAGCTTTGCTTGGTCTGTTCCGCCGGAGGGGTGCGAAATAAATTTTAAGATAATGCGATTAAGAAAAATATTCATAGCATTAGCGGTTGCGCTCATAGGAGCGTTGCAGTTGTCGGCTGCTCCCATGCATATATCTGCGGAACTTGATTCAGCGGTATTGCTGATGGGGCACCAGACTCTTTTGCGCCTTACTGTGAATCAGGAGAAGGGTTTAAAGGGTAATTTTCCATTGTTCTCCCAAATCAAAGAGAATGGAATTATTGGTGTCTGTGGAGATAGTGTGGAGTTTCGCGCACCGGTCAAGATTGACACTGTTGAAAAAGATGGCAGACTGAAGATCGACTATCAGGTGCCTGTGCAGTCTTTTGATTCGGGGTTCTATAAACTTCCCGAAATTGCTTTTGCAATAGGTAAGGATACTGTAAGATCCAATTCTTTGGCTCTGAAAGTAGTGCCTGTTGTGGTTGATGCTGAGACACCGATTGATGATTATGCAAATGTGTCGGATCCGGAAAATTCATCAATCTTCGATGCTGTCCCGGATTGGATGATAGATTACTGGTGGATTGTGCTCCTTTTGATTCTGGCTATAGTCGCATTCATTTACGCTTGGCTGAAATATAAGAAAGATGGCACTCTGCTTGCAAAGAAACCTCAACCCACACCTTACGAGATTGCGGTTAGCGCTCTGCAGGAACTCAAAGGGAAAAAACTTTGGGAGAATGGAATGGAGAAAGAGTATTATACCGATCTTATTGACATTATACGTAAGTATATGTTCGGAAGATTTGGCATCAATGCTATGGAGATGACATCTCGCCAGATTCTCGGAGCAATGAAGAATAACAAGGAATTGCGCGATAAACGTGACTATATACGTCAGATTCTGAACATGGCAGACTTTGTGAAGTTTGCCAAGGTAAGACCGTTGCCTGATGACAATATAGCCTCTTTCGAGAATGCACGTAAATTTGTGGAAGAGACAAAACCTGTGCCGGTTGAGGAGTCTGAAGATTCACCGGAAAGCCAAAAGGGAAATAAGAAAGATGTGAAGAAATCGCAGAAAGGAGGTAAAAAATGATGCTGAAGCATCCTTACATATTATTGCTGTTTCTATTGTATGTGCCGTTGATTGCATGGTATATATGGAAATGGCGAAATTCCAATCCGGCGATAGGAGTGTCATCGGTGCGCGCTTTCAGAAAAGTGCGTAATTCTTGGAAAGTATATCTTATGCATTTCTGTTTCGCCTTGCAATTGATTGCGATCGGTGGGATTATTGTGGCGCTTGCTCGTCCGCAGACTCATGATTCTCACAGCACGTCAAGGGTAGAAGGTACGGATATCGTGCTCGCTATGGATATTTCGAGTTCTATGCTTGCAACTGATCTTAAACCCACAAGATTTGATGTAGCCAAGGAAGTTGCGCAGAAGTTTGTGAATCAACGCACGGATGATAATATCGGTCTGGTTGTTTTTTCCGGTGAGACACTTTCTCTTATGCCGTTAACAAATGATAAGCCTGCATTGATAAATGCCATTTCGGCGATAAAGACAGGAATGCTGAATGATGGCACGGCGATTGGAGATGGACTTTCAAGTGCAGTGAATCGTCTGACCTCCGGAAAGGCTAAGTCTAAAAGTATAATTCTTCTTACTGATGGAACGAATAATGCAGGAGATGTAGCACCTTCCACCGCAGCGCAGATTGCAAAAGAAAAGGGAATAAAGATTTATACTATTGGTGTGGGCACAAACGGGAGCATTCAGATTACCGATCCTTATGGTTTCTCAACGACCACAATGGAGACTAAAATTGATGAGAGTGCGCTGAAACAGATTGCATCGCTTACCAATGGTAAATATTTCCGAGCTACGGATGCTAAGATGCTCAGAGACATTTTTGAGGAAATCAATGCACTTGAAAAGACCACACTCGATGTGAACAGAATTGTACAGACAGAGGAGAACTTCATGCCATGGATTGTATTGGCCTTGTGTGCATTAGGTCTTCAATTATTGTTGCGTTATACAATTCTTCGCAGAATACCATAAAGTTTAAGTTATGTTCAGTTTTGCATATCCACATATATTGCTTCTTCTGATATTGGTGCCCGTATTTTGCTTCTTGTATTTGTGGGCACGATATGCGCGGAAGAAAAATCTTAAGAAATTCGGTAAGATTGATTCACTTATCACTCTGATGCCATTGGTGTCGCCTTATAAGCCGCCATTGAAACTGGCTATCCAGATGCTGGCGTTAACTTTCCTTATCATAGCTCTGGCTCGTCCATGGGGTGGAATTAAGAATCAGAAGACTACTAAAGAGGGTATCGAGGTTATCATAGCAATGGACGCATCCAATTCCATGCTTGCTTCGGCTACTGATGATCCGAATGGTCCCGATCGTATGCGTACGGCCAAGCTTACTCTTGAGAAATTAATTAATCGTCTGGATAACGATCGTGTTGGATTGTTGATGTATGCCGGTTCTGCTTACACATTGATTCCGGTAACCAACGATTATGTTTCGGCGAAGATGTTCCTGAATTCCATAGATCCTTCTCAAGTTTCAGACCAGGGAACCAATATCTCTGCCGCTATAGAGATGGCTTCATCATCTTTCAGTGAAGATAAGAATATAGGCAAGGCAATAATCCTTATCACAGATGCCGAGGAACTTGATGACATGGAAGGTGTGATGGGAGCTGCAAAATCAGCATCTAAGAGTGGTATACAACTTGATGTTGTAGGAGTGGGTAGTGTTACCCCCGTTCCATTGGTGATCAATGGTTCGCCGTTGATTGATGATGAGACGGGTGAGCCGGTTAGAACAGCTCTCAATGAGGATCTTGCCGCAGATATAGCCAAAGCCGGAAAAGGTATATATGTTAATGCCTCTAATAAGGATGCACTTAATGAACTTGATAAGCAGCTCGACACATTGAAAAAATCCGCTATGGAGTCGAGTGTTTATGCGCAGCATGATGAGCTTTTCCCCATATTCGCATGGATTGCACTGATATTGATAGTGCTCGATATTCTGGTGCTTGACCGAAAGATAGGATGGCTTGATAAATTCACATTCTTCTCTAAAGAGGGTAAAAAATGAAGTTGAATATGTATCGACATATATTATTTTTGATTGCAACTTTTTTGATTGCAGGGACGGGTGTGGCTAATGCCGAATCGTTACGCGCCGAGAGAAAACTCATCAATGAAGGTAACAAACTTTATATGGAACGTAAGTTCGGTGAGGCGGCAAAGAAATATGAGGAAGCGTTAGGAGTTAATGCCCAGTCTGCAGTGGGTCGTTATAATCTCGGCCTTTCGCAAATCAAACAGGTGACTAATCCTCAGGATACAACACCTAAAGCTAAAGGTTTATTGGATAATGCCCGCACTAATCTGTCGGCGGTGGCTTCTCAAGCAAAGGAGAAACCGGGTCTCGCTTCAAAGGCTAATTATAATCTCGGGAATCTTGAATTCAATGTCAAGGATTACAAAAAGGCCATAGAGTATTATAAGCAGGCTTTAAGAATCGATCCTAACGATAATTCAGCAAGAAAGAATCTGAGGATTGCTCAAAAACAACTTCAGAATCAGGATCAGGATAAGCAAGATCAGAATAAAGATCAGAACCAGGATCAGCAGAATCAGGATAAAGATCAGAATAAGGATCAGAATCAAGATCAAAACAAAGACCAAAATCAGCAGAACCAGAATCAGGATAAACAGGATCAGAAGCAGAAGGAGAATAATATCAGTCAGCAGACAGCTAATCAGATCCTGCAGGCCATAGATAATAAAGAAAACCAGACGCGTGCGCGTGTGAATCGCGCCAATAAGGGAGATAAATCGGTTGGTCAAGGTTCTGCAAGAAAAAAATGGTAAGCAGATGAGTCTATTCAGCAGAGTTGTATTATTTACTTTTTTGTCGGTTGCATTCATTAGTAATGCAGCCGGTAAAATTGTAGATAATGATGAGTTCATCATAACTGCTGAATTTGATAAAAAGGAATATTTCAGTAATGAATCCGGATTATTGACGATATGGCTCTACACCACCAATCCAAATCTCAACGGATTTGAAGAGATTTTTCCGGTCTCTGTTGATAAAGGAGAATTCGCTTATTTCGCAAAAGTGAATGAGATGCCACGCGCCACGCACAAGAAAATCAAAGATAAGGAATATGCAGCTTATCCGCTTGGAGTGTATGCCATCATGTTTAAGGATGAAGGAAAGTATGCTATAAATGCGGGATCATACAGACTGTCGGTCAATGAACCGGTAGTGGTTCGTGATCCATTCTGGGGAACGGTAAGAACACACAGAAGTGAATTCGTGGACGTTCAGGGGGAAAAGACGCGTGTTAAGGTGAAAAAGTTACCAATGGTGGAGGGGATCACATCTTTCTCAGGAGCTGTTGGCGATTATAAAATCGAGGTAACCATACCGAGAGGTGAGATTATAATCAACGAACCGGCAACTGCCATTATCACGATAGAGGGGGAGGGTTTGATCGGAGATGATACTATGCCTGATTATCATGATTCGTTCAAGCAAGGATGTGTGTTGAAGTCGGTGAGCGATTCTAATGATTATCTTTATAATGGGCGATGTGTAGTGTCGCGAAAGGTTCTTGAATGTGAATTTATTCCCACTGATTTAAAGAATTGTCTGATTTCCCCTGTGGAATTCAGCTTCTTTAATCCGAAATCGGGAAAATATGAGATCTTAAGGTCGGAACCTGTATCGGTTAATGTTAAGTCATCTACCGTGAGGATTACACCTATTGATATTTAACAATAGTTCAAAGTAGAAATTGCAGTAAACAGTTGTATATACTGAAATGGACAAGAAATAATACGTCATGTGTAAAAGGATATTTATTCTATCAGTTGCTTTATTAGTAGCTTTCCTTCCAGGCTTAGCCGGGTCGGTGAAGATTTATGAATCTGCGCCACGTGGACAAAACGGAATTACTGTAGGCGACAGGTTTTACATCACTATCGAGGTTACCGATATTGATGGTAAACCGGATGTGCCTTCCAATGTGGGTGGAGCGAAAGTTATCTATTTTGATCATACGGGTCAGATGAGTTCCATGACCAGTGTGAATGGTAAGGTTACACAGTCTACGCAAAACACCTGGACCGTGACATTGCGCGCTACGTCAGAGGGTACGTATACATTCGGTCCGGTAAGCGTTGGTGGAGTAAAAAGTAATCAGATTAAATATACCATAGGCAAAGCGGAAGCCAAGAATCAAAATGCGCCGGGAAGTAACGGGGCGCAGACCGGGGCTTCTGATG
This sequence comes from Bacteroides sp., assembly GCA_014802175.1. Lineage (GTDB taxonomy): Bacteria > Bacteroidota > Bacteroidia > Bacteroidales > Muribaculaceae > Lepagella. Next base: position 87,195 of record JAAVCU010000029.1, read on the forward strand.
ATTCCGATAAACCGAAATTTATCGGCAAAGGTGATGGCAATCTATTTATGAAAGCTTCAATCACCGAGTCTACTGTTTACGAACAGCAGGCATTGGTCTATACTGTTAAACTCTATACTACTTACGATGCAATCAAATTCATTGGAGCAACTGCTGCCCCGAAGTTTGATGGATTTGTAGTGGAGGAGTCTAAGGCTGTATCCAATCAACTTGATTATGAAACGTTGAATGGAAAAACGTATGCAACAGCTGTTATTGCCCATTACATCATATTCCCTCAGATGACAGGCCAACTTAAAGTTATAGGTAACACTTACACTGTTTCTGTTGATCAGCGAGAGTATTACCACGATCCGTTCTGGGGTAGTATGGCTGTGAGCAAACCACTGCAACTTAATGTGACGCCCAACGATCTTACTGTAAATGTAAAACCCCTGCCATCTCCTAAACCAGCCGATTTCTCCGGTGGAGTAGGGCGGTTTACAATCTCGTCACAACTTAAGTCCTCCGATTTTAAGACTAATCAGGCCGGTTCAATTGAGTATATTATAACCGGAACCGGTAATATTAAGTATGTGCAGATGCCTGATCTGGCTACTATCTTCCCCTCTGAAATTGAGGTTTATACGCCCAAAACTGAGGTGAAGGATGTAGTTGGCTCATCGAATGTGTCAGGATCCTCCTCTTTCGATTATTCTTTTATGCCTCTTGAAGAGGGTGAATTCAAGATTCCGGCAATCAATCTTGTTTATTTCAATCCTTCAACAGGAAAATATGAAACTACTTCCTCTACGGAATATAGTATTACGGTAGGTAAAGGTAAGGCTTCTGCTAAATCCCAGACCAACTCCCGTCTTAAATTTGATCCTACATTGGAAGTTATCAAGATTGGCGATTTGAAGAAGGAGATAAAGCCCATGATTTATCGATTCCCATATTGGCTGTTCTTTATTATTCCGTTTGTGATATTGATTGGCTCGATGGTTGCATATAAGCGTTATCTCAGTCTGCATGCTGATATGGCAGCATTCAATAGTAGGCGTGCCAACAAGATTGCCAATAAACGATTGCGTAAGGCAGCTAATGCAATGAAGCGTGGCAATTCCGAAGCTTTCTACGATGAAATGCTAATCGCGATATGGGGTTA
>JAAVCU010000030.1:0-70153 GCA_014802175.1 Bacteroides sp.
GAAGATGTAATGACGATTCCTCCCCCCAAGGTTGCAAACCATTTGCGTCCGGAGGGATCAGCAGTGATGCAATTTATCGAAACTCCGGAAAGAAGATAATCGGCTTGGCCGGTGCCGTCGTTACGCGCCACTTTTATACGGTTCACACCTCCGCCGTTTTGAATGAACGCTTTCGGAGATAGACGGAAGACACCCTCGCCATGCCCAATCCAGACATCGCCGGTGTTGGGATCTTCATAAGCGCAACGCAGGTATTCTGCAACGACGTTGCCGCTGCCATCACGATCGGCAAATGTAGCAGTCGAAACAAATCGGTCATCGGCCGTATTGTCGAGAGTCCCGTTTGTGTCATAAACCACTAACGGGTTCTGATAGGTTCCTGAGAAATAGAGGAGACAATTCTTATTGGCGGAAGATGTGAGAGCCATAAGTGTCTGCAACGGTCCACCCATGGGACCCTTCACCGGGATTCTGCCGAAAGGTCTGAAGGAAGCAGCATCGTTCGATGCGAGTCGGTCGGCAGGAGTCCAATACCAGAATTCGAGGTTATCCTGATTCTTCACAGCCTTGTCACGGTCAAACCAGGCAGTCCAGAGGTTGCCGTTGTTATCGAACGTAGGGGCAGAGAAGACGCTCATATCGGTCCAGCTTGTGAAGTCGTCATGCACAGGCACAAAACCGGGCATACCATTGGCTCCATCACCTTTGCGCGCCATACGCAGGGATTTTGACGGATCGGCAAGATCCAGCCGTAAGAGACCGTGAAACACAGAGCCGGAATAAACATGATCGCCATTGCGCGGATCTATAGCCACTCCACCGGGATTGCATTGAAGGAAGGCATCTGTGTTGTAGCGGTAAGTAGTGCTGAGAGGTGTCCACTCCATGTTACGGTATCCGGAAATAAGATCCGGCACCCGCGCGTCATACTTTGACCACCGTGCATCGATACCTGCATTTCTGACAAGCATTCCATACTTGGGGCTATAAGACATATATGTTGCCTTGAAAGCATTAGATGCGTTGGGCACGATCTTCTCGATCAACGTATTCCAATTGGAGATATGTGATCCTGACTGCGTAGCCCTGACGGCACTGACACCATCCCTTCCATTATCTTTCCAGAACACATTTCCGCTCCAGCCCACTATATTCTTCCAGGTATCTTCCGGCTTGCGGATATACTGCGTGATGTTGTTGTCTTTATCGAAACACCACAGTCCTTCAGCACCGGAAATCTGGAAGCCATCTTTGCGCGGCTCCACACTGACCACGGGACCCTGAATGAGAGGGTTGGTCACCAATGAGCCGTTGTCAAGTGTAAGATAAGGAACCTGCGTGGCTCCACCCTCGCCTGCCCAGACATAGAGTCGGTTTTTCCAAGGCATCAAGGATTTGACATCGGTAAATCCTGAGAGCTGACCGAAGTCTTCCCACTTGGGATAGTTCTTGAAGTCAGTGAAGAATAAGCCGTCGGCACTTCCAGCCACAAGCTTACCCTCAAAACGGGAAACCGCTGTCAAGGGTGTTCCCAAATTCACCGTGCGCTTCACCTCCCCTTCTTTGTCATCTATCACCAGATAGCCGAAACCGGTGGCGAGATAAATCTCGTTATGCTCCGGCGAGAAGGTGATACGGTTCACCGTTTTCGAGAAATCCGAACCGGCGAGTTTCAGACCGGGGATGTTGACCACATCTCCGTTGTCGTAAATCAAATCAATATTTCCGTTGTCGTAAACCGCCACCAGATACTTCTTCTCACGATTATACTCTATGGTCTGCAAGATATTATCCGACAGCAAATTCTGCGCATTCAGGGTTTGCATCTCATCACCCTTCTTATCGTATCGAAAGAGGGTGAAATAATTCACGGCATAATCGCCCAAGCCCGCGAAATATGGCTGCGCACGACTCAACAGATAGGTGTAATTCTCCGTATCCACTATCCGCGAAAGAGAGCCGTCAAAAGTCGGATGCAGACGCCACTGCTCGGCATTAGCCAGCATCGGCATCAACGCAGCTATTATATATACTAAAAATTTTCTCAATTCAATTAAATTTTCTAACGGGGTATTACACATTACACATTCAGCATTTCTCATTATTTCGAAAGAAAGTCGGCAAGCTTGCGCACGGCACGTCCGCGATGCGAGATGGCATTCTTCTCTTCGGAACTCATCTCGGCAAACGATCTTCCGCTCTCCTCGGCTATGAATATCGGGTCATAACCGAATCCACCCTCTCCGTGAGGCTCAGTGGCGATATACCCGTCTACCTTTCCCTCAAACGTATAGGTCTGACCATTAAGAATCAGTGCGATTACCGTAGCAAAATAAGCCTTGCGGTTCTCCTTGCCCGACATCTCACGCAGCATCTTGTTGACATTGTCGGCAAACGTGCAGTGCTCACCCGCATAACGCGCGCTGTAAACACCCGGCGCACCGTCGAGTGCCTCCACCATCAGACCCGTGTCATCGGCAAAGCAGTCGAAGCCATACTTATCCTTCACCCAACGCGCCTTGATAAGAGCATTACCCTCAAGAGTTTCGGCAGTCTCGGGAATCTCGTCATGACATCCGATCTCCTCCAGACTCACCACTTCAAATTTATCACCGAGGATGGCACGCGCCTCCGCTAACTTATGCTTATTGTTGCTGGCAAACACCAGTTTCTTCAATCCTTTCTTTTCCATATCTCTATAATAACGAAATTTCACCCCTCCTTATTTTATAGCATTTAGCGTGCCACACAACTATTAATTCCGGAAACTTTTACCATAACTCTCAAACATTTTTATTAATTTTGTATCTTTAATAGTAATTTAACAACCGATTAAGTTTTAACACTTACTTATGGACTACAATCATAAAGAGATCGAAAGCCGATGGCAGAACTATTGGCGTGAGAACAACACCTACCGCACTTCGGAGAATCCGGACAAAAAGAAATTCTATGTACTCGACATGTTCCCCTACCCCTCGGGAGCCGGATTGCATGTCGGTCACCCGTTAGGCTATATCGCCAGCGATATATATTCACGTTTCAAACGTCAGCAAGGCTTCAACGTACTTCACCCAATGGGTTATGATGCCTACGGTCTCCCCGCCGAGCAGTACGCTATCCAGACCGGACAGCACCCGGAGAAGACCACAACAGAAAACATTGCCCGTTATCGCTCACAGCTCGACAAGATCGGCTTCTCTTTTGATTGGAACCGCGAGATCAGAACCTGTGACCCGGAATATTACAAATGGACGCAGTGGGCTTTCATGCAGATGTTCAACTCCTATTTTGACCTCGACCTGAAGAAAGCTCAGCCGATCTCAAAACTTATAGAACATTTCGCCGCCAATGGCAGTGAGGGAATCCACCCCGCCTGCACAAAGGAGCTGACCTTCACTGCCGATGAGTGGAACGCACTTTCGGAGAAGGAGCAGCGCGAACGCCTTATGAACTACCGCATTGCCTATCAAGGGGAGACAATGGTTAACTGGTGTCCGGAACTCGGCACCGTTCTCGCCAATGACGAGGTGAGCGAGGGTCTGAGCGTACGCGGCGGTTTCCCTGTGGAGCAGAAACTGATGAATCAGTGGTGTCTGCGTGTTTCGGCTTATGCGCCCCGTCTGCTTGAGGGTCTCGACTCGGTGGATTGGTCCGATTCGCTGAAAGAGACACAACGCAACTGGATCGGACGCTCGGAGGGTGCGGAGATGCGCTTCCCCGTTGCAGGCAAAGATATCGAGCTCGAAATCTTCACGACACGTGCCGACACAATCTTCGGTGTCACATTCATGGTGCTTGCCCCCGAATCGGCATACGTCAGCATGCTCACCACTCCCGAGCAGAAAGAGGCCGTGGAGGCATATCTCAATGAAGTTAAACACAAAACCGAACGTGAGCGCCAGATCGAAAAGAAGGTATCGGGCGTATTCACCGGAAGTTATGCTATAAATCCCCTTACCGGCAAGGAGATACCTGTATGGGTGAGCGATTATGTGTTGGCAGGTTACGGCACAGGTGCCATCATGGCAGTGCCGGCACACGACTCACGCGACTACGCTTTTGCCCGCCACTTCTCACTCCCCATCATACCATTGATCGAGGGTGCTGATGTTTCCGAAGAGAGCTTCGACGCAAAAGAGGGCAAAATGATCAACTCCTGCGGTCCCAAGCTGGATCTCAACGGACTTGAAGTGAAAGATGCCATTGCAAAGACCAAGAAATTTATCGAGGAAGAGGGACTTGGAAAAGTCAAGGTCAATTATCGCCTGCGCGATGCCATCTTCTCCCGCCAGCGCTACTGGGGTGAGCCATTCCCCGTTTACTACAAGGATGGCGTAGCCTATCTGCTCGATGAGTCTCAGCTTCCGTTGCAGCTCCCCGCCGTGTCGAGTTACCTTCCGACAGAGGATGGTCAGCCGCCGTTAGGTCGCGCCGAGAACTGGACCACGCCCGAGGGTTATCCGCTGGAACTTTGCACAATGCCCGGTTTCGCCGGCTCCTCCGCCTACTACCTCCGCTATATGGATCCGCGCAACAATGACGCACTCGTAAGCCCCGAGGCCAACAACTACTGGCGCAACGTAGACCTCTATGTAGGTGGAGCGGAGCATGCCACCGGTCACCTGATCTATTCACGTTTCTGGAACAAATTCCTCTACGACCTCGGAGTCGTTGTGGAGCCGGAACCCTTCAAGAAACTTGTGAACCAGGGTATGATCCAGGGGCGCTCAAACTTCGTTTACCGTATCAAGAACACAAACACCTTCGTAAGCCACGGTTTGCGTAAGGAGTACGACACCACCCCCATCCGCGTTGATGTCAACATCGTGTCGAACGATATCCTTGACACCGAGGCTTTCCGCAACTGGCGTCCTGATTATGCCAATGCGGAGTTTGTGCTCGAAGATGGGAAATATATCTGCGGCTATGCAGTTGAGAAGATGTCCAAATCGATGTTCAACGTTGTCAACCCCGACGACATTGTGGAGCGCTACGGTGCCGACACACTCCGTCTTTACGAGATGTTCCTCGGACCGGTTGAGCAGTCCAAACCTTGGGACACCAACGGCATCGACGGTGTGAACCGATTCCTCAAGAAACTCTGGGGACTTTTCGAGAAAGCTGACCTCACAGCCGATAAGGAGATGACTCGCGAGGAGAAGAAAGCTGTTCACAAACTCATCAAGAAGATAACGGAGGATATTGAGAACTTCTCGTTCAACACATCGGTTGCGGCCTTCATGATCGCCGTAAACGAGCTGACGGCACTCAAATCCACCAACCATGAGGCAATGGATATCATAGCACGCCTCATCGCGCCCTTCGCTCCTCACATCGCCGAGGAGATGTGGCACCGTTTAGGTCACGAGCAGAGCGTGGTTGATTCGGAGTGGCCCGCATACGATCCGAAGGCACTTGTGGAGGACACCGTAAAATATCCTGTCAGCTTCAACGGCAAGACACGCTTCATGCTCGACATCCCTGCCGGCACATCGAAAGAGGATGTAGAGGCGATAGCGCTCGCCGACCCTGCGGCAGCGCGCTGGCTTGATGGCAAAACCCCGAAGAAGGTAATCGTTGTCCCCAACAAAATCGTCAACATCGTCCTTTAACAAAACCCTGCTTAATCCTCAAACCATCGGTAAGTAATTAATAATTAATAATTGGGCTATTCAGCTGAAAACCAAATTATTTAATAATACACAATATATTAATTATTCATTCATTGTTACTTCACCAAAGGTTTGAGTTAATTTAAATAATTTAAGAAGATTGGAATATATTATGAATAGAATCGGGATTATGTTGTTTGCGATGGCGGTGATCGGCTGCGCATTTGGTGGCAGGGCTGTAAGCCACGTGATCGGAGCAAAGAGCCCCAAGCCGCAGTGGATGGAAAACGCCGTGATATATGAGGCAAACCTCCGCCAAGGAACTGCAAACCGTAATATCAAGGGACTTCAGGAGGAACTCCCCCGTCTCAAAGATTTAGGTGTGGATATCATCTGGCTTATGCCGATCCACCCCATCAGCGAAAAGAACCGCAAAGGAAGACTCGGCTCATATTATGCCGTGCAGGACTATAAAGCCGTGAACCCTGAGTTCGGCACAATCGAAGATCTCAAGGAGTTCGTGAGCCGCGCACATCAACTCGGCATGAAAGTGATCCTCGATGAAGTCTGCAACCACACCGGTTGCGACAACCCCTGGGTTACGGAGCATCCGGAATATTATGCCCGCAACGAAAAGGGCGAGATGTTCGGCCCGTTCGACTGGACAGACACCTATAAACTCGACTACTCCAAACCCGCAACACGCAAAGCTATGGCAGATGTGCTGAAGTTCTGGGTGAAGGAAGCTGACATCGACGGCTACCGCTGCGATGTGGCGGGGGAAGTGCCTACAGATTTCTGGGAGGAAGTGCGCCCGCAACTCGAAGCCATCAAACCGGTGTTCATGCTGGCGGAAGCCTCCGAACCAAGTCTGATGAAGAAAGCTTTCGATGCCGATTACGCGTGGCCGATGAAGGATGTGTTCAACGCCATATCCGCCACCCAGGGTGTCAACAAATATGCCGAACAGAAGAAACAGAATTACCCGAAGACCAATGCCGCCGATATACCTGCCCTGATTGAGAAACAGACCAGACAGTATCCGCGAGGCAGCGTTCACATGAACATGATCACCAATCATGACCTCAATTCATGGGAGGGCACGGAGTTTGAACGATTCGGTCCGGCTGTGAAGACATTCGCAGTTCTCAGCTACACACTGCCGGGAATGCCGATGCTCTACACCGGTCAGGAGGTAGGGTTCAACCACGCTTTTGAATTCTTTGACCACGACAAGACGCAACCGAACTACACCGCCAACGAATACACCAACTTCTATAAAGTTCTCAACACCGTAAAGCATCACAACACGGCTCTCAACGCCAACGAACCTATCGAGCGCACAAACTTCATAGACTCGATAGATCCGGATGTGCTTACCTTTACGCGCCAGAACGGCAAAGATAAGATTGTGGTAATCGCCAACCTTTCAGACAAAGTTTCGACAGTGCATTTCCTGCGTCGCGAGCCCTACATGGTGGGAATGAAGAATATCTTCACCGGCGAAGACGCCAAACTTCCCAAGATGCTGAAGCCCTGGGAGTTCGTAGTCTTCTCAACCCCCATAAAATAATTGAGATTTAGGAAGAATGGCTGAATCGTTAAAGAGCAGAACCGTCAGGGGCACCATCTGGAGCTCGATCGAGCGGTTTTCCGTGCAGGGAATCCAGTTTGTCGTGATGATAATCATGGCAAGGATCCTTACACCCGCCGACTACGGACTTGTGGGTATGCTCGCAATATTCATAGCCATCTCCCAATCGCTGATCGACAGCGGTTTCTCTCAAGCACTTATCCGCAAACAAGACCGGTCGCAGACCGATAACTCCACGGTGTTCTTCTTCAACATAGCCGTGGGGGTCGGTCTGTACCTGATCCTGTTTTTCTGTGCGCCGCTGATTGCCTCGTTCTATAACCAGCCACTGCTCACTCCGCTGACCCGCGCCATCGGCATAGGACTTATCTTCAACTCACTGGCTGTGGTGCAACGCGCGTTGCTCACCATAGAACTCGACTTCAAGACACAAGCCAAAGCCTCGCTGATAGGAGCGGTAGCGTCAGGCGCGCTCGGAATCTGGATGGCATACGCAGGTTACGGCGTGTGGGCGATCGTAGCCCAGCAACTATGCAACCTTGCGCTCGTCACCATCTTCCTTTGGATATTCTCCCACTGGAAACCGGCGTGGAGCTATTCATGGGAATCATTCCGTGAGCTATTCGGCTTCGGTTCAAAACTTATGATCTCCGGATTGATAGACACCGCCTATCGCAATGTCTACCTGATCGTGATCGGCAAGATCTACAAAGCGTCCGACTTAGGTTATTTCACACGCGCACAGCAATTCAGCGATCTCATATCCTCCAACATAACCGGCATATTGCAGCGCGTCACCTATCCTGTGCTATGCTCCATTCAGGACGAAAGCACACGTCTGCGCGATGCTTATCGGAAAATCCTAAAGATCACCTGCTTTGTGATGTTCCCGCTTCTTGCAGGACTCGCAGGTGTTTCCAAACCACTTGTGATAACACTGCTGACCGAAAAATGGCTCTTCTCAGCGACGCTGCTCGTGCCGCTGTGCCTGACCGGAATGTGGTATCCGGTTCACGCCATCAACCTCAATCTGCTGCAAGTAAAAGGAAGGAGCGACCTTTTCCTGCGACTTGAAATCATCAAAAAGGCACTCGCCGTCGGAATCCTGTGCATAACCGTGCCATTAGGGATCATCCCGATGTGTTGGGGAATGCTTGTGAATTCCATCATAGCACTTGCCATAAACACCCATTACACCGGCAAACTCATCGGTCTGGGATTCCTTTGCCAGATGAAGGATCTATTCCCTTCGTTGCTATTAAGTCTGGTTATGAGCGCCGTCGTATATACCACAATGAGTGTTTTATCCGTTTCTTCAGTAGTGGCTCTTATCATCGGAGTCGCTGAAGCCGTGATAATTTATGCTGCAGCGGCATACCTTTTCCGTTTTCAGGAATTCAAGGAACTTATGGCTCTTATCAAAAAGAATTAAACGATGGCTAACGATAACAATAAAATAACTGTCACCTCTCCCCTTCTTCCGGATCTCGATGAATTCAACGCATTGCTCAAAGAGATCTGGGACAGCAAGTGGATCACCAACAACGGGCAGTTTCACCAACGACTTGAGAAAGAGCTTGCAGAGTATCTGAAAGTCCCTTACCTAAGTCTCTTCACCAACGGCACATTGCCGCTGATCACCGCCCTGCAGGCATTGCGCATCACCGGTGAGGTTATCACAACCCCCTACAGCTTTGTCGCCACCACACACTCCTTGTGGTGGAACGGTATCAAACCTGTATTCGTAGACATCGACCCCGACACATTTAACCTTGACCCGGCCAAGATAGAGGCAGCAATCACACCCAAGACCACAGCCATAATGCCTGTGCATTGTTATGGTCGCCCATGCGACATCAACGCCATTCAGGAGATCGCCGACAAATATGGATTGAAAGTTATCTACGATGCCGCGCACGCATTTGGTGTGGAGATAAACGGAGAATCGGTGCTTACAGCCGGCGACCTCTCCACATTATCGTTCCACGCAACTAAAGTCTACAACACCGTTGAAGGTGGAGCCATGGTGATGCACGATGCAAAGACAAAAGAGCGTATCGACCAACTCAAGAATTTCGGATACGTTGATGAAACCACGGTGATGGCTCCCGGCATCAATTCCAAAATGGATGAAATCAGGGCAGCCTACGGCATTCTCAATCTGCGTCAGGTTGACAAGGCCATCGAAGCCCGCAAGAAAGTGGCGGAGAGATACCGTGAAGCCCTCGCAGATATAGAGGGAATTAAAGTTTTTGATGATATCCAAGGTGTAAGAAACAATTACTCCTATTTCCCGATTCTTGTGAACGCAGAGAAATATGGTCGCTCTCGCAATGAACTCTACTTCGACATGCAGAAAGAGGGAGTGTTCGGCCGCAGATATTTCTATCCGCTGATAAGCGATTTCTCGACTTACAAGGGTCTTGCCTCATCTACAAAAGAGAACCTGCCAAACGCATACCGAATCACGGAAAGCGTGCTGTGCCTCCCTATGCACCACGCCTTGACAGAGAAGGATCTCGAACGAATAATCTCCACCATCAGAAAATAAGATACGCCCATGCCACAAAAGAAACTGATGCTTCTCGGCGGATTAAGATATCTGCTGCCGGTGATAGAAACCGCTCACCGGTTGGGGCATTATGTAATCACTGTCGATTATCTTCCTGACAATATAGCCCACAAATATTCAGACGAATACCACAACGTGAGCATACTCGACCGCGAGGCGGTGCTTGATCTTGCCAAAGAGCTAAATATTGACGGAATTATGTCTTTCGCCGTGGATCCGGGCGTGACTACTGCTGCATACGTGGCAGAAGAACTAGGTCTCCCCTTTCAGGGGTCATACGAGGCGGTCAGCGTCTTGCAGGATAAAGGGAGATTCCGCCGTTTTCTTGCCGACAACGGATTTAATGTCCCCACAGCCGGAACATATACCAATATCGAAGAGGCTCTGGCTGAAAAAGATCTATACAGATGGCCGGTGATAGTGAAACCGGTGGATTCGGCAGGAAGCAAGGGGGTGTCGCGTGTAGACTCTCCCGATAAGCTTAAAGACGCGGTGGATTACGCATTGTCGGAATCTCACAGCGGCAGGTTCATAATCGAGGAATTTCTTGATAAAATAGGCAATTCTTCCGATACGGATTGTTTCTCAGCCAACGGCGAATTAGTGTTCTGCTCATTCTCCAATCAATTTTTTGATCCGGAGGCAGTTAATCCCTACACCCCCTCGGCCTACAGCTGGCCCTCTACCCTTCCGGCAGCCACGCAGGAGGAATTACGCAGTGAGTTGCAGCGATTGATAAAACTGCTTGACCTCCGCTCGGGTATCTACAATGTGGAAACACGATTGGCGAAAGATGGGAAAGCCTACATAATGGAGGTTTCTCCGCGCGGCGGGGGGAATCGACTGGCAGAGATGCTCGACATAGCAGCCGACGCGCACCTGATTGAGAATGCCGTCAGAGCGGCCTTAGGTGAATCGCTGATACCCATGACCATGCCACAATACAAAGGGTATGTGGCAGAAATCATCCTACATTCCGATGCCGAAGGTATATTCTCCGGACTGGAAATAGAAGATAATGTAAAAGATTACGTTATAGAAATAGACACATGGGTAAAGCAGGGTGATGCCGTTCACGGTTTTTCCGGTGCGAACAATGCCATAGGCACACTTGTGCTCCGATTCCCGACACCCGAAACCCTCGAATCAGCTGTCGGCAATATTAAATCCTGGCTCAAAATAAGAACCGAATGAAAAAAGTAATGGTCATAGGAGCTACCGGACAATTAGGTGCATACACCGCGCTCCATCTTAAAGATGCGGGCTATGATGTTTGCGCCGTTGGTCATCGCAAAAGCGATAACGGCTTCTTCTCCACCCAAAATATCGAATATATCGGCGGCTTCTCGCTTGAAGATGAGAATTGTTATAAACATCTTCCGACAGATATAGACGTTGTGGTGCATCTTGCCGGCACAATGCCCGCACACGCCGATGCATCTCCAATGCCCTACGTTCAAAGTATCGTAGTCGGTATGGTAAACTTATGTGAATGGGTAAAAGAAACCCAATGCCGCCGCATTATCTTCAACACCACTCCTTCAGACGTAGCTGCTTTCTTCGGCACGGACAAACCGGTAGCCGATGATGCTCCAAGGTCATTCCCTAAAAATGGAGGAGACCACGCGGTTTATGCCATAGCGAAAAATGCAGCCGTCGACATCCTCGAACACTATAAATATTCAGATGGCATTTCAAGTTGCGTTTTCCGTCACCTGACCGTGTACGGCTACCATCCCGATCCCTATTACTCGCTGAATGGTGTCCGCAAAAAACTCCCTTGGAGAATACTTATTGATAAAGCCATCAATGGAGAAGACATTGAGGTCTGGGGNAATCCCGANCTAAAAAAGGAGCTTCTCTATATCAAGGATTTCGCCATGGCAATTGAGTTAGCCATAACCACCGGTGCCGAAGGAATCTTCAACCTCTCAGGTTACGAACCCTATACGCTCGGTGATCAGATAGATGGCATAATCGAGGCTTTCTCCCCCACCGGGAAGAAGTCTCACAAGATTTACAAACCGGAGAAGCCCGACACTCCACAAAATCTCCTCGATTCCAATAAAGNCCGCACAGTTCTTGGCTGGCAACCTGCATACACATGGATTGACGCTTGCCGCGACATCCGGAAAGATATGCAGGAGCAACCACTCGCATTGCTGTGGGGAAAAGATACAGACTATCAAAATTAAGAAATATTGACACCGTTAGTATCCATATCCTGTATCACCTACAACCACGCACCTTACATTAAAGATGCGTTGGAGGGATTCGTGTCTCAGAAAACGGATTTTCCGTTTGAGGTTCTGATACATGATGACTGCTCCACTGACGGCACTACCGACATAATCCGGGAGTATGCAACNCGATATCCNGATATTATCAAACCGATTTTTGAGGATGAGAACCAATACAGCCTCGGCAAGCCTATAGGCACAATGGTCTGGAATCTTCCTCGCGCTCGCGGTAAATATATAGCTTTTTGCGAAGGTGATGACTATTGGTGTAATCCTCACAAGCTCCAAATACAAGTCGATTTCCTGGAAAGCAATCCCGATTATGGGATGGTTTATGCCAAGGTCAATCGGTTCAATCAGGATGAGCAGAAATTTGCGGGTCAGTTCGGTGGTAAATCTGAAAAATTTGAAGAGCTTGCAATTGCAAACACTATTCCGACTCCTACCGTATTGATAAGGAAAGATATCATACACAACTTTCTGAGAGATGCGATAGGCAGTAATCACTATATGATGAGTGATTTCCCCTTATGGTTATTTGCCGCTGCTACTTCTAAAATCAAATTTCAGGAGGAAGTGATGGCTACCTACAGAGTTATAAAGGGCTCCGCATCACATCCGGAATCAATAGCAAAATGGCTTAAATTCCAGAAAAGCTTGCGCGATATCGAAATTGATTTTATCAACCGTTTCGACCCAAATAACGACGCGCTGAAATCTCAAGCAAACTACATGTTTATGAAAAATGTGTTACGGCAGCGCACTCTCGTCGAACCATCTTTAAAATCTGACGCTCAAGACGCCATAAACGCTTTGAAGATAGGAATGCCGAAAAAAATATTTTTCCACATTCTTAACAGAGTAGCCCCTGTAAATCNTCTGTTAAAGAAACACCTCCTCGAAAATAACCGCCGTAACGGCGAATTATAGTAATCATCAACAAAGTTCCCGCCACTCCGGAAACTTGAATTATACGGCACGCACAAAGGCGTCTTCTGTTGACTAATCTTAAATGATGGGATATGAACAGCAATATACTCGTGATTACGGTGCTCTATAATCAGGCACTGGAGCAAACCAACATATNCAGGACTTTGCTTCGGGAGTGTGAGAATGTATTCATATACGACAATTCCCCTTCGCCCGAAACTAAGGATAATTTACCCGNCGGATGGCATTATGTNTCGGACCCATCTAATCCCGGATTAAGCAAAGCCTACAATCTGGGAGCGGAATATGCATCCGAACACGGTTTCGATTGGCTTCTGATTACNGANCAGGACACAATCTTCCCTGCCGGTGCTTTTCAGGAATACACAAAAAGAATTGCNGAAACTGAATATCCNGAAATTATAATCCCTCAGGTTATAACTACTGACCACAGATTCCTTTCGCCGGTAAAGACGCATGGATACGTTTCCCGTTTGGCAGAATCAGCACCATCAGGAGATATCAATCTTAAGAAATATGCCGTAATAAATAGTGGAATATGCGTTAATACCGCAGCTTTNCAGCAATGTGGAGGTTACAACGAGAAAGTTTCTTTAGATTTCTCAGATTTTCAATTTATCGAGAAATTCTCCAAGATAAACCCGAGGGCTTATGTGCTGAATATAAAATGCATTCAGGATTTTAGCGACATTACAGACAACAAAGAGAAGAAGCTGTCAAGATTCAGACTGTTCTGCAAATCTTTGAAAGGTTATGAATCCTCNAGGCCATTCGGTAAGGTGGAATTGACGGGTGTGGTCCTCAAACGCGCCATCAGTGTTTCTCTCTCTACTAAAACGCTGTTACCGTTGCGCATATTCCTTAAAGAATATCTTTAAGGCTCCGACTCAAAAAATCGAGAAACTTATTCCGTCATCTTCCCCTTGGNCTTCCTACGCGCTCGGATCATGCGGTCGATGGGAAGTCTTAATTTGTAATAGCTTATTTCAGCTATCTTATAAGCGTAACGGCATCCTTCAAGGATATAATTGGAATATATCTTATTCTTTTTGTAAGCCGCCATGTGATCTTTCAGGATNTGACGATGGCTACGCAATCCGGAGGTTGATGCCCCTCCGATACGCATCGTTACAAAATTCTTACGTATATATTTTGTGGAAATGTTGTTGAGATATATAAATCTCAGAAGAAGTTCAAAATCCGAGGCTATCTTATACGACAGATCAAATTTACCATAACGGTCATANACCTCTCTGCGGCAATAAAACGACGGATGCGCCGGCATAAAGCCCATGCACATCTGCCAGCGACGGAACCGGCGTGAAGAATAATACCTTACACCTGCCTCTATATCATCNCCCTTGATATAATGCACATCGGCATATACGGAATCAACATCCTTGATATTATCCGCAACGAGTTGCAGGATATCATTGGAACTGTAGAAATCATCGCTGTTCAATATACCAATAACATCCCCTGTGGCCATATCTATACCCTTATTCATNGCATCGTAGATGCCATGATCGGGTTCGCTCACATATTTGAGACGCCCCTCATATAAGGGTTCAAGCTCCTTTACGATATCCATTGTGTTATCTTTGGAGTTGCCGTCTACGATAATGTGCTCGATATCCTTATACGTTTGAGCAAGGACACTGTTNATAGTNTCCCTGATTGTTTTTCCGCTATTCCATGATGTCGTTATGATAGATATCTTCATTTTCTAAGTTTCAAACGTTTGAAAAGATACCATAGCAGTTGCATTCGGTAGCTTATCTTNTTTAATAACGGAAAACTACTCTTGGATGTTATAGAAGTGGTCNACGAATGACGNCTAAATTTTATCCCTTTTAGCGGAATAAACTCCACATCCCCTTTAAGAGCTGCCAATGAGCCGATCCAGATATCCTGCCATACGGGCAGTTTCCGAGGAATTGGAAGTGCAGTTTCNAGTATCTCACGCCGAAAAGCCATGGCACATCCCAGATATCCGTTTCTTATCCAGTTATGAATAAAACCCGACTTGCAATTAAAGGCTTTGAAGAAACTTTCGTTGGCAACATTGAGATTCTCATCTGTGATATACGCATCGTGAACCACACACAGATGCGACTGCAATGCCTCCACNCACGCCTCGACCTTACCCTCCNGCCAGATGTCGTCTTGANCCGANAAAAAGATATAGTCTCCNNTGGAATGCCTCAAGGCATTTTCAAAATTACCATTAACTCCATGNCTGCCTTCATTCGCATGGAGTTTAATGCGAGGATCGTTAAACGCAGCTATTATATTCAAGGTTCTATCGGTTGAACCGTCATCCGATATAACCAGTTCGTCGGAGTCACGAAGCTCCCGGAGAATAGATGAAATCTGCTCTCCTATGTAATGCTCTCCGTTATAACATGCCAAACAAACTGATACCATACCTGTTTTTCAGAATCGCCTCCAGGGATTGATATACCTGAATGCCTTTTCCCTGTTTTTATCTTCTTCCGGATTAAACCGGGATTTATACGGGGAATAAAGCATTCCCTGTTTCAATGTTCCGCTTCTGTTTAATGAGCCATAGTAGGAACTGTANATCTGCATAAAAAACAATGGAGCGAACAATATAACCCACAAATAATATTTGAAATGGGTGAGTTTACGCCTTATCACCACNGGGCTGAACGCCCAGTCTGCAATCATNAGGAAGGTGAATGGGGCAAGATAGTTGTTATAACGGTGGAAAATAGTGATGAGCAATGTCATAAACGTCATGTAGATATTCCACATCGACATATACTCCTCCTTGGCAAGCCCTTCATCCTTGAAACCACGCTTTTTNTGCACTTTCTTCAGACTGTAGATTGCCAGTAAGGGATACAGCGCAAATCGGAATAGATAACCTATCACACCGTTCAGGTTCAAGGCTGCTCCTCCCAATTCGTCATTCTTATATGCTTGAGTTCTGTCGGCAAAATTATCCGAAAATGACAGTGCATTGAGAATATCGAAGAACTGGCTCTGAATAGTAAATCCGATTGCGAAAAGCAATGCGCAGATCAAGATTGTGCGCTTTCCAAGAACGAAAAAGTGTCTGAGCCACGGGATCCAGAATATCGGCAGGATNAATGTCAACAACGCCGACAGGTGAAAGCCGTATGCCACAAAACATATCACATAATACCACAACCATTTCCCTTGCTTGAACATGGGCCACGCAAGCAGGAATGTACAGATCGCAAGACTCTCGCGAAGCACCTCCATGTTGAATGGCACATAAAGCATGAGGAAGTATAGGGAGAGTCCCGTAAAAGTGTGTCGCGTATATTTATTGAANAACCAGAAGATAATGGTGTTNACATANAGTGCGTGCATTATCTGAAAGCAGGTGAAGTCNCTTGANATGGTTCTTGCTATCGACGTAAACACGATATACAGAAACTGATAACGCGAATCTCCGAACTTATAATCCCCTAACTGCGACAGAGTCGGCATCTCCGGATATTCATGTTCATACATCACGGAGTCTACACCGAGGCGATAACGGAANGCGGCAATACACACCACAGCCAGCCACATTATGACCAGCCANAATCCTCGCATCAATGTAATCTTCTTATAGTCGTAGCAGTAACCTAAAGCTACGAACATCAGAAGTATGATATAGAAATATCCCATTTGTAAAATTCCTCTCTACNGCAACCGGCTTCAGCTTATCTTTGGATTCTGAGCCACCTCTTTGAGCATCTCAAGATATGATGATTTTTTGGGACTTTGCTCCACGAAGTGATCAAAGAAGTTAAGACGGTGAACGTCGCTACCGCAGATATCTATCATCCCCTCTTTGAGCAGCCATTCCGCTTTCTTACGCGCAGTCTCGCCATAAGCCTCCACAAGCGACATGAAATTGGTCTGGAACAGCAAGCCGCGATCTTTCCATTGCCGATAATCGGCTTCCTCCATATAGCGGTATCTCTCAGGATGCGCAAGAATAAGGGTATAACCCAACGATTGCGCCTTCTCAATCATATCCTCCATGGCATAAGGAGGATTCATATAACTTGTCTCTACAAGGAGGTGTTTCCCATCTTCACCGATGGGAAGAAACTCATTTTTCTCCAGTCTCTCCTCAAAAAGGGAGTCGAGCATATTCTCGGAAGCAAGCCGAAGCTCGATATTGCCATTGTATGCCTCCTTAAGTTCGCCGAAGCGCTCACGAAGCGAATCGGGGGTGTTGGGAAAATCCTCCATCACATGCGGTGTTAGCCATATTTTCCTGATACCCGCCTCTTCGTAACGTTTCAGCACCGCAAGGGAGTCTTCCAGTTTGGCAATGCCGTCGTCAACACCGGGCAGGATGTGTGAGTGCCAATCGGTGAAGCCGTCGAACATTCCGGATTCGGATAATTTTTTCGTCTTATTAAATAGCCACATACTGTTTTCTTCTTATTTGCTTTTATTCGCCTCCGTAATAACCGTATGTGCCGTAAGATTTCGATTGACCGGTGGTGCCGTTGAGCACGATGCTCATCTGCTTGAACACTTTGGAGCTGTATATATTGTCAATCTCTGCAATCTGACTCTTCTCNAGCAAGCCGGCACGAACCACAAACAATGTGCGGTCGGCATACTGCTCGATCAATCGGGTGTCTACGACAACATCCGTAGGCGGACAGTCGATCAATATGTAATCATAGTCTTCNCGCGCCTCTTTGATAAACTCCGCCATCTTCTCACCTTCGAGAAGCTCAGCCGGGTTCGGAGGTCTGTGACCGATAGGCATGATATACATATTGTCATGGTCCCTGACAGGCACCGCAAACTGTTTCCAGTCAGGTGCATTTCCCGTAAGGAAGTTGGTGAGACCCTTAGAGGGCATATTCACGAATTGCGATGTTGAGCCGTGACGGAGGTCACCGTCTACGAGCAGAACTCTTTTACCTTTAAGAGCGAAGGTNGCGGCAAGGTTATATGAGATAAACGATTTGCCGGAACCGGGGTTGAATGAGGTGATTACAATCACGCTNGACTCCCCTTTATTCTGGTTCATCAGATCCAAGTTTCCACGCATGATGCGGAACGATTCGCTGATGCCGTCGCGACTACCTGCCTTGACAACAGAGACAACACTCTCCATCTGCTCCGCTCCCTTTTTCTTTCCGGGAATAAACTTGGNGAATCTCTCTCTGAACGATTTCTTGCCAACTTGCGGAATTTCTCCTGCAAACGGAACAGACATTCCTTCGAGATCCTTACGGCTTCTAACCTTATTATCCGAAACACTCTGGATATATACAATCACTCCAGGCACAATGAGACCGAACAGGAACGCTACTGCCACAATCATCTTCTTCTTGGGAGCCACCGGATTCAGTGAACCCATCGGAGGGGTGATGACGCGGGTGTTGTCGGCGGTAAATTTCTGTGTCAGCTCATTCTCCTCTTTTTTCTGGAGGAGATAGAGGTAAAGCTCCTGCTTAACTTTCTGATCGCGCTCGATGCTGAGAAGATACATGGCCTGAGTCGGACCCGATGCAAGCTGGCTCTCTACAGTGCCTTGCGCACCTTTCATGTTGCTGAGCGTCTTGTTGAACGCGGCAAGCTGACCGTCGATCGCATTCACAATTGCTGANCGNAATCCCTTAAGCTGAGTGTCGTATTCCTTTACGATCGGGTTATTCTCTGAAGAGTTTGCCTCAAGATTATTGCGGTTGAGCAGCAGATTATTGTATGTTCCGATCTGCGCCTCAAGTGTAGGCGATGATATGCCGGTGTTAACAGGAATAACGTTATTGGCATTTGCCGGATTGTTAAGATAATCGCGCAGATAAACAGCCATCGACATCTGGTTGGTAACCTCAAGCTCTTTGCTACGCATCTCGGCGGCCTCCTTCATCTGACTCTTGGCTGCCTCCTCAAGGTCGGGCACACGATGTTCCGACTTGAATTTGGAGATATCGGAATCTACTACACCAAGCTCCNGACTGATTGATTTCAGACGCTCATCGATGAAGTTTGAAGTGGCGATGGCAATCTTGTTCTTGTCCTGAATCCAGTTATCGTTGTAAACGGCCACAATTGAATTGAGCACATCTACGGCGCGCTCGATCGATTCATCTTTCATGGTGAGTTCGATCACATCGGCATCCTTATCTGCAAGGTCTCCCTTTACTTTGGCACTGTATAGCTCAACTGAAGATTGCATGCCATCGCGCGATACAAGGATTTCCGTAACCTTGCGNGCTTTTTTNGATTTCGGTGCCTCATAAATAGGGTTGGGCTCCACGATTACATATCCGACCGGAGTTTTTATGTCGCCTTGTCCGGGAGTGATGGTGATTGTTTTGTCAAAATCCACCCTGCCGTCGGGAGTGTAAAGATAAAACTTGTCGAGTGTCACTGATCCCTTACCGCCAATGTGCAGTGTGAAGCCGGCTCCCTGCTGCTCTTCAAGATCCTTGAATGTCACAAGATAAGGGAGGTTTGTACCATACAGTGTGTTTAGATGAAACCTTCCGGGAGCATTGTAATTCACATCAAGACCCAATTTCTCAATCACTTCGTACATCACTGCAGGTGAGGTCAACGANATCAACTCATTGTTCACATTCGTGTTTGACGAGAACAGGCCCAATGAAGAGAATGAGCTCGCGATGTCACCGACTCCGCCACCGCCATCCTGATCCTTGATCAGCACCTGCATGCTACGGGAATAAACATATTGTTTGCTCAGGGCGTACCACGCTCCTAAACCGCAGAATATAATCACAGAAACCACAAACCATTTCCACTTCGACAGGCATTTCGTCAAGAAATCCTGCAACGAGAAGATCACCTCCTCTTCGGGAGTCTGGCCTTTTACACCTTTATTTTCCATTTAAATATTTTAGCGTTGCAAACTTTTTACTTATTGATAAACACTGCGATTGTGGTCACAACCGATGTGAGCAGCGATGCCACCGACACCCAGAAGCTGACGCTGAGGGCATTGTTACCGTTGACGGTGCTCGAACGCTTACGCTGCGCGTTAGGCTCTACATAGACCACATCGTCCTGCTGAAGATAGAATCCGGGGCTTTTCACCAACGATGCGCCGTCGGTGAGATCGAGCACGTATGTATTAACCTTGCCATTTTCCACGCGAATCACCTTCACATTCTTGCGCTCTCCATTGATTGTTAGATCGCCGGCAAGCGAAAGGGCTTGAAGCACATTGATATCATCGCGATTGAGGTCATAGCGCCCTGGGGTGGTAACCTCTCCCATCACATTCACTCCCGCACTGAGGAATTCCACGGCNACCGTNGGATCTTTTACCAATTGTCTGCCAACAAGTTCGCCNCGAATATANGCACCCACCTCGGCACGTGTCATACCNCCTACCTTGATCAGGCCTAAAACCGGGAAATCAATGTCGCCNTCGGGAGAAACCGTNTAGCTTGCCACTCCTTCGGTTGACTGACCGGCATAAGAGCGGAGCTTGGCGTTGTCTCCGTTTACAGAGCTACCCTGCCCGACACGCGAGGAATAGATAGGCATGTTGAACAATGCCGACAATTCCGGATCTTTCGTCTTNACTATGATTGATAACTTATCGCCGGGTTTTACGACAATTGGCGTACGATTCACTGTCTCAAGAATCGTTGTGGAATCCATATCCTGGAAATATGCCACNTCCTTGGGCACACTGCAGCCGGTAGTGACGAGCGCCATCACTCCGGCTATCATTCCGCCGATCAAAAGGCGTATTTTTCTCATATATTATCTATCTTTCTTATTTTTTACTTGTCAAATAAAANTTTTCNANNTCATTCATACAGCTGCATTCCGAGTCGCTGTTCNCGTGCGCGAATCAGCTTCGAAAGCACCGTATTGAAGAGGAACCATATTATGAGGTCTCCAAGGAGAACCCATGTAGCCTGGATGATGGGCGAGAGCAGAATNTTCATAAACACAAACACCATGTCCACCATCAGAATAAGTATCAACGCCTGCCATTGNACCATCCCTAAGGCAAGCAACTTATGATGTATGTGACATTTGTCGGGAAGNAAGGGATTCCTACCTTTCCTCACGCGATGAAAGAACACGCGCGCCACATCGAAACAGGGAAGCAACAACGGCGAGACTGACAACACAAACATATTGTCGTCGTCGGGCGTTGCTGACGGATCCATGTTCAGNACCTCAATGGCAAGAAACACAAGCATCGTACCNATCGTGAGCGAACCTGTGTCGCCCATAAAGATCTTGGTGCGNTTGTTCGCGCTNCCAAACACATTGAAGTAGAAGAACGGTATCAATGAACCGAGCGTCGCTCCCGCAAGAAGCATGCAGGTNANATTGCCTCCAAGGTAGAATATATAGGAATACCATATCAGCGCAACCGCACTCAATCCGGACGCAAGTCCGTCAATACCATCTATTAAATTAACGGCATTTACGACATATATTATAACAAACACCGTAATTATCCACCCCAGCCAGTCGGGAAGCTTTCCTATCCACAAGAATCCGTAGAGGTTATGAATCCANAGTCCGGATGCTATAATCAGCACTCCCGCAATAATCTGCATTATGAATTTGGCACGNTAGCGCACACCGATCAAGTCATCNGCCAANCCGCACAAATAAATGAGCATCAGCGCNGAAATCATNAAGAATATGGGCACCATCGTATCTACAAGATACGGAGCTATAAAATCAAAATTATAACGGAGATCAAGTCCGACAACTATACTGAATGCGAAAGCAAGCGAAGGGAGGAACGACATTCCACCGAGACGGGGAACAACCCCGTGGTGTATCTTGCGCTCGTCAATTGTATCAAACAGGTTCTTTCTGAAAGCAATCAACAAAATCTTAGGAATAATGATACCTGTTAGCAATACTGCGATTCCTAACGCAAACAAGTAATTCTGTGCCCAATAAGCCATAATNCAGATAGATAATTTCTTTGCCCGTGCGACTCTATGCCGCAAAAAGGTATAGATTTAACGTACCCCACGCACCAAAACCTCAAAAAATATAAGGAATTGAGAACGCAAAGTATGCAAAATTAGTAAATTTTGTTTAATTCCCAAAATTTAACCTGTTTTAGCATTATTTTAGTAATTATTGTGTAATTTTGCACCGAATTTAACACNTCCCTCTACGGGATCTAAATTTAGAAAGAAACATGTCTACAAATACAACCGACAAAGCTCGCAAAGTCACAACTCGCAGACTTGGCGAAATGAAAATGCGCGGNGAGAAGATCTCTATGCTTACCGCCTACGATTACTCTTCAGCCCGCATCCTCGATGCCGCAGGTATAGATGTCATACTCGTGGGCGACTCTGCTTCGAATGTAATGGCTGGAAACACNACCACCCTTCCGATTACGCTCGACCAGATGATCTACCACGCAAAATCCGTAATGAAGGGCACAGACCGCGCGCTCGTGGTCGTAGACCTTCCCTTCGGAACCTATCAGGGCAACTCCAAGGAGGCTCTCGCTTCCGCNATCCGCATCATGAAGGAAAGCCATGCCGAGGCAGTAAAAATGGAGGGTGGCGCTGAAATCAGAGAATCGATCGAGCGCATCCTTTGCGCAGGAATCCCCGTGATGGGACACCTCGGACTCACACCTCAGAGCATTAACAAATTCGGAACATATAATGTACGCGCACGCGAAGAGGCNGAAGCCAACAAACTCATCGAAGATGCAAAGATGCTCGACGAGATNGGATGCTTCGCTCTGGTGCTGGAGAAAATTCCTGCTGAACTTGCAGCCCGTGTGGCAAAAGAGGTTTCAATTCCGGTCATNGGCATCGGTGCCGGCGGTGGTGTCGACGGNCAGGTGCTCGTGATGCACGATATGCTCGGGATCAACGAAGGATTCTCTCCCCGTTTCCTTCGCCGCTATGCAGATGTGGCNGGAATCATGACCGACGCAGTGCAGAGATANATCGACGACGTAAAATCCGGNGATTTCCCCTCTGCCGCCGAGTCCTATTAACCGACCCACGAGAGCAGGATTAACCAACCCGGATAAAATATTTCAAATATTTTTCTAAAAAATTTGTCTAAACCAAAAAAAAGTTATAACTTTGCACTCGCAAAAGCAAAGGAGCAACACTCCGGAGCTGAAAGCAAATCATTCGGGGTGTAGCTCAGTAGGTTTAGAGTACGCGTCTGGGGGGCGTGAGGTCGCAAGTTCGAATCTTGTCACCCCGACTGAAAATGAAGCCGACGATTTTTAATCGCCGGCTTCTTCTTTTTNTCCCTTCCCGGCTTTNCCATTCCATCATTGCGACATCCAAAAAAATTGAGCTCACTGCGTTCGCGCCACAATCAATCAAAAAAAANTTGCACCTTTGCCCCGAAAGAGNGANAGAGAGANANAAAGAAANAGAAAAAATGCATTCTTTTCTTCGNCCGCAAGACTGAGCTGAGCGCGAGAGCGNGAAGTNCNAATTTTCCAGCACAAAAAANTTTTCAAAAAAAAATTTCAAAAAAAATTCCGAATTCTTCCGGTTCCACATCAGCACCCCTAACCATCCGATTTATTCGGATTTTACGCTTAGAATACGCATCCACGCCAAAGTCACGACGAAAAAAAATTCAAAAAAAATCGCATTTTTTGCTGAAATATTTGGTGGANTCANAAAAANGTTGTAACTTTGCATCGCAATCGGGAAAACAACGATACCGAAAGCAAAAAAACATAGACTCTAAACAAGGTGCGGTAGTTCAGCTGGTTAGAATACATGCCTGTCACGCATGGGGTCGCGGGTTCGAGTCCCGTCCGCACCGCTGAGGAGAGAGGAAGAGCAGCAGCGTAAACTTCGGTTTCCTGCTGCTCTTTTTCGTTTATCTTCTCTCAAAAAAATTTGGTGGAATCAAAAAAACGTTGTAACTTTGCACTCGCAAACGGGAAACAACACCGCTTGCAAAAAGAGATCCAAATAAGGTGCGGTAGTTCAGCTGGTTAGAATACATGCCTGTCACGCATGGGGTCGCGGGTTCGAGTCCCGTCCGCACCGCTGAGGAGAGAGGAAGAGTAGCAGCGTAAACTTCGGTTTCCTGCTACTCTTTTTTCGTTTTACAATTCTTACGAATCTTACTTACTAATCGAAAGCCCTCTTCTTCACAAACTCTGATTTTTTCATTTTTTACAAATTTAGGAATGAAGATCGCTATCATCAACGGACCGAACCTGAACAAACTCGGATCAAGAGATCCGTCAATCTACGGATTCGAGACTTTAGAAGAAATAACAGCTCGCTTGCAAAAGGAATTCCCGGAACACCAGTTTTTCTTCTACCATTCCAATATCGAAGGTGAGATCATTGATTTCATACAGGGGATTAACGCACTCGACGATATGCTCGGCATTGTCATCAACCCGGGCGCATACTCACACTATTCATACGCTATTGCAGATGCCATGGCTGATTCACATCTGCCGATAGTAGAAGTTCACATCTCGAATATCCACGCTCGCGAAGAATTCCGCAGAACATCCGTAACCGGAGCGCAGGCCACTGCTGTCATCTCCGGTTGTGGGTGCAAAGGTTACAATCTCGCGGTGCAATACCTTATCTATTTGAAATCATGATGCAGGACCTAACCGACTACGCCGACCGGCACTCGTCGCCCCAGCCGGAGTATCTCAACAACCTTGAGCGGCGCACCAACATTCACCTCATCAACGGCAGAATGTGCTCCGGGCATCTTCAGGGAAGACTCCTTAAAATGCTCGTGAGCATGATTCGTCCGAAACGTGTGCTGGAACTTGGCACGTTCTCCGGCTTCTCAGCTCTCTGCATAGCCGAGGCGTTGGACGATGACGCGATCCTCGACACCATAGAGATTGACGACGAACTTGAAGATTTCATACAGGACAGCTTCAGCCGATCGCTTCACGGCTCAAAGATACGACTGCATATAGGCACTGCCGAGAGCCTTCTGCCCAATTGGACCGACAGAACCTACGATCTTGCGTTTCTCGATGCCGACAAACGCCGATACTGCGAAGATTTCGACCTGGTCTTCCCCCTGATCCGACACGGCGGTTATATCTTCGCCGACAACACCCTCTGGGACGGCCACGTAATTAATCCTGCCAAAGCCAACGACCCGCAAACAAAAGGGATCATGGCTTTCAACGAGATGATTCGCTCACGCACGGATCTCGAGGCTGTGATGATACCTCTCCGCGACGGTCTCACTCTCATCCGCAAGTTCTGATTACAAAACATTCTCCCCTCCTCGCGCGTTTTCTAATAAAAGAAAAAATAGAAATTACTATGGAAGGAAAAAGACAAGCTAAAATATCAAGGTTAATACAGAAAGAGCTCAGCGAAATCTTTCGCCGTCAGACCGCTGCCATGGGCAATGTGCTCGTATCAGTCAGCGCGGTGCGCGTATCTCCCGATCTGAGCATCGCAAAGGCATATCTCAGCATCTTTCCACCGGAAAAATCTGCTGAAATCCTCGAAAACATCAAAGCTCAGACCAAGACCGTGCGCTACGAACTCGCACAGGCTGTAAAATCCGTGCTCCGCAAATGTCCGGATCTACAGTTCTATCTCGACGATTCACTTGACTACATCGATAACATCGACCGCCTCTTAGGAAGCAACGCATGACAACACAGCCCACGTCGGGCAGCGGAAAAGGTGTTGCACCCCGCATAGCCTGGCGTTATCTCATATCAAAAAAATCACACAGTGCGGTGGGAGCCATATCTGTGGTGTCGATTTGCGGCATGGCCATAGCCACTGCCGCAATTATCTGTGTGCTCTCGGTTTTCAATGGCTTCAAACAGACCATAGCCGACCGCATCGACTCCCTGATATCCGATATACTCATCACCCCCGCCAAAGGGAAAGTGTTTGAGGATGCCGACTCGATAGCTCTCTCGCTTGCAAAGACTCCCGGTGTGACCAAAGCTGAGCCGGTGCTCGCCGACAATGCTCTTGCAATCTGCAATTCGCAGGAGATGCCAGTTTTCCTAAAAGGCATAAGCGGGTTCAACGAAAGCGAAGCCCATCTTTCAATTGGAGCGGCAGCCGGACTCAATGCCGCCATCGACGACAACATCCTCCTCTTCGCACCGCGCAGAGAGGGACGGCTCAACATTTCAAACCCCGCGAGTTCCTTCCTCACTGATTCGGTCCGCGCCACGGAGATTTTCCAGACAAACCGCAACGAAACCGATGAGAACACCATCATCACAGGCATTGAGACTGTTCGCGACCTCCTGCAATACGACACGGAAGCCTCCTCTATCGAAATCACCGTAAAACCCGGGGCCGACATCCGGGGCATAATCTCTTCTCTCAACAAGTCCTTAGGCGATTCCTTCATAATCAAGGACAGACTGGAGCAGCAGGAGATGAATTTCCGAATGATTTCAATTGAAAAGTGGATCACCTTCCTTCTGCTTTTCTTCATACTCGTGATCGCCTCCTTCAATATAATNTCATCTCTTACGATGCTCGTTCTCGACAAAGAGAAAACCATCGGCACACTGCGCGCCATAGGCTTCAACCGCCGAGGGATAGGGAGTATCTTCTTTTGGCAGAGCATATTCGTTACCGCCATCGGAGGCTGCGTGGGTATAATTCTCGGAATTGGACTGACGCTGCTGCAACAGTTCACNGGCATCATCCATCTTCAGGGAGACCCCGAGACATTACTCGTAACCGCCTATCCGGTGCAGTTGCAAGGGGTCGACATTCTCCTCACAATGATCCCTCTCGTTGCAATCGGACTCATCACAGCCGCCATAACATCCTCCTTCGCGCGCTCCAGAATTCAACATTAGGGTGGAGAATCAGGAATATTTCAATAAATATTCATCAAAATGCTATATTTTTTCAAATAATTATTGTAATATTCATAATTCTTATATAATTTTGCATAAAATTTCAGTTTAAACATATTCTATACTTACAATCCTAAGATACATGGAAAAAATTGATACTCTTGACCGACAGATTCTCAACATCATCATGAAAAACGCACGCATACCCTCTAAAGATGTGGCTGTGCAGTGCGGAGTGTCGCGAGCAGCGATCCATCAGCGNATCCAGCGCCTTATCGACATGCAGGTAATCACNGGTTCAGGTTACATCGTTAACCCCAAGACTCTTGGATTCAACACTTGCACCTACATTGGTGTACGCCTTGAGAAAGGATCCATGTATCGCGAGGTAGTCAAGGAGTTCGACAAGATTCCCGAAGTTGTAGAATGTCACTTCACCACCGGTCCCTACTCGATGCTGATCAAGGTTTACGCTAAAGACAACCAGCACCTTATGGAGCTTCTTAACGACAAGATCCAGCATATCGCCGGCGTAACTGAGACAGAGACACTCATCTCTCTGGAACAGAGCATGAACCGTCAGATCAACGTTAACACCAACGACCCCAACGCCCGCAAACCGCGCAAGAAAGTCGTTAGACCACTCGACCTCGATTAATCAACGTTCACTTCACGAAGTGACAATAAAATATCAGTATGAGTCTTAAATTAACAGGCAAATACCTTTACTCTTTATTGGCCGTGGCAATCATTGCCCTCACGGCCATTATTTTTTTCTTCCCCGACGATGTGGAAGGAAACGTTCTTCAACAGCACGATATCCAGCAGGGAATCGCCAATGGACAGGAGGTGAAAGCCTTCCACGAAGCCACAGGTGAGGATTCCCGATGGACCGACGCCCTTTTCGGCGGAATGCCAAACTTCCAGATTGCACCGTCATATCCGGCAGGAAACGCCATTTCTTGGATATGGAAGGTCTATACCCTCTGGCTCCCCGCTCCCGCCAACCTCCTTTTCGCCTTGATGTTAGGATTCTTCATCATGTGCCTCTGCTTCAAAATGAAATGGTATAATGCCCTTTTCGCCTCTCTGGCATGGGGTTTCTCTTCCTATTTCATTATCATAATAGGAGCCGGACATATCTGGAAGTTTGTGACTCTCGCTTATATCCCCCCGACTATCGGAGGTATCGCNCTGTGCTACCGGCGCAAATATGCCGCCGGCGCAGCCCTCGCCGCACTGTTCGGCGCTCTGCAACTACAGAGCAATCACCCGCAGATGTCATATTACTTCCTGTTTGTGATTGCAGCTATGGTGATTGCCTGGCTTTGCAAGGCCATTCGCGAACACACCATGAAGCAGTGGTGGATCGCTACTGCGTGTGTGCTTGGTGCCGGAATCCTCGCTGTGGCTGCAAACTCCGCAAGCCTTTACAACTCTTACGAATACAGCAAGGAGACAGTGCGCGGCAAAGCCACAGATCTCACACCCCCTCCCGGAAGCGAAACCGGGGGTATGAGCCGAAGCGCCATCACGGCCTGGAGCTATGGCATCGACGAGACTATTTCGCTCCTTATCCCGAACGTGAAGGGTGGAGCCACCATCAAACCTGTTGCAGGGGAGACGCAACTCCTCTCTTTGGCTGACACCTCGAAAGCTAACGAGCTAAACCTCTCTCCTGAAGAATTGCAATTTCTTTCGCAATTCCCGCAATATTTCGGAGACCAGCCCATGACCAACGGTCCGGTCTATGTCGGTGCATTCGTATTGCTNCTCGCAATCCTGGCTCTTTTCACCGTAAAAGGTTATATGAAATGGGCACTCTTCGCCGTTTCNGTTCTCGCCATCTTCCTTTCATGGGGACACAATTTCAGTTTGCTGACCGACCTCTTCATCGATCACTTCCCGGCTTACAATAAATTCCGCGCTCCTGCCAGCATTCTCGTAATCGTGGAGTTCACCATACCTCTGCTTGCGGTTATGGCAATCCACCAGATGCTGACGGAGAAAGATTATCTCAAGCGTTACGGCACACTTTTCTATGGAATTTTCGGTTTCGGCATCCTAATCTGTTTGCTTGGCGCCGTGTCTCCATCNATCTTCGGTGAACCCTACAGCGCTTCTGAACTTTCGCAGCTCCAGGAGATGGGNATATTCTCCAATCCGCAGTATTACAACATCCTCAACGCCGTGCGTCAGACAAGGTTATCACTCGTGAGTGCCGATTCTCTGCGCTCCCTGATGTTCATCATTCTCGGAGGAGTGGTGATATACCTTTATCTCAAAGGCGCGGTCAAGAATCATGCGGTGTTTGTGCTTATGCTTTCAGCCGTTATGCTCATCGACCTCTTCTCCGTAGGTAAACGTTACGTAAATTCCGATAACTTCACACGCCCCGCTGTTGAGGATGTGACTTTCAACAAGACNGCCGCCGACGAAGCNATCCTTCGCGACAAGAGCAACTATCGCGTATACGATGTGGCAGGATTCTCCTCCGCCCGTTCATCATATTTCCACAAGACAATCGGCGGTTATCACGCTGCTAAGCTCACCCGTTACAACGACCTTATCGATCGTCAGATTTCCAAAGGAAACATGAACGTCATCAATATGCTTAACGCCAAGTATTTCCTTTCGGGCGACCAGTATCAGGTCAATCCCGATGCTCTTGGCAACGCTTGGATACCTGACAGCATNTTCTATGTGGCTAATGCCGATGAGGAGATGACCGCACTCGATTCGCTCGACACACGNCANGCGGCTGTGGCTGATGCCAAGTTCAAGAATATTCTCGGCACTGCTCATAAAGCTCCCGGCGACACCATTTACGAGACCAAATACGCCCCTAACGCAATCTCCTACAAGGTCAACACCGCCAATGGTGGAGTAGCTATCTTCAGTGAGATCTATTTCCCTTGGGGATGGACAGCCACCATCGACGGCAAGGAGGCACCGATTGGCCGCGCAAATTATGTGCTCCGCGCACTGAACGTCCCGGCCGGAAGCCACGAGATCACTTTCCGTTTCGACCCGCAGTCGCTTAAGGTAACCAATGCAATCTCAATAGTTGCGGTGGTGATTATTTACCTCATCTGCATCTGCGCACTCGCTTTGTTATGGCATTCAAGACGCTCAAAAGATTAAGGCATTCCCACGGATTCGGGGTGCATTCACCTTACGCCTTCAGATTCGTGAAGTCTGTGATATCTCCCGCGCGAGGATACGCATATTACGCCGANGAAGATTTTGAAGGTTTGCTCGCAAAAGAGCCCCATCGTTTCCTTATGGAAAAGGAAGCGAGGGCTCTTTTGCGCATCGCAGCTTTCACAAATCCGCGTAGCGCATATCTCCCGGCCGGAGTTCACGTCGCATTCCGTTTCGCCTTGCGTGCTGTCAATAGCCGTATACAGCTCACGGAATCTCTGTCGAAACTGCCCGACGTTGAGCTTGCNGCTACCTTTACCGGATCGCAACCGATTGAAACCCTTTGCGAATATATCGCTCAACCCGGNCGCACACTCCTTATCCGCGACATTTCCACNGAAGACGCCGACAGGATTTTCGAAGCTATGAAGGAGGGGATTATGTTTGAAGGGAAAAGCAATTGCATCTTTATCTCACGTCCGCAGACAAGAAAGGTGCGTTATCTGATGAATCTTTAATCTTAGCCGATGCGCCCGATCAACACCCCGGAAAAACTTCTCTCCGATTTCACCGGCTATCTGCGTCTGGAGCGCGGATTGTCGGGTCATACACTTCAGGGTTATGCCACCGATGTGCGNCATCTTATGGAATTTCTGGAAGGAGAAGGATCTGACGTAACCATTGCCGACACCGATACACTTCACAGCTTCTTATGCACTCTCCACGATCTCGGAATCTCTCCGCGGTCGCAGGCGCGTATCATCTCCGGCATCCGGTCATTTTTCAAATTTCTCCGGATTGAGAAATATATTGACACCGATCCGTGCGAACTGCTGGAGGCTCCGAGGTTCGGCAGGACATTGCCCGACGTTCTCTCTGTTGAGGATATCGACAACATGATTGCCGCACTGGATCCTGAAAAGGATGAGACACCGCGTAACCACGCCATAATCGAGACCCTTTACGGAAGCGGACTCCGGGTGTCGGAACTTGTGGATCTGCGTCTCTCGCGCATAAATCTTGAGGAGGGTTACATGATCATAACCGGCAAGGGCAACAAACAGCGCCTTGTGCCTCTCTCCCCGGAATCGATACGTCTCATCGAGGAGTATCTTCCCATACGCGAACGGCTCAAAATAAAACCCGACTCACGCGATATCCTCTTCCTTAACCGGAGAGGCTCTCACATGAGCCGGATTATGGTTTTTTATGTAATTCGCGATTCAGCCGCAGCTGCCGGGATACAGAAAACCGTATCGCCCCACACCCTGCGCCATTCTTTCGCGACTCATCTGCTCGAAGGGGGTGCAAACTTGCGTGCAATCCAGGAGATGCTCGGTCATGAATCTATAGCCACAACCGAAATCTACCTTCACCTTGACCGCTCACGCTTGCGTTCGGAGCTTCTCGCCCATCACCCTCANTATCGCAAAGACTCTTAAGCCTGAAAGTCGAACACGATCTTGCGGTCGTAGCTTTCGCCGGCTTTAAGGAGCGCGGTCGGGAAATGCGGCTTATTAGGCGCGTCGGGGAATCCCTGCATCTCGATTGCCACACCGTCGTAATCTTCGTATGACTTTCCGCTGCAGTTCTTCGGTGAACCGTCAAGCCAGTTGCCGGTGTANATCTGCACGCCGGGCTGATCTGTCGACATAATCAGCTTGCGTCCGCTCTTTGCAGCTTCGAGCTCCACTGCCTTCATGATCATCTTGCCCGGTTCCCANCCATCGAATGCCCAGCAATGGTCATAACCTTTGCCAATCTTCAACGCTGTGAAATCGCGGTTGATATCTTCACCGATACGCTTGGCGATACGGAAATCCATCGGACTGCCACCTGTGGCGGCTATAACACCGTTGGGCACACTTGAGGGTGTCTGCGGAAGCCATTTGGAAGCTTTGATTTTCATCTTATGGTCGAAAATCTTTCCTGCATCGGCGCCATCAAGATTCCAGTAAGCATGATTGGTAAGGTTCACCACGGTGTCGGCATCGGTTTCTGCGTGGAAGTCAAGTGTCAGCACATTGTCATCACTCCAATGGTAAGTAGCCGTAACGGTAAGATTGCCGGGATACTGCTCCTCGCCATCTTTGGAGAAATAGGTGAATTTCACACCATCTTCAAGCACCTCCGCATCCCAGTTCTGATTCTGGAATCCTTCCGGGCCGCCATGAAGTGCATTCGGACCATTGTTTATTGTGAGCTGATACTCCTTTCCATTAATCTCAAGATGACCATTCTCAATGCGGTTGGCAAAGCGTCCGGGGCATTTTCCCAGACACGGACCGTCGGCGATATAGTCGGCAGCCTCGGCATAGCTTAACGCCACATTCTCTATTTTGCCATCCTTATCCGGCACACAAACCTTTACGATTCCGGCTCCCATGGTGCTGAGCGTCACCGACGCGCCTTGCGCGTTGGTGAGCTCAAACCAGGTGATATCCCCCTTGGCTGAGGGGAAAGTCTTGCTTGTTATCTTCATCGTGATTACTCTTCGATTTTACGTGCGCCGTCGGAGATAACTACATCATAGATCTTAGGCTCGTGACCATATTTCTCTTTGAAACGATCCACAACCACCTTGATGAAATCGTCGTGGAGATCGTTTTTAACAAGGTTGATGGTGCAGCCTCCGAAACCACCGCCCATGATACGTGAACCTGTCACACCGAGGGTCTTGGCTACATCGTTAAGGAAGTCGAGTTCCTCGCAGCTAACCTCGTAATCCTTTGAAAGGCCTTCGTGAGTTTCGTACATCTTCTGTCCTACAGTCTCGTAGTCACCCTTGTTCAACGCATCGCAAACGTCGAGCACACGCTGTTTCTCCTCAATCACGAACTTAGCGCGGAAATAATCCTCAGCTGTAATGTCGCTCTTGATAGCCTCAAGCTCCTCAAGAGTAGCATCGCGCAATGTCTCAAGACCAAGACGCTTTGCTACGCGCTCGCAAGATTCACGACGCTTGTTGTAGGGTGAATCCTTAAGCTCGTGTTTCACACGTGAGTCTACGAGCACCAGCTTATAATCCTGCGGATTGAAGGGGAAATACTCATACTCCATAGAACGGCAGTCGAGACGCATAAGGTTACCCTTGCGACCGAACACAGAAGCGAACTGGTCCATAATACCGCAGTTCACACCGCAATAGTTATGCTCGGTGCTCTGTCCGATCTTTGCGAGCTCGAACTTGTCGATCTTGTTGTTATTGAAAAGGTCATTAAGCGCGAAAGCGAAGCAGCTTTCAAGAGCAGCTGAAGATGAAAGGCCTGCACCTAAGGGAACATTTCCGGCAAAAACAGCATCGAAACCTTTAACCTCTCCGCCACGTTTCTGAATCTCACGGCAGATACCGAAGATGTAACGTGCCCAGCTCTCGGAGGGAGCATCNTCCTCATTCAGACCGAACTCAACATACTCGTTGATATCGATCGAGAACACTCTNACCTTCTCCATGCCGTTAGGTTTGATCTCAGCCATGATCACCTTGTCGATAGCACCGGGGAACACGAATCCACCGTTGTAATCAGTGTGCTCACCGATAAGGTTTATACGTCCGGCAGATGCATAAAGCGTGCCTTTTTCTCCAAATCTCTCTTGAAAAATCTTCTGAATCTTTTCTTTCATGCTTTCCATGTCTGAACTGATTTTAAGTTGTTAATATATATTTAATTTCTGATTTCTAATTTCAAATTTCCAATCTCTTTGAAGCCTCCGCCAGCCAAGATCTCATCCGTTGAAGCCTCCGCCAGCAAAGCCCTCGTCTGCGATGCCTCGTCTGCAAAAGCCCCATCTGCAAANGCCCNATCTGCAAAGGTCCTGTCTGCAAAGCCTCGGTCATCGCGAAGCGGTTGCGTTCAGGGAGCTATGCTCCCGGCTCATTTCACCGGAATAACAAGTTTGGCTCCCTTAACCCCTTTGGCCTTCGCCTCAAACACGATCTCGCCAGGTTTGTCGCCGGCCTGCACTATGGCGGTCGCCGCCCCGCTGAAGAGATCCATCACCGGCTTCTCAAACGCGCGCAAGCTCGTCGGGTCGCCGTTAGCCGTAGCGCGGAATGTGCCGTCCCCCTTAACCGAGAATCGCACCTCCCTCTCATCGTTATGAACGATATTGCCATCCTTGTCGGCAACCTGAACCGTGATGTAAACCAGATCCTCGCCATCGCCACTCAGCTCCTTGCGGTTGGCTGTAAGCACGATGTGGTCAGCCTTACCTGCCGTGCGCATCACGCGCTCGCCGGCAACACTGCCGTCGGCATTGTATGCCACCACCTTGACTTCCCCGGGCTCATATACAGTCTCGTTCCACATCAGACGATAACGATTCATATTAGTCGAATCATTCTTCTCCCTGACACCCTGGCTCTTGCCGTTGATGAAGAGCTCCGCCTTGGGGGAATCGGTGTACACAAACACGGGAGTGATCTCACCTTCGCGTCCCTCCCAGTTCCAATGCGGAAGGATATGCAAGGTCTTATCATCTTTGTTCCACTTGGAGCGATAGAGATAATAACGGTCCTTAGGAATCGATGCGAGGTCTACGATACCGAAATAGCTGCTGTGTGAGGGCCATGAATCTTTATCATAAGGTGAGGGCTCTCCCAAATAGTCGAAGCCGGTCCACACGAACTGACCCATATCGTAAGGGAGATCATCTTCAGCCACAAAATCATCGTCGGGCACATTGCTCCACGAACAATACTCAACATCGTAGGCGGAACTTTGCTTGTCGTCGCGCACCACGCCGGCAGCTTTCACCACCGGGAAGTAATATTTGCCACGTGAAGACACCGTGGATGTTGTCTCCGATCCGAGAAGGATATTCTGCGGCAATTTGGATATCGCATCTTCATAACGGTGAACACGATAGTTGAAACCTGCCACATCAAGGGCGGCCGCGAAGCCGTTGTTTATCACGGCATCAACCTGATCCATACCGCAAGTGACGGGACGCGTCGGATCTTCACGATGCACTATATCCTGAAGAAGTGTAAGCTCCGAAAGACCATCTTCCCACCATTGGCTGGGCACCTCGTTACCGATAGACCACATCACAACAGAAGGATTGTTGCGATAATGGCGCACCATGTTAACCACATCCTTCTCAGCCCATTCGTTGAAAATAGTGCCGTAACCATTCTGACTCTTCGGGCGGAAGCCCCAGTCGTCGAACGGTTCGAGCATAAGCATCAAGCCCAATTCATCGCAAAGCTCCACGAGCTCCGGGGTAGGCATATTGTGACTGGTGCGGACAGCATTCGCCCCCATATCTTTCATCATTTCCAGTTGATGGCGGATAGCGGATTTATTCACAGCAGCGCCGAGAGGTCCAAGGTCGTGATGCAGACACACACCACGGAACTTCAGCGGCTCGCCGTTAAGGAAGAAGCCTTCGCCATTGCGCACCTCCACGCTGCGGATTCCGAAACGTGTGGTGTAGTCATCCACAACCTTATCACCCATGCTAACCTTAGTTTCGGCTGTGTAGAGAGCCGGAGTCTCAGGTGTCCATAAGGAAGGATTGCGAACAATGAAATTCTGCTTCAAATCCACGCCGGGATAATATTTATAGCTGTGTGTATCGGCGGCAACCTCCTCACCTGCCTGATTGCGAATTACTGTGGAGAGTGTCACGATCTCACCTTTCTTAACTCCTTCGAGCGCGGTTACAAGATGCACCGTGGCATAATCTTTGGAAACGTAAGGGGTTGTGAGATAGGTTCCCCAAACAGGGATATGAACCTCGTCGGTCTCCACAAGGTGAACATTGCGGTAAAGACCCGCGCCGGGATACCATCGAGAGGACTTGTCGGGATTCTCAAGGCTCACCTCCACAGTATTCACGCCCGGCTTCGCAACGCCGTCGAGATCCACATAGAAGCTGTTGTAGCCGTATGGCCAGTACATCACAGGCTTGCCGTTCACGGTCACTTTCGCATGGCTCATAGCCCCNTCAAACACAAGTGTCTGGCTCTTGCCTACGGTGTCGCCAAGTTCAAAAGTTGTCTTGTAATATCCCTTGCCTACATACGGGAGACCTCCGGTGCGTCCTGTTTTCCAGGTTGCCTCTGTCTCTCCGTTCTGCTCCACAGTTACCTTCTGAAGATCATTGGATCTGTCGAACGGACCATATATAGCCCAGTCATGAGGAACAGTGACTCCCTGCCAATCCACTGAGTCGCGTGAAAAATCCCACTGCTTAAGAGTGCTTTCATTGCGGACTGCCACTGAACTCAAAGCAGTCGTCGCCATAAGCATTAGTAAAATTTTCTTCATCAATCTAAATTCAGGTTATAAAAGTTGTTGTAAAACACTATTGGACAGCATTATTTTTCTGCTGTTAATTAGATTATACAACTTCTCTACAAAGATAACATTATAAAACCACAAAAGCAAACCAAGTTATCCCGGTTTGCTTCTGTTTATAGTTTTTTAAGAGTTTCAGCAGTTGAATTGCCTCAGGTTGCTGACATCAATCGCCGTTGCATCCTTGATAAAGCAGTCGAAGCTCTTCAGCAGGTCGGCAAGTGATATCAATGAATTCTGGGTCTGCTGATTATAGAGCGTTCCACTCATCGATGAGTTCTCCAGTCGCCCTTGCAGCGCACCATTCACTCCNGAAATATCTTCCATCATCTTTAGCTGAATATCAAGAAGCTCGGTTATGCCTATGTTGGTGCAATTCGAGCTGACCTGCTGCGGCAAGGGTTGTCCTGCCTTCGGACGAAACATTATCACTCCGTTGAATCGGCTCCACTCCTCGGCTATATCATTGATGTCCGCACCTTCGGGCAAAGCTCCCTCCGGAAAAAGAAGCACACCTTTGGCCGATGCCCGGAGAATCCAGTCATACATTGAAATCAGGCGGTTGGTGAATTTCTGTTGGTCGATGATATCGCTGACAAATGAATGCACCTCGCCGTCGATAAACGGATACGCTTTGAAAACATACGGATGCCCGCCATGGGCGTAAGGGGAATGACCTTTCAACAGCACTTCACCTCCGGGACCAAGGAAGTGACATACCCACACCTCCCTGACACTCCAATGACGTTCTTCCCGTTCATCCCATTCCGTTCCGGAAAGTCGACCTACATCTTTCCTGCTTCGCTCGTAATATCTGCCGGTGACAAGATCATGGCAACGATAATAACCCACATACTCCCTTGTCCACACTTCCACCACGCGGCATCCCCTGTCGGATGGTTCNCCATAGAGTTTTCGCAAATCACGACATCGCTCCTCACTGTGTCCGAATGCCGCGCAGACCGCGTCTATGCTGAGGTCATGAATCTCACCCACAAGACTCACATCCCAGTTGCGGATATCGCGCGCCTCTGTATCAAAAAAGAAATTATCAGGAAGCACCATATCTGTCCAACACTCAACCCGCTGCCCCTTGCGACCATACCATTTCCGGTGCACAACCANTCCGCCGATAAGAAACTCCTCCATGGTGCGCGCATAAACCTCCTCCATCCGGTTGAGTTCCATGTTATAATGCAGCATCTCGTTAATCTTTTCGGAATCGTAATCATCCTTCCTGCTTCGCGCCTCGAACTCCGGTTGCTCATAACGACTCCTAAAGACGCCGAGCACATTGCGCACGATCCTCCTTATCATATTGTTTTTCAGGGGCACATTTCCTTGCGACCGTATGTAATCCTCCTCGCGGATCCTGATGCCGTCAACCTCTATGGTATCGCCCCACTGATCGCCGTAGGTAAACCGCTTGTTGCGCTCGCGCTCCCGACGATAATCGGCAAGTTGACCCCAGCACCCCATAGCCCTTTCAAGCAATTCGGGAGCACTGCTCATTGTGCGCGCTCCACTTGTTTCTTTTAAATCCATACCCTTTAATGTGTATTTTTTGACTTTTACCGACAAAAATACCCTCCTTCTCCCCCATAATTGTTATATCTATTGAAATTTTCATTAAATTTGTAGTTTGGAGAAATCAACTCAACTGAAAAAAATGGCTAACACAGCTTCAGATAATAACTCAAAGATTATTCCGGCACCCGGAGTGCGCCCCGATGTGCTGAATTTCGACGATGTCGCACAAATGGTGCCGGCTCTGGCTGCACACCCCAAATTGGTGAACAAGGTGCTGCATTGGATTGGCTTGGATGAAGTCAACGCCATACATTCCCGTTATTGCAACACCACCGGTGTGGAATTCGCCCATCACCTTATCAAGGATGAGTTCAAAAACAAACTGCGTGTAGACAACGAGGAGGTGCTTGCCCGCTTCCCTGAAGGTCCGTTTATCACTGTTTCGAACCATCCTTACGGAGGTCTCGACGGCATCATNCTTCTTGACCTCGTCGGNAAATACCGNCCTGATTATCAAGTAATGGTAAATCTNATTCTTGATAAAATCACGGCTATGCGCCCCACATTTATCGCCGTTGATCCTATCAAAACCAACGACCCTGAAAAGAAAGCGATTACAATGCAGGGGATACGCCGCGCAATGGCTCATGTCAAGAACGGACATCCGCTCGGATTTTTCCCTGCGGGCGCGGTCTCCAAAATCGACAACACCCTCCATATCCGCGACCGCCAGTGGCAGCCCACAATCACTCGTCTTATCAAGCAGCTGAAAGTGCCTGTGATTCCGATCTATTTCCATGGTCATAATTCCACTTTCTTCAATATCCTCGGTTTGATCGACTGGCGTTTGCGAAGCGCACGCCTCCCGAAAGAAATATTCAATAAACGCGAAAAGGAGATTCATATCTCCATCGGCGAACCGATATCACCCGAGGAGATCGAAGGCTTTCACGACCTGGAAGCTCTCGGCACTTTCCTCCGCGAAAAAACTTACTCACTCTCCGAAAACGTATGAAATCACAAGAAATTCCCGCTGAAGTGCTTGCCGCCAAGCAACGCTTCTCG
Organism: Bacteroides sp.; assembly: GCA_014802175.1. GTDB lineage: Bacteria > Bacteroidota > Bacteroidia > Bacteroidales > Muribaculaceae > Lepagella. Next base: position 38,821 of record JAAVCU010000030.1, read on the forward strand.
ATAATAGGTAACTCCCCGGCGCTGATCCGCGCCATTTCGAGGGCGATACGCGTCGCCCCGATAGATCTCTCCGTGCTCGTCACCGGNGAAAGCGGTTCGGGNAAGGAGTTCTTCCCCAAGATCATACATCAGTTCGGTGCGCGTAAACANAAGAAATATATCGCTGTCAACTGCGGTGCCATCCCCGAGGGCACGATCGATTCCGAACTCTTTGGTCACGAGAAGGGATCTTTCACCGGCGCCATCTCCGCACGTAAAGGTTATTTCGAGGAGGCCGATGGCGGCACAATCTTCCTCGATGAGGTTGCNGAGCTCCCTCTAACCACTCAGGCACGTCTGCTGCGAGTGCTCGAAACAGGTGAATTTCTCAAGGTGGGTTCTTCTACCGTGCAGAAAACAAACATCCGNGTGGTAGCCGCCACTAACGTGGACCTCCCGAAGGCTGTGGAAAACGGTAAGTTCCGCGAAGATCTCTATTATCGTCTTTCCACCATNCGGATTGAGGTGCCCAACCTCCACGACCGGGGCGACGACATCAAGCTTCTGGCCCGCAAGTTTGCCTCCGATTTTGCGGAAAAATATATGACCAAACCTATCTCCTTCTCCGACGAGGCTTTCCGAGCCATGCTCGTTTATCGTTGGCCGGGCAATGTCCGACAGCTGAAGAACTTCGTGGAGCAGTTCGCACTCTTCGACGCAGGTGAGGAGATCTCGCGAACAGAAGTTCTGGAGGCTTTACCTCTCGACCGGTCGGCATCCTCTTCGCTCGTGTCTTCAAAGAAGCCGGCTAATTACGAAGCCGAGCGCGAGCTACTATGGCAACTCCTTCTGAGTCTGAAGAATGAAATTGCAGAGCTCCGAAAGGAGATGGGTGACAAGGGTGTTTCAAAGTCGCACCGCTCACCCCTGACTGATCCGACAGAACCATTCTCCGACACCACCCCTCACCTCCCTTCAGCGCTGATACGCTTTCCGGAAGAGGGAGTGATGACAGTGAAGGCTGAGGATGCATCTGATGCACCGGAATCGTTGGAGGACTCCGAACGCTCTACCATAATAGCAGCCCTGCGCCGACATGATTTCGATAAAAAAGAGGCTGCCGAAGACCTCGGAATCTCACTGCGCACACTCTATCGTAAAATAAAAGAGCTCGATATCGAAAGTTAAAAGGCTCTCCAATGAAATCTAAAGATATGTCCAAGAGATTACTATTCTTTCTTATATTCCCGTTGCTGACGTTGCTCGGCGGATGCATACCCACTTTCCGCATGAACGGCACCGTCATAAACTACGACGTGTATAAGACAATCGATGTCGGAGAATTCCCGATTCGCGCCGCACTGGTATACCCCCCCTTGCAGCAGACTTTCGAAAACAAACTCCTGGATTATGTTTCGCGGCAGACCCGTCTGAACGAGGTGGATGGTCCGGCCGATATAGAGCTCACAGGCGAGATCACCGGCTACTCCCTCTCTCCGCAAGCCGTCGGCACCGATGCTTACGCAACAGAAACGCGACTCACGATCACAGTTCGTGTAAAATATGTTGACAACAAGAACCCTGCCAACAATGTAGACCAGACATTCTCGGCTTACAGGCAATTCTCATCCTCTCTTATGCTCACCGATGTGCAAGACGACCTGTGCATGCAGATCAGTGAAGAACTCGTGAACCTCATCTTCAACGCCACACTCGGCAACTGGTAATTCATCTCCTTAAAACATAGCCCCGGCGGCTAAGAATAAGACTTATGCAAAATCGCAAATACCCATATTACATCATCCCCGACATCGAGGCTCTGCACAACGCCTCAGGTGAGGAGCGTCTGCATCTTGTACGCAAAATCGCGGCAAACGTCGGCGATCCGGTAGCCCTCCGCGCTCTTGTTGGAATAGATCCTCAGGAATTCCTGAATTTCTACCCCGACATGACCGCACCGGAACTGACCACCGATGAAACCATCGACTCATTCCTTGATCGTTTTGCTCCGGCATCGATGAAAACAGCCAGAACCGAGAGCGACACCGAAGAACTCATCTACGCTCCCGCCGCCCCCTATGATCTCTCCTCGCTCGAATCTCTCCCCGAGCTCGATTCCGCCCCCCTTCTCCCCTCAGATCCCTTGCTCTCCGGAATCCCNGCCAATCCACTCCCCTCCTCAGGAACCCCAGCTAATCCCCACCCCTCCTCCGGAATCCCTGCTGCCTCCGAAAGCTCCCCTCAAACGCCTCGTCCGCAACACCGTGCTGAGGGCGAAAGCCCGAAGTCCGGCGAAAATCTGAAATCCGAGGCACTGAAATCCTCGGAAGAGCCATCTTTATCCGAATCTCTGGCTAAAATGATGATAAAAAATGGCAATTATCAGAAAGCTATAGAAATTATTACCGAGATAAGTTTGAATAATCCGAAAAAAAGTGTTTACTTTGCAGACCAAATACGATTTTTAAAGAAATTGATCAAATATACCTCAGTTTCTGACTAAAATTCATTGTAAATATTAAAAAAATTAAGATATGTATATCTTTTTCAGCATTCTTATTGTAATTGCAGCTTTGCTCCTCATCGGAGCCGTACTCATCCAGAAATCCAAAGGTGGCGGTCTCGCATCTGACTATTCAAGCGGAAACCAGTACCTCGGATACCGTAAGACAACTGACTTTATCGAGAAAGCAACCTGGACGCTTGCAATCTTCATCTGCGTTCTCAGCATCTGCGCTTCATTCACAGTGAAGACACCCGTGAACCGNTCAAGNATCCAGAATGCAGCTCCCGCTCCCAACTCTGCAGCTCCCGCTCCGGTAAACATCCCCGCAGCTCCTGCAGCACCCGCGGCGGCTCCTGCAAACTAAAAAATTTACTTTCTTCTCCCAAAGCAATCAGCCGGNTTCNTCNNTGATGAANCCGGCTGATTTATTTTTCAATTTCCCTTTCTGCTGTCTTTCCTCAATATTTCCTCTCTCCTTCCCTCATTGCAGCCTTTTTTCATCAATGATTGTGGCGTGAACGCAGTGAGCGCATCTCCCTCTCCTCACTTTCCCGCCGCATAGCTCCCCCACAGCAGCTTATTGCGCAGCAGCCGCGCGAACTTGGAATTCGGACGCCGCGCCACCACCACCGCAAAATCCGCCTTGCAGATCTCAAGAGCNGTGCCGTCAGATGGTATATTGAAATATCTGCCATCAAGGCTCACCTTNGAGCTNTCCACCCTGGAAGCGGCTCGCAATGTCACTTTAGAATNACCATTGATAACCAAGGGACGCATCGTCAGCGAATGCGGTGCTATCGGCGACAGCACCGCGCACTCCAGCGTCGGCTCCATAATCGGACCTCCCACTGAGAGATTATAGGCAGTAGAACCCGTAGGAGTCGCCACAACCAGACCATCTGCCATATAATCGGCAAGGAAATCTCCGTTCACTTCGGCATGCACCGTCACCATCGACGCCGTCTCACCCCGGAGCAACGCCACCTCATTCAAGGCGTAAGGCCAGAAATCTTCAGGCATCGAGCTGCAACTCACCGCAAGCACCATACGCCNCTCGAATGTAGCAGTCTCATTCCACATCACCTCAGCNAGCTCATCCATCTCCTCAAGCGAATAACTCGCCAGAAAACCCAAATGCCCTGTATTGATTCCCAATATCGGCACCTCACGTTTTCCCACCCATTGGGCGGCCCGCAGAAAAGTGCCGTCTCCACCCACACTCACCACACACTGCGTCTCTTCCGGCAATGCATCCACAACCTTTACGGTCTCCGGAAGCGACACCCCGTTCGACACAAGATAACCGGCAAAACATTCCGCCACACTTACCTCGAANCCCTTTTCAACCAAACATACAAAAAATCGGCTCAAAAGNGGCAGATACCCCTCCTGATGCCGATTGCCATATATTGAAANCTTTTTCATTGTCGATTCATTTATGCGCGTCTTCCTAAACTGTCTAAACCTCAAGCAGCGTCTTGAGTTCGAGGAGGCGCCATGCNGCCACGTCATTGTCCACACTTTCCGAACCATACGACCAGATCACATCGTAGCCGTAACGCTCAAGACTATGCACTGCAGGCGAAGGATCNGACCGCCTTACNCGAATCAACACCAGCAGTTTTCCTCCATCTGCCGGAGCACTGCACAGATCCACCAGATGCGCATCGGTGTCCTCCACTGCGCGCGCAATCCGCGAAGCNCTGTAATCACCGGGAGCACACTCAAGAGCGATCACACTGCAGTCGTCGCGCGCGGCGAGCATCCGTCCGATCCCCTCAAGCATNGAATCGCGCGTAATCTCGCCAATCAGCTCCCCCTCCGAGGTCACTCCCAATCGGCCCTCGGNGCTGTCAAGCAGTCGGGGCAACACATTGATGAGAGGCATCTCGCTGTCCACATTACGTTTCGGGGCTTCGGCACACCTGTCGGTTACTATTGCAATTATATCTTTCGCTCTCATATTAATCTCCTTAATATCCTCTAAAAATTCACCCTATGTAGAAAAGTTTAAATAACTTCTTTGAACGTTTTGATAAAATTTTCCTAAATTTGCACTTAAGTTGGCTAAAGATAATTTTTTAACTTCTCGTAAATCTGTTTAGACAACTTCCTGATTGCAGATTATGGTACGTTTTTACTTATTCTAACAACTATATCTGCAAAGTTACAAATAATATGCCAATTTTTAAAGATTATAATAACCACTGACATAAATCCGATGACACGTCTAAGCGTAAATATCAATAAGGTGGCGACCCTTCGCAACGCCCGCGGCGAGAATATCCCCGATGTAGTGCGGTTTGCCATCGACTGCGAACACTTCGGTGCTCAAGGAATCACAGTCCATCCTCGTCCCGACGAACGACACATCACACGACAGGATGTCTACGACCTCCGCAAAGTCGTGACTACCGAATTCAATATCGAAGGATACCCCTCCGACGACTTCATGCGACTTGTAATCGACGTCAAGCCGGAACAGGTTACGCTCGTGCCNGATGCNCCGGGTGCCCTCACTTCGAGNGCGGGATGGGATGTCATTGCCAACAGTGAATTCCTTACCGGCATCGTGACTCGNCTACGTCAGGCAGGAATCCGCAGNTCGATTTTTGTTGACGCCGACCCCGTTCAGGTCAAGGAAGCCGCTNGCATAGGTGCTGATCGNGTGGAGCTNTACACCAAGCCTTANGCCGACAACTTCCCCGTGCTTGAGTCCGAACCGCTTATGCCTCACGCNTACCNGTCGGCACTGCCGGAAGCCGCCGANAAGTTGGCATACGAAGCCGCCGCTCCATTCATCGAAGCGTCGGCCGAAGCCCGTAAACGCGGAATCGGTCTAAACGCCGGACACGACCTCAACCTGCGTAACCTCGCATACTTCCGNAAAGTGCTCCCGCTCCTCGACGAAGTCAGCATCGGTCACGCACTTATCTCCGACGCCCTCTATCTCGGCATCGAGCAGACACTCCGTCAATACCGCTCTTGCCTCCATAAATAAGTTGTTTAATCAAAAAAAGAAATTTACTTATAACCATGACACAGCAAACCCTCTCATTCTGGTCCCTCCTTATGGATGGCGGATATATCATGATTCCGTTGGCGATCCTTCTGATCGTGACAATATACGTATTTGTGGAGCGTTCAATCGCCATCCACCGCGCCTCAAAAGAGGANCGCACTTTCATGAACCGNATTCGCGATTACGTACATGAAGGCGACATCGAATCGGCATTCAATCTTTGCAAAAAGACCGATACACCTTACTCACGCTTGATCCAGAAGGGTCTCAGCCGCATCGGTCGCCCTATGAACGATGTTCTCGTGGCCATCGAAAACACNGGTAACATCGAAGTGGCACAACTCGGCAAAGGATTCCCCTGGCTCTCAACCACCGCAGCCGGAGCCCCAATGCTCGGATTCCTCGGCACAGTCGTAGGTATGATTCAGGCATTCTTCTCTCTTGCTTCCGCAGGAACCTCNGCCAACATCACCGTTCTCTCAAGCGGTATCTATCAGGCCCTCGTCACAACCGTAGCCGGTCTGATCGTCGGNATCATTGCCCTCTTCGCCTACAACTACCTCGTAGCNCGCGTAAACCGCGTCATGAACTCCCTTGAGACCAAGACTATGGAATTCATGGANCTTCTCAACGAACCTGCCGCCTAATATCTTCAAATATGGCCCTGAAAAGAAATTTCCAATCGCTGGAGACATTCTCGATGTCATCAATGACCGANGTNATCTTCCTCCTGCTTATATTCTTCATGGTTACCTCAACCATAATNTTCCCTGCCGCCATTGATGTCAATCTGCCGCAAAGTAGCGAGCAGACCTCACTCAAACCTGTGACGGAGGTTTATATCGATGCCGACAAGAATATCTACCTCGTTGAAGATCGTAACGACTCCACCAATACCCTCTCCACCCCCGTGCCTGTTACGCTCGACGAACTTACCCTACGTCTGACCGACATCCAGCAACGCGATTCACTCCGCGCCGTGGCTCTTTATGCCGACTCCCTCGTGGACTACGGCAAAGTTGTCGGCATCCTTGACCTTGCTGCAAAACGCAACCTCAAGATGGTGCTCGCAACTCGTGCAAAATCCGTAAATAATGAATAAATGACTCAAGAGCAAAAAGATAAAAGCATAGCTGCGGCAATAACTTTTGTCGTTATGCTCATTATCATACTCCTTCTTTTCCTCGGAGGCGTCACCTACGACCGACAGCTCCTCGCCGAATCCTCCACTCCGGAAATCAGCATCGAAGANGAGGAACTCTTCCTCGAACCGGAAATCATCAAACCTCTCGGAGAAGAGGATGCGACTGTGCAGGATGCCCCCGCAAAAGCATTTAAGGGAGAACCGGAAAAGGCAGAGACAGAGAATACCAAGCTTGTGGTCAAAGGCGACAACCCCAAACCGGCTCCTCCGGTCGATAAACTTGTCACCACTACCAAAGAAAGTCCNGTCCAAGCCACCGAACCATCCATAAGCAAGGAGGAGAAGCAGAAAGTCACCTCAACTGTTGCAAACGCCTTCTCCGGACGCAACGGTGCATCGGAAGGTTCCAACGGCACAGCCGGATCCGGCGGCACCGGACTCGGAATCACCGGCAACGCCTCCGGACGCACATTCCTTGGTTGCCCCAAACCGGATGTGACGCTTCGCAACAAGACCGTAGTGACCGTATCCGTAGTAATTGATGCCGAAGGGAAAGTGATCTCAGCCACGGCCTCCGGTGGCGCCACAGCCGCTATCCGCCGTGCCTGCGAGCAAGCCGCCCGCGGCGCCAAATGGTCAGCAAAAAAAGGAGCCGGCGAATCCCGCGGCTCCATCACCTTCACCATCACCCCCAAATAACCCTCGCGAATCGAAGAAGCTTTCTCCTCGCGAACACATCCCTTCGCAAAGCGAATATGTTTCCTCCTCGCGAAGCGGTTCCGTTCCGGGAGCTCTGCTCTCGGCCCCAAACTGAAAACGCCCACCGGAGCACCGGCGGGCGTTTAAAGGTTTTATAAGCGATTGTTTTATTAGATAAACTTGGCGTAATCGGCCTGGAGCATATCTCCTTTCTCCTGGAAGGCCTGATGCAATGCGAATGCCGCATTGAGAGTGTGAGGTGTGTGTCCACCTTTCGAGAGCTTGAGATAATCCCACATAAGCTCCTTATACATCGGGTGAACGCAATTCTCGATGATGGTCTCAGCGCGCTGACGGGGATCTTTTCCGCGAAGATCAGCCACACCCTGCTCTGTTGCAAGAATCTTGACTGAATGCTCGCTGTGGTCAACATGCGATACCATCGGAACGATCGTTGAAATCTTTCCACCCTTCTGAATTGACGGGCATGAGAAGATAGAGAGATATGCGTTGCGGCAGAAGTCGCCCGAACCTCCGATACCGTTCATCATCTTCGTTCCCACAATGTGTGTTGAGTTAACATTACCGAAGATGTCAGCCTCAAGAGCAGTGTTCATGGCGATAAGACCGAGTCGACGCACAACCTCCGGACTATTTGAGATCTCACCCGGACGCATAAGCACCTTATCGCGGAAGAAATCGATGTTATCCATAAAGTGAAGCATAGCATCGTCAGAGAAAGTCATGGCGCAAGTTGATGCGAAACGGCATCTTCCCTCTTCCATAAGATGCATAACTGCATCCTGAATCACCTCGGTGTACATCTCGAACTGCGGGATGTGGGGATCCTCACCAAGTCCGTAGAGAACAGCATTCGCTACATTACCCACACCACTCTGAATCGGAAGGAATTCCTTCGGGATGCGTCCTTCGCGGAGCTGTGTCGAAAGGAAGTTGCAGATATGCTCGCTGATTCGCTTGCTTGTCTCATCCGGCTCTGTGAAAGGCTTGATACTTTCTGAAGCGTTTGAGGGAACAACTCCTATGATCTTGTTCGGGTCAATCTTAAGCACGGTGCTACCGATACGATCCGAGGGTTTGTAAATTGGAATCTCACGACGATGAGGAGGATCCAACGGAATGTAATTATCATGGAATCCGCGGAATGAAGTGCGGTAATAAGATGAATACTCGATAATCACCTTCTTCGCCATCTGAGCGATAGTAGGAGTCATACCCAGACCGGCACCCAAAACCACCTCTCCGTTGGGGCTCATCTCTGTAGCCTCGATGATAGCCACATCAATATCCCCGAAGAATCCGTAACGGAGATCCTGAGCAAGATGGCTGAGGTGAGCATCAACGTAGTGCATATCGCCTGCATTGATCGACTTACGCATATCGCCCTGGCTCTGGTACGGCATACGGATATTGACTGCATTCGCACGTGCGAGTTCGCCGTCAACATGGTCATTGGTGGATGCTCCTGTAAATATATTGATCTTGAACGGCTTTCCCTCCTCATGAAGTTTTTTGGCGCGTTCTGCTAATGCGACTGTCACAACTTTCGGTGTTCCCGACGCAGTGAAACCGGAGAAAGCAACGTTGTCTCCGTTCTTGATGTAGCTCGCAGCTTCTTCTGCCGTGATGAATGGAATACTCATGATGTATGATGTTATTAGATTTAAGTTTTCGGATTTCCGAATCTTTTATGTAATTTTGCACAAAAGTAATAAATTTATGCAAGAAAACACTATAAAATCAACTTTTTTTATCCCTGAAAACGATAAAAATTGCACGCTTTCCAAAAAAGTGCGCATTGAGACCTACGGCTGCCAGATGAATGTAGCTGATTCCGAAGTAGTTGCCGCCATGATGGAAATGGCAGGTTACGAACCTACGGAAAATGACACCGAAGCGGCTGCCGTGCTGCTCAACACCTGCTCCATCCGCGACAATGCGGAGCAGAAAATATATTCACGCATCGCTTATTGGAATTCTTTACGCCGCAAACTGGGCAGGAATATTATCATAGGTGTGATCGGATGTATGGCGGAGCGGCTGAAACAGGAACTCATCGAGAAACACGGTGTAGATATCGTGGCGGGTCCGGACGCATACCTCGACATCCCGAACCTTGTGGCGGCTGCCGAAACCGGTGCGCCGGCCATCAACATCGAGCTTTCCACCACCGAGACTTACCGCGACATTGTGCCATCGCGCATCGGTTCAAACGGTGTGTCGGGATTTATATCTATAATGAGAGGATGCAATAACTTCTGCTCTTACTGCATCGTGCCCTACACACGCGGTCGCGAACGTTCACGTGAGCCGGAGAGTATCCTGCGCGAACTTGCCGACCTGCGCGCCCGCGGCTTCAAGGAGGTTACGCTTCTTGGTCAGAACGTCAACAGCTATAATTTCAACCCCGACGGAGCGAATGCGGTTGATTTCCCCGCGCTTCTTGCCATGGTTGCCGAGGCTGCTCCTGATATGCGCATCCGCTTCACAACCTCTCATCCCAAGGATATGAGCGACAAAACTCTGGAGGTAGTGGCTGCGCACCCCAATATCGCACGCCACATCCATCTGCCGGTGCAAAGTGGAAGCAACTCCGTGCTTAAAGCCATGAACCGCAAATACACCCGCGAATGGTATCTCGACCGCGTGGAGGCAATACGCCGTATAATTCCCGATGCCGGACTCTCAACCGACATGTTCACCGGATTCCACAACGAAAGCGAGGAGGATTTTCAGGAAACACTCTCCCTTATGCGCGAGGCCGGTTTCGACTCCGCCTTCATGTTTAAATATTCAGAACGCCCGGGCACCTTGGCAAGCCGGGAGATGCCCGACAACGTCCCTGAAGATGTCAAGATCGACCGCCTGAACCGAATGATAGCTCTCCAGAACGAACTGTCGCTGGAAAGCAACCGCAAAGATATCGGCAAAGAGTTTGAAGTTCTCGTGGAAGGCACCTCCAAGCGCAACACCTCGGAACTTTTCGGGCGCACCTCGCAAAACAAGGTAGCGGTCTTCCCCGCCGGTGGTCACAAACCTGGCGACTTCGTCCGCGTCCGCGTAAACGACGCCACCTCCGCCACCCTCCTCGCGGAGCTAATCTAATTTTAATTAATGGTTAATAATTAATGGTTAATGATTATTTGATTTTGATTGCAATTATCAGCTATCGTAAATTATTAATTATTAATTATTAACCATTTATCTTCCGGATTCAGAGATTGTGGCGCGAACGCAGTGAGCGCGCCTCCCTTAATAACCAAAGCAGTGGAAAAATACAACGAAGCCTCGCTGAGTGCCCTTTACCTCAAAGACACAGCTTTCCGCGACTTGATGCAGAAGCGGATATTCAACGTGCTTCTCATCGCCACCCCTTACGATGCCTTTATGCTCGAAGAAGATGGCCGCGTCGAGGAGCAGATCTATTTCGAATACGGTAAGCTCAACCTCTCCTCACCCCCTCGCTTCACAAAAGTGGCCAATTATCGCGAGGCCTACGAGGCTCTGAAGGAGAAGAGCTTCGATCTCATAATAGCCATGCCGGGTGTGGATATTTCCGAGACCTTCCGCGAAGCTGTGGAGATCGACCGTCTCTATCCCGAGATTCCGCTGGTGGTGCTCACACCCTTCTCGAAAGAGGTGCGCCGCCGCATCGCCAACGAGGACCTGCGCGGTGTAGACTATGTTTTCTCCTGGCTTGGCAACGTCGACCTCATTCTGGCCATCATAAAACTAATCGAGGACAAGATGAACGCCGACAACGACATCGGAGAGGTCGGCATTCAGGCAATACTTCTCATCGAAGACTCCATCCGCTTCTACTCATCGATATTGCCGCACCTCTTCAAATACCTCCTCAAGCAATCACTGCGCAACTCCACTGAAGCACTCAACGAACATGAGCAGATGCTGCGAATGCGCGGACGCTCCAAGGTGCTGCTCGCTCGCGACTACGAAGAGGCAAGCGAACTGATGAAGAAATATGGCGACAACATTTTAGGTATAATCTCCGACGTTCGATTCCCTCACAATAGCGAGAAAGACCCCGATGCCGGAATGAAATTCGCTGCAGAGGTCCGTGAGAAATACCCTTACATGCCCATCATTCTGGAAAGTCAGGAGAGCGCCAACAAATTCGCGGCAGAGAAAGCCGGTTATGTGTTCCTCGATAAAAACTCCAAAACCCTCCCTCTCGACCTCCGCGAAGCAGCCACAAAAAATTTCGGTTTCGGCGATTTTATTGTCAAGGATCCGAAATCGGGAGCAGAGATAATGCGTATCCGCAACCTCCGCGACCTCCAGCACAAAATCAACCAGATTCCCGATGATGTGCTCTATCATTACACCCGCACCAATTCCATATCCCGCTGGCTTTATTCACGCGCCCTCTTCCCGTTGGCGGATATGACCAAACGCTTCCAGCACCGCAACGTGGAAGACTCTCCGCGCGTGCGCAAACTCATCTCGGAACTTATCGTAAAGTACCGGCGCATGAAAAACCGTGGAGTGGTGGCAATCTTCAATAAAGATGCTTACGACAACTGGAGCAACTTCGCCCGCATCGGCGAAGGCTCGCTTGGAGGGAAAGGTCGCGGTCTGGCGTTTATCGACCAGATAATCAAACGGCACCCGGTGTGCGACAACTTTGATGGCGTGCAGATTACCATTCCCCATACGCTCGTGGTCTGCACGGACATCTTCGATGAATTCATGGATGCCAACGGCCTCTACAAGATAGCCCTCTCGAATGCTCCCGACGAGCAGATCCTCTCCGCTTTTCTGGAAGCTGATCTTCCCTCGGAACTTACCGATGATTTCATGGCATTCTTCGATGTGGTGCGCCGTCCGTTGGCAGTGCGTTCAAGCTCCTTGCTCGAAGACTCCCACTATCAGCCTTTCGCCGGCATCTATTCCACATATATGATCCCTTACACCGAAGACACACAGACGCGCCTCAAGCTTCTCACCGACGCGGTCAAGGCTGTGTACGCTTCCGTATTCTTCGCCGATTCAAAGGCATATATGAACGCCACAAGCAACGTCATCGACCAGGAGAAGATGGCTGTGATATTGCAGGAGGTAGTCGGTTCTGATCACGACGGATACTATTACCCGAGCTTCTCGGGTGTAGGCCGCTCACTGAACTATTATCCCACGGGCGAGGAGCGCACCGAGGAGGGTGTTGTGGAAGTGGCTGCCGGACTCGGGAAATATATAGTCGACGGAGGCATGGCTTTACGCTTCTCTCCCAAGCATCCCGACAAGGTGCTGCAGACCTCCACTCTCGAACTTGCACTGCGCGACACCCAGACGTCGCTCTATGCTCTCTCGGAACACACCGGAAAGGGGCAGGATTTCACCGTCGACGATAGCTTCAACATTGCGCGCATCAGTGTGGCGGATGCCTTCAAGTCCGGAGCACTGAAATACCTTGTTTCCACTTTTGATGTCAACGACCGCATCATCCGCGACACGGAGTTCGGCAAAGGACGCAAGGTGGTGACATTTGCCAATGTACTCAAACACGACGCCTTCCCTCTGGCAAAGATCACTGACTTTATGCTTGAGACCGGGCAGTATGAGATGGGGCGTCCGGTGGAGATCGAATTTGCAGGTAATATCACACCGGCAACCGCAAACAAAGGAGAGAAAGGCACCGTCTACTGGCTCCAGATCCGTCCGATTGTCGACACCAAGGAGATGCTCGACGACAAGCTGCTCGATGTCGATGACAAGGATTTGATTCTGAGGAGCGATACAGCTTTAGGTCACGGATTGATGGATAATATAAAGTATGTGGTTTACGTGCGTCCGGAAACCTTCGATTCCACCCGCAATCGCGACTTGGTGTCGGAGATCGAGAAGATTAATTCCGATTTCGTTAATAGGGAGGAGCCTTATATCCTTATCGGTCCGGGAAGATGGGGTTCTTCCGACCCTGCACTCGGCATACCTGTAAAATGGCCTCAGATTGCCGGAGCAAGACTCATCGCCGAGTCCGCTCTTCCGGGTTATCGCATCGAACCCTCACAGGGCACACATTTCTTCCAGAACCTCACATCATTTGGCGTAGGTTATTTCACAATCGACCCCTCTGGAGGAAACGGATATATCGACACCGCTTATCTCGACTCCCTCCCCGCCGAATATGAATCGGACAGAATCAGGATCGTCCGCTTCAATTCTCCGCTCACGATCGCCATCAACGGGCGTAAGCATAAAGGAATTGTTCTCAAGCCTGCCAAATAGCAAGCTTGAGAACAATCAATCTTACGAAGCCTGAGCTCTCAGTTACTGAGCAGCTTCGCTATGTTTTGCAAGAAACTTGTCGATTGCCTCTGGCATCGAACGCGCCTCCACCGTCGGAGCCGAAATATCCAGACGCAATCCGGCATCATCCACAGCTTTAGCTGTAGTGCTTCCGAATGTAGCGATATATGTAGGACGTGCATCCTGATCGAAATCGGGGAAGTTCTTCTTGAGCGATGCTATTCCGGCAGGGCTGAAGAATACGAGCATATCATAATCAAGATCCTCGCCGGGCTGGAAATCGTTGCTCACCGTGCGATACATCACCACCTTAGTCACATCGAGTCCCATATTTGTCAACTCCTCCACATTCTCTTTGTGTACATCGGAAATAGGGAAAAGGAATTTCTCTTTGTTGTTCTTAACCAACGCTGCCACAAGCTGCGGATCATCGAGTTTCCCGGTTTTGCCGAATGCAATCTTACGTTTGCGATAAACAATATATTTCTGCAGATAAAGCGCTATTGACTCTGTGGTGCAGAAATAACGCATCGTGTCGGGCACTTTAACCCTCATCTCCTCACACAAGCGGAAATAGTGATCTACAGCTGTACGCGATGTGAAGATAACAGCCGTGTAATCAGCCAAATTCACTTTGGCTCCTCTGAATTCCTTCGCTGTCAGACCCTCTATCTTGATAAACGGACGAAACACCATCTCAACACCATATTTCTTGCAAATATCGAAATACGGCGACTTCTCAGAAGAGGGCTGAGGCTGCGAAACCAAAATTTTCTTTATGTTCATTCTCTATCGTTTATAGCCGTCTGTTTCTTACAAATCAAAGCCAATTCCCACAGATTTGGTAAGCCAACAGGTAGGCGAGAATCATTGGAATTATTTCTAAACTGCAAAGGTAGCACAAAAATACCAACCAAGAGCGCAATTGTTGGAAAAAAATTCTAAAACCTTTATAAATAAACACAATTTTGCCTATTCCTATTATTCCGGCACCTACACATAGCAGTATTTTATCCCATTCAGGATAACATAAAGTCAAAAGTGCCAACGGAAACAACAGGAACACCTCCAGACCCATCCCGGCCGACGCACCCTTTACCCAGAGGCGCGTTATATTACCATCGGAAAACACATTTCCGGTGATTTCATAGGCTATCAGCATAAACACCACATAAACCCCTGCTACAGCCGCACAGATACCCATACCCAGCAGCGGATGATCAGGCATTGGTTGCGGAGCAGCCACAAATGGCATCCCACCGAACGTCTGTATCAGTTGCCAGAGAAGAACTCCCGCACAACATATCCATCCCACTATCAGGATGATCAGGAATGATGTTTCTTTCACTGTGTTATCGAACACGTTGTGACGCATCCTCACCTCAAGCATATCCATCCACAAGGTTCTCATATAACCGGGCGTATTCTTGAGTTTGAGGCAAACCACACAAAAGATCAACCCGAGGATGGCGAACACCCACGACATACCTTGCGATGTGTGGTGCGACAGCTGCATCGGCATCTCGCGGTTCTCATACGGAGATTCCATCACAAGCCCGTAACCGCTCTTGATATGCGCCAGCGAGTCATTGACGGCTCGTGTCACGGAATCTTCCCGAGCCTTCGCTATCGAATCGCGCTTCGCCTGCCATCCGTAATACACCGTGGCCGGTTTCGACGTGACTCCGCTCTTCATGCCATAAGGCACAAGTGGCTCCTGATTCCCGGAGGGAACCACCACCTCATCAACTGTCTGCCAGTTGCCGTATGAACTAATACTGTCCTGCATTACAACCATCCCTCCTTTTTATACCAATCCAATGACTCTCTGATCCCCTCCTCAAGAGATGTACGCGGTGAGAATCCAAAGTCATTGCGCGCCTTGGAGATATCAACATTCCAGTTGCGCTGCTTCATAATCTTATACTTATCGCGATTCAGAGTCGAGGGTTTCGCCCTCGCCACACCTATCTTCTCGGCAATAGTCGATACCCACTTCACTCCCCATAGAGGCATCCTGACGGGCACCACAATACTCTTCCCCATCGCCTTTCCCACCATCCGGCGGAAATCTTTCTGCGTATATGATCTATCTTCCGAGATATTATAAACCTCACCGGTCGGAGCCTTCTCCAATGCGTCATACACAGCGCAGGCAAGATCCTTGACATAGATAAACGTCAACATTTGCTTACGGTATCCCACCGAGAAATCAAATCCCGAACCGATTGATTTGAACATCAGGAAGTAATCCTTATCGCGCGGCCCATAGATACCTGTCGGACGGAAGATGATAAATGGAATATTCTCCATCTCAAGCCAGAGTTCAGCCTTAAGCTTCGATGCACCGTACTTGGTATTGGGCATCGGAATCATATCCTCTGTAAATGGAGCATAACCCTTTTCATCCACCGGTCCCATCGCCGACAACGAACTCATATAAAGAAACTTCTCCGGCATCATTCCGGCATTCTTCAGAGCAGTTGTAAAATAGCGCAGATAATCATAATTGATACGCGAGAAATCAAGATACTGCATCACCTTGGTGGCCCCGAGGTTATACACTATGTAATCCCACTTCTCACCCTCGGGGAGCGCTGATGAGATGGCTTGCTGCAGAGACTCCGGTTTCGAGAAATCCAGATTCAGGAAATTGACACCCTCTTCCGACAGCCACTTGCGCGAGGTGCTCTCGCGAACACCTGCCCACATCTCATAACCGCGATGCAGACCTTCGCTCACAATCCAGCCGCCGGTGAACCCACCGGCTCCCACAACCAGAACTCTCTTCTTTGTAGCCATCTCTATTTAATTAATAATTAATAATTTATGGTTAATAATTAACGGTTAATTGTTAATAATTAATCATTTCATACCGCTTTGGGCTTTAAAGCAGCGCGAACTCATACCCCTGCTCACGAAGCCATTCGATACTCCGGGGAAGCGCCTCGAAAAGCTTGGACTCACTCTTCAGCGAATCATGAAAAACGATGATGCTTCCCGGACGGCAATATCGCTTCACATTATCGAACACCGCCTGTGCATTAAGCCGCTTACTGTAATCGCGCGTCACCAGATCATACATCACTATTCTGTAACGCTTCCCGACCTCGCAACGCTGTCGCCGGCTCATCCATCCATGCGGCGGACGAAAAAGATTACTCTCTATATATTGAGCCGCCTCATCAATATCATCCACAAACCGCTCTGTCTTGGTCTTAAGTCCCTGCAGATGATGCATAGTGTGATTACCTACCCTATGCCCACGCGCCACCACCTCCCGATAGAGGTGAGGATACTTCCTGACATTATCACCCACCATAAAGAAAGTGGCTTTAATCTTCCGGTCATCCAGCAAATCGAGCAAGCGCGGAGTCACCTCCGGAATCGGACCATCGTCGAAAGTCAGATAAATCCTCTTCCTCCCCTTCTCCTCAACGCGAAAAAGGGAATCAGGCGCCAGCCGGCGCACCCACTCAGGCGGTCTCTCTATCAGCATCTCTCAAAATCTAATTCTCAGAATCCTTCGATTGTGGTCCGAACGCAGTGAGGACATCAGCATCAATGCTTGTTGAACTCGTCATTAAGCCTCTTGCTTCGTGCCATATCCACACCCTTGATATCCGGATCAGCATCGAGCTTATCCTTGGCAATCCCCGCCTTCAGATACTGCTCGTAAACTTCATAATATACCGAATCGTAATATCTGTCATCTTCCGAGCGGGCGGCATAATCTGCCGGCGCGAGCGCAGCCAGCTCGTTGACTATGCGGGCAACCCCTGCGAGCTCCCTCACATAATCATCATCGCTGTATGTCTCTTCCGCTCCCGAGCTTTTCGCATAAAGGGAATCGTAAGCATCCTTCATACCCTGGCGGCTTAGACCGTTGCGCTTCAACAAATCATCTACCCTCTTCGGATCCCCTCCGATCTTATCATAAAGATCGATGAAGCTCCAATACTGATAAGGCAGCAACTGCGATTCGCGTGTCAACGGCACTTGCCCTATCGTGCGCAGGATATTCTGCTGGTAAACCACATACTGGATATATCTCTCCATCTGCTTGAAGAGCATATCCTGAGCCTTTGACTTCAGTTTCTTATCACCGAGTTTATCGCCCAAAGTACTGTAAATTTCAGGCAAAGTCAATGATATAGATAGATCATAACGAGCCACATTCTCCGAAAGATTCTTTTCAAGAGCATCGGCAACCTTCAGAGCCTTTTGGAAATTCTCCTTTGCTGTCTTATCATCGCCGCGCTGTGTAGCCAAATCTCCCTGATATATCAACTCCGAACAAACGTCGGTCATTGAATTGCGGGTAGTCACAAGCATCCTGCGCGCAGTCTCGTCAAAGTAGGGTCGCCAATCGGCTGTAGCCTTATCGGCTCCACCCCACTTATAATTCATCACCACATCATAAGCCTTGTCTGCACGCGCCGGAAGCCCTGCCTGTCTTGTCGGCACGAGCTGATGAGCCATACCGGTAGAGCGCATATAGTCTCCCATACTTAAATAATATTCATTACCTACGGTAGAGCACCAGTAGATCGGTCGCTTCCAACCGTCGGCCGCATTCGTGGCTATAATGTCGAGCATCAGCAATTCACCGAGACTTATATACCCTTTGCCACGTATTGCCGACGCCGAACCGAGATCGATCACAATCTCATCCACAATGTCGGCAGAATCCTGAGGCGCTACGAGCCCACGTTTGATCACCGTCTCCTTATCAACCGGGATAGTCACCACACTCGACGGCAATTCCGGATAGTGATAATCGGCATTGTACGTCTTACCCGAATAGAGCAGTTTCAGGCTTGCCAGCAGATCTGCGGGTGCCTTCTCCCTGCCGGGGATAGTTACATCCATTTTACCGAAGGCGATATCCGCCGGGGTCGAAGTGAAATGAATTGGCTCGGCCGAGTAGGTCTGCTGACGCATCTGGTTTGCATACCAGTCCGACGCAAGATAACTGAGGTTCACAATCTTGACATCCGGTCGAACTCCCTCAACTTCCTGAGCATACCAAAGCGGGAATGTATCGTTGTCACCGTTGCAGAATACTATTGCATTCGGTTCGAGACTGTTCAGATAATTGATAGCGAAATCGCGTGCGGCATATCTTCCGCTGCGGTCGTGGTCATCCCAAGTCTGGCTCACCATCTGCAACGGCACTGCCACACCCAACACACAAGCTGTTCCGGCAAGGTAAACCGATGCCGAACGGCGTTTATACGCGCCGGCTGCCATGCGCAACAGCTTCCACAATCCTGCAACACCCATACCAATCCAGATTGCGAAGGCGTAGAACGATCCGGCGAAAGCGTAGTCTCGCTCACGCGGCTGGCTCGGCGGCTGATTCAGATAAAGCACAATCGCTATACCGGTCATAAAGAACAGGAAGAACACAACCCAGAACTGCTGAATTCCTCGCTCTCCCCTGAACGACTGCCATAACAGACCTATGATGCCCAGGATAAGGGGCAGCATATAATAGACGTTATGACCCTGGTTGTTCTTACCCAGATCGTCGGGTAAAAGCGACTGATCACCCAGACGAGCATTATCTATGAATCCGATACCGCTTATCCAGTTACCGGCATCAAGTTCTCCCGACTGGTTGAGCACATCGTTCTGGCGTCCGGCAAAGTTCCACATGAAATAACGCAGATACATGTGGATAAGCTGATAATTAAAGAAATATTCCAGATTCTGGGCATACGTGGGGCGATAAGCCATCTTCTGAGGCAATACGGCCTGACCCGTAACCTGATTGAGGAACGGACGACCTTGAAGATCCTGTTCAGGCACCTTCTCTCCAGTGCGCTCATCAACAGCGTAAATCTCCTTCATATTCGAGGGAGTCGTGTCAAGTGTAACCCACTGGCGGTAAGCATCGCGGTGCATACGGCTGTAGATTCGCGGGAAGAGCATATTTAGCTCGGGGTTCATCTTGCTCTCGGGCTTGTAATCTTTCTTCACATAATAATCACCCCCTCGCTGAGCTAAAGCTGCATTCGATGCCTGCTCACCGGTGGAGAGGAAACCATATTCTGAAGTAGGTGTCGCATCTTTCACACCCTTGGCATACTGCGCCTTACCCTTCTCCACAATCTGCTCATAAACTGGATATGTCATCGTGATCGGTGAGCCATCCTCTGCCTGAGAGATTGTATCCGTTACGGTGTAAAGCAGTTTCTTCTGAGGTCCGGAGTATAGGGTCTCTCCGTAAACGAGGGGATTCTCGCCATACTGCTCACGGTTGAGGTAAGAAGCGAGGTCGAACACATTGTCGGGAGAGTTCTGATTCATCGGTGTGTCGGCACTCGAACGGATAAGGATAAGCGCATAACTCGAATATCCTACGAAGATCACAGAGATGCTCCACATCACATTACTGAGCACCCTTACAGGCAGTCCTTTACTCCTTCTGATAAAGAGCCAAGCGGCAAGCGCGGCCGTAAGTATCCAGCCTAACCACCATCCGCCGCCGATGAAAAGCATACCGGAAAGTGTAACCGCCACAAGGAAGGAGATCTGAATCATCAAAGCCGATTTCTGACGCGCCAATGCCCACAGCGCCCATACGAACACAGCCGCTGTAAGGAGCGCGTAGAAGAGTGCGCCGGAATTGTAGCTGAAATGGAAACCGTTAACGAACATCAGCTCGAATCTCTGCGCCATCTTGATGAAGCCCGGCACAAGACCGAACAGCACCAATGCTATGATCACAAACGACACCAGCAACGCGAGCAACGACTTAACCACATCCATGTTCTTCCATTTGCGATATGCGAACACAAGCACTATCGCCGGAATACAAAGCAGGTTGAGCAGGTGCACCGCCACACTGATACCTATCACGTATGCTATCAGGATCAGATATTTATCGGAATGAGGTTCGTCGGCGCAATTCTCCCATTTCAGGATTAGCCAGAACACCAGCGCTGTGCAGAACGAGGAGAAAGCGTAAACCTCTCCCTCCACAGCCGAGAACCAGAACGTATCGCTCCAGCAGTAAGCCAACGCACCTACGACTCCACTCCCCATTATCACCAGATAACGCGACAACGAGAGCTCGCGCGTATACTTGTCGCGAACCACAAGGCGGCGCACAAGATGCGTAATTGTCCAGAAGAGCAGAAGGATCGTCAATGCCGACAACAGCCCGCTCATGGCGTTCACCATCACCGACACCCACTGGTCGTTGGGTGCGAAATTCGCGAAGAAACGCGCTGTGAGCATGAAGATCGGGTTGCCCGGCGGGTGACCTACTTCAAGCTTGTCAGCCTGGATGATAAACTCACCGCAATCCCAATACGATGCGGTAGGCTCCAAAGTAAGCCAATAAGTAACCAGCGCAATGGCGAACACCACCCAGCCGATCACATTATTGACGAGGTTATATTTCCGACTAATCATAATCTTAAGTCTGAATCTTCAAAAGAGATCCGTTGAAAATGTTTTAAGGTTTGACCCCGGTTGTAATCAAATTTTGAAGTTTTTAACAACTTCCTTTACAGAACAAGTCTGCTTATCCTGCAAAATTAATGATTTTTTCGCTCACTGACAAAAAAATAAAGCTATCCCATCTACTCTGCAATCATATTCACCTCGCGCGTGCATTATTATGGCTTCTGAAAAAGGAAAACTGAAAACTTTTTACTAACTTTGCAAATTAAAGTTTTTGAATAAAAGTTTAGACATCATAAGATATGAATCTTTTTGACCAGGTTAGCGAGGACATCAAGAAAGCGATGCTCTCCCGCGAGAAAGTGCGCCTTGAGGCTCTCCGAGGCGCTAAGAAAGAGTTTTTGGAGGCCAAGACTGCAAAGGGTGCCAACGGTGAACTCACCGATGAGGCAGCCACCAAGATCCTTGTGAAGATGGTGAAACAGCGCAAGGAGAGTGCTAAAATCTACACAGAGAACAACCGTCCGGAACTCGCCGAGAATGAGCTCGCCGAGGCTGCCGTGCTTGAAGAATACCTTCCCAAGCAGCTCTCAGCCGAGGAACTCGACAAGGAGATCCGCGCCATCATAGCCGAGACCGGAGCCACAGGTCCCAAGGAGATGGGCAAAGTGATGGGCGTGGCTTCCAAACGCCTTGCCGGACGCGCTGAAGGCCGTGCCATTTCCGAGACCGTTAAAAATATTCTGGCAAGCCTATAACCCGAAAAAACTGAAATCAGAATGCTTACTTTACAAACCATAAAAGCAGATCCCGAATTTGTGATCTCACGCCTTGCCGTCAAAGGTTTCGACGGCCGCGCAGTTATTACCGAAATCCTCGAAATCGATGCCGAGCGTCGTCGCTTACAGCAGAAAACCGACAACGATGCTGCTTCCCTCAAGAAACTCGCAGCCTCTATCGGCGCCCTGATGAAACAGGGACAGAAGGAGGAAGCCGAGAAAGCGAAAGAGGAAGTAGCCCGCATCAAGGGTGAGACAAAGGGGCTTCAGGATCGCCTCGCAGAGTGCGAGGATAAGGTGCGCAACCTCCTCCTGACTGTTCCCAACCTTCCCTGCGCCGCTGTGCCCGAGGGCTTGACGGCCGAAGACAACGTGGTTGAGAAAACCGGAGGTGAGATGCCCGAGCTTCCTGCCGACGCACTCCCCCACTGGGAGCTTGCAAAGAAATATAACCTGATCGATTTCGAGACAGGTGTGAAAGTTACCGGTGCAGGATTCCCCTTCTACGTAGGCAAAGGAGCCCGTCTGCAGCGCGCCCTCATCCAGTTCTTCCTCGACGAGGCTTGGAAAGCAGGCTACATCGAGGTTGAGCCCCCGTTTGTGGTAAACGAGGCTTCCGGCTACGGCACAGGACAGCTCCCCGACAAGGAGGGACAGATGTATCATGTCACTCTCGACAACCTCTACCTCATCCCCACTGCCGAGGTTCCCGTCACAAATATCTACCGCGACGAGATCATCCCCGCCAATGAGCTCCCGAAGAAAAACTGCGCTTACTCTCCCTGCTGGCGCCGTGAGGCGGGAAGCTACGGCAAGGATGTGCGCGGACTCAACCGCCTCCACCAGTTCGACAAAGTGGAGATCGTGCGCATCGAGAAACCGGAGAACTCTTACGCCGCTCTCGAGGAGATGAAGGATCACGTTCAGGGTCTTCTCGAGAAATTAGGTCTCCCATGGCATATCCTGCGCCTCTGCGGTGGCGATATGAGCTTCACCTCCGCCATCACTTTCGACTTCGAGGTGTGGTCAGCCGCCCAGCAGCGTTGGCTTGAGGTTTCCTCTGTCAGCAACTTCGAGGCTTACCAGGCCAACCGTCTGAAATGCCGCTATCGCGACGAGGATAAGAAGATCCACCTCTGTCACACTCTCAACGGATCGGCACTCGCATTGCCGCGCATCGTAGCGGCGTTGCTCGAAAACAACCAGACACCCGACGGCATCATAATCCCTGAATGCCTCCGCAAATACACCGGATTCGACATCATCGATTAAATGGAAGATAAACAGTATATCAGCAAAGAGGAGCGCAAGATTCCGATCAACGACCCTTCGGGCAAATGGTCGGATCTTACGCTGCTTCCGGAATGGAGCGAGAAATTTTACGACGTCTACACCGTGCGCAAGCATGGCAAGTGGGTTATGCTCAAAGCTTTGAAAGAGGAGTATGCCTCCGACCCGCTTTACCGTAAAATGCTTGAAAACGAGTTTGACACACGCTATAACCTCGCCCATCCCAACATCGTTATGGTCAACGACCTGGAGGAGGTGCCGGGCGTAGGACTCGCAATAATCACTGACGACGTTTACGGCTACTCGTTGCGACGCCTTATCGACGAGAAGCGTCTGACACCGAAGATTGTGGCTCGCTTGCAGACACAGCTACTCGACGCTATGGAGTATATCCAGGAGAACCACCTGGAGCACAACCCCATCACGCCGGAAACCATCATCTTCACCGAATATAACGAGAACCTCAAGCTGATTAACGTAGGTTACGCCCAGAGATCGCGCATGTCGCTCCACGATGCGAAAGAGGATATCCGCAGCTACGGCCGGATACTCAACGAGGTGCTCGACCATCTCCCCACCTCTCTGCCGCGTCTGCGCCGCATCGCCGACCGGTGCGAAAGCGACTGGCATTCCTACAATTCCATAACCGATGTGCAACTCGCTATCGAGAAGCGCAACTCAGGACAGCTCTTCACCATAGTGTCGGTGTTCATCCTCCTGATGGCTGCCCTCCTCATCTGGCTCACCCTCCGCTCCTGATCAATCAGTAGAGTGCATACCCACCCAAAGAACAGAAACTAAAATGATAGAGATAAAACAGATCGAGCCCACCAAGGCCAATCTCCGCAAATTCACTCAATTCCAGATCGATCTCTACGACGGCAACCCCTATTTCGTGCCGCCGTTGATTTCCGATGATGTCGCCACTCTCCTGCCTGAAGAGAATCCGGCTTTCGATTTCTGCGAGGCAGCATACTTTATGGCTTACCGCGATGGGAAACCGGTAGGACGCATCGCCGCCATGATCAATAAGCAGGTAAACGAGAAATCAAACAGCAAAGATGTGCGTTTCGGATTTATTGACTTCATCGACGATCCGGAAGTATCAGCCGCGCTGCTTAAAGCCGCCGAAGAATGGGGGCGCAAGAAGGGGATGACGAAGATCATCGGCCCGCTCGGCTTCACAGATCTCGACCACGAAGGTATGCTGGTTGGAGGATTCGAGGAACTCTCCACCATGGCCACGATCTACAACTATCCCTATTATGCCGAGCACCTTGAAAAACATGGCTATAAGAAGGAATCCGACTGGGTGGAGTTTCTGATGGAGGTGCCAGACAGCATCCCCGAAAAATATAACCGCATCGCCGAAATCGTCAAGAAGAAATACAATCTGAAGGTGCTGAAATACACCAACCGCAAGCGCATCAAGAAGGAATATGGTCACGCACTTTTCCATCTTATCAATGACGCTTACAAGGATCTATATCAATACTCAACCCTTACAGAACGTCAGATCGACTATTATATCGATGTCTATCTGAACCTGTTAAACCTCGAGCTGGTAACACTCATCGTGGATGAGAACGGCAAGCTCGTAGGCGTGGGCATATCCATGCCCTCCATGAGCCGCGCTCTGCAGAAATCGAAAGGTAAGCTTTTCCCCACCGGATGGTATCACCTTCTGAAGGGATTGAAAGGGAAGAACGACCGCGTCGACCTGCTGCTGGTGGCGGTGCATCCCGATTTCCAGAACAAGGGTGTGAACGCACTCCTTTTCCAGGATCTTATACCTTATTATATAAAGAACGGCTATAAGTATGCCGAGTCTAACCCGGAGCTCGAAACCAACGCCAAGGTGCAGAGCCAATGGGAATACTTCACAACGCGCCAGCATCGCCGCCGCCGCTCATTCGCCAAGAAACTATGAGTGCAGAGAAAACCGGAGCCGAGTTGATTAACCCCTATTCCGATTCAGGCAATAAGGGTGAGCAGGTGGAGAAGATGTTCGACGCCATAGCCCCTGCNTACGATTTCATGAACACCGCCATGACGTTCGGTCTTCATAAATGGTGGCGCAACAGGGCAATCCGAGCNTTGNACCTCCNNAAAAACTTTGACGGCACCGCACTTGATGTCGCCACCGGCACCGGCGACGTGGCTTTCAAGCTTACTGACGATTATCCGCTGCTCAAGGTCAGCGGTATCGATCTTTCGGAAGGGATGCTTGACGTGGCGCGCAAACGCCTCAAGGAGAAATCAGGTTCGGCTGAGATGCATATCGACTTCCGCAAGGGAGACTCAATGAATCTCCCCTTTGCCGANAACAGTTTCGACCTNGTCACNGTNGCATACGGCGTGCGTAATTTCGANGACCTGCACAAAGGGTATTCCGAGATATGCCGNGTGATGAAACCGGGAGGAAAACTTTGTGTGATAGAGCTATCGTGCCCNCGGTCAGGTTTCACACGATTTTTCTACAACCTCTACTCCCNNCACATCATNCCCTTCGTAGGGAAGATGATCTCTGGCGACTCCCGTGCCTACACCTATCTGCCGGAAAGCATTGCCGCCGCTCCGCAGCGCGACGACATGATCGCCGTNATGCAGGATTGTGGCTTCAAGGATTGCAGTTGGGAATCGCTCACCATGGGAGCTGTAACATATTATATTGCAACAAAATGACCCGTAAGGATTTTGAAATAATGGCTCCNGTGGGGAGCCGCGAATCGCTCGCCGCAGCGTTGGCAGCCGGTGCCGATGCCGTCTATTTCGGNATCGAAGGGCTGAACATGCGCTCGCGTTCGAGTGCCAATTTCACTGCCGATGACATGGCGGAGATCGCCGCCTTGTGTTCATCAAAAGGTGTCAAGACNTATCTCACCGTAAACACCGTGATATACGATTCCGANATGGAGACNATGCGCATGATAATCACACGCGCGAAGGAATCGGGAATCTCTGCCATAATNGCCTCCGATATGGCGGCGATACTGTTCGCCCGCAGCATCGGTCAGGAGGTGCATATCTCCACACAAGTCAATGTCTCCAACATAGAGGCCGTCAGGTTCTACGCTCAGTTTGCCGATGTGATGGTGCTGGCGCGCGAGCTGAACATGGAGCAGGTTGCTGAGATTCACCGCGCCATAATCGAGGAGAAGATCTGCGGACCGCGAGGAGAACTCATACGCCTTGAGATGTTCTGCCACGGCGCTCTCTGCATGGCTGTGAGCGGAAAGTGCTACATGAGCCTCCACGAGATGAACTCCAGTGCCAACCGAGGTGCCTGCAACCAGATCTGCCGCCGCGCATACACCGTGCGCGACAAGGAGACNGGCGATGAGCTGGAGATCGATAATCAATACATCATGAGTCCGAAGGACCTGAAGACNATACATTTCCTCAATAAGATGGTGGATGCCGGCGTNAGNGTCTTTAAGATAGAAGGACGCGCCCGCGGGCCGGAATATGTGGCTGAGACTGTTGCCACTTATTCTGAAGCACTCAACGCTATCTGCGACGGCACTTATTCCGAGGAACTGATCGCCGGATGGGATGCCCGTTTGGTTAAGATTTTCAACCGTGGCTACTGGAACGGCTACTATATGGGAGAGCGGTTAGGTGAATGGAGCGCGAAATACGGCTCCAGTGCCACTCGCGTGAAGAGTTATGCNGGGAAAGCGATGCGCTGGTTCTCAAAGATCGGTGTGGGNGAATTCTTGCTTGAGGCAGGTGAACTTCACACCGGCGAAGAGGTTATAATNACAGGACCNACCACCGGCGCNATGATCTTCAAAGTCGAGGAACTTCGATTCGACCTGCAACCCGTTGAGAAAGTGACCAANGGTCAGCTCTTCTCAATGCCCGTGCCGGGTAAAGTCCGCCCCTCCGACAAACTCTATATCTGGAAGGAGAAATAGTGAGTAGTGAGTAGAGAGGAGTGAGTAGTAACTCTGAAATTTCCGATAATTCAGATGATTCAGATGATTCCGAAATTTCAGATAACTGAAAACTAAAGAAATATGGCAAAAATAGGAGATACAGTCCGCTTCCTCAACACCACAGGCGGAGGCGTGATTACCAAAATAGATGGCCGCATCGCATACGTCGAGGAGGATGGCTTCGAGACACCGGTGCTGCTGTCGGAAGTGGTGGTGGTGCTCCCTGCCGGACACGAGCCGGCACAGAAGGGTGCCCGCATGATGTTCGACCAGAAAGCATTCGACGAAGGGAAGAAAGAGGTTCGCGAGAAACCCGCNCCGAAGGCGGCTGCAGCCCCCGAGCCGCAACTCCCCGTGGAGGAAACCGAATATGGNGAGGAGATGGCGATAGCCCTCCTTTTCGAACCGGCTAACATCAAGGCTCTCTCAACTTCAAAAATCAATGTGGCNTTGGTGAACGACTCCAACTATTTCCTGTTCTTCTCGTTGCTAATACGCGACAANGAGGCTAAGGCATGGAAATCGCTATACACNGGCGAAGTTGCTCCCAACGAGATGATCGACCTCGCATCGTTCACTCAGGCNAACATATCGGAATTGGAGAGGATAGTGTTCCAGGCCACAGCCTACAAGAAAGAGAAATCATTCCAGGTTAAATACCCGCTNAACGTATCCAAGAAGATAGACCTCACAAAATTCTTCAAGGTTCACAGCTTCCGTCCGGGTGTTTATCTCGACGCGCCCTGTATTGAAATCCCCCTTTATTCCGAAAGAAGAAAATGAAAGAGAGATGGTGGACCGCCCCGACTGAGGCGGAGAATGGAAAGACAATAATGGTGACCGGCAGAGATTATCTCGACGACATAATCGCCAAAGGTAAGTTCAAATATCGTGTNACCGTAGCGTGGGATTANAATGCGCTCCCCTCCGGAATGCCGGAGGATGACGAAGCGCATCTTATGGAACTCGCCACNGATGCCTTTCTNGCAGAATTCAAGAAAGACAAGATTGCGTACCTTACCGGCATATACACCGGCGACGGACGCCGCGAATGGATCTTCTACACCTCCAACCTCAATATATTCGGNAAGGTNTTCAACCGCGCCCTCGCCGACATCGAACAGATGCCGTTGGCAATCGAGGCGGAAGAAGATACNGACTGGGAAGAATACCGCGAGATGCGAGACATCTCCTACATCCCCGAATCCGACGACGAATCCTAAGTAATTAATGATTAATAATTAATGATTAATAATTGAGCTATTNAGTTNATAAATTATNANCAATATTAATNANTTNATCTAATTTACTTANTAACAAANACNTAATAANTNATANCTAATTNACTNAATAACNAACACCTNATAACTAANANCTAATANCTAATACCTAATAACTAATACNTACTATGAAATCTCTCTACATTACTCTTTTAGCATTGTTGNCCGNAACCTTCGGCCTCAACGCCCANGTGGTCACATCCACACCCTCCCCTTTGCAGGAGGACTCTGAAAACGTAGTGATCTATTTCCATGCAGATCAAGGCAACCGCGGTCTCGCCAATCAGCCCGCCTCCGCCTCGCTCTACGCCCACACCGGCGTGACCGTGGTCGGCNCGGATGGCAAAACNGCCGATTGGCAGCACGTAGTGGCGGAGTGGAANACCAATCTCCCCAAATGCAAGCTGCAATACGTCTCCGATAATCTCTGGAAACTCGAAATCGGTAACATCCGCACATTCTATAACGTTCCCGCCGAGGAGAAAATCA
The DNA here is from genome assembly GCA_014802175.1 of Bacteroides sp. Taxonomy (GTDB): domain Bacteria; phylum Bacteroidota; class Bacteroidia; order Bacteroidales; family Muribaculaceae; genus Lepagella. The sequence goes on from JAAVCU010000030.1 coordinate 67,657, forward strand.
CACGTCTCGACTTCGTTTTCCGCAATGCTAACGGAAGTGCGGAGGGTAAAACCGAATCCAAGGGTGATATCTTCCTCGACGTCGCCGACAAAGGTTTCCAGATGGCTCTCTCNGCGTCACAGCCNGAAGGGGTGGTGAACGCTGCNACAGGTTCAGTCTCCTTCACCATCACCTCCACAGTGCCGGCTTCACTTGCCATAACTGTCAACGACACAGAGTTGAAAACAGCAACCGATGCCACTTCGCTCACAGCGTCCTACACCTTCCCTGCCATCGGCGACTATATCGTAACCGCCTCCGCATCAAATGGTCCCGGGGGCGAAATAAAATATCAGACACTCTCCTACTGCTACGCTGCCAACTCCACACCATCTGCCGACGCAACCCTTCCGGCATCGGGAGCCACACGCAACAGCGACGGCTCCATCACATTCTGTATCGCTGCCCCGCAGAAGAATTCGGCCATGGTGGTAGGTTCCTGGGATGGTTANCGCTACACCAACTCGCAGGTGATGAATTACATCGACACTCAGATCGATGGCGCCACTTTCCGCTACTTCACCATCACTCTGCCACGAGAAGTTGTAAAGACCGATATGCCGATATCATATTTCTATCTCATTGACGGCTCGATTCAGGTTGGCGANCCATACGCAAGACTGGTGCTGGATCCTTGGAACGACAAATANATCTCGCCGGAAGTTTTTCCNAATCTCCCGGAATATCCCGCCGACAAACTCAGCGGCGTGCCGCTCGCTTATTTCAGCGANGATATGGATGCCTACANTTGGCAGACCTCCAATTTCCATGCCCCCGACAAAACAGATCTCGTGATTTACGAGCTGCTGCTGCGCGATTTCACAGGCACGGAGGGTAAGNCCGACGGCAACGGCACCGTGCGCGGAGCCATCGACAAGATACCTTATCTCAAATCATTAGGGATCAACGCTGTCGAACTTCTCCCCATCAACGAATTCAACGGAAACATATCNTGNGGCTACAACCCCAACTTCTATTTCGCCGTAGACAAGGCTTACGGCACACCNCAGGATTACAAGGAGTTTATCGACAAGTGTCATGCCGAGGGAATTGCAGTGATTCTTGACATGGTGTTCAACCAGAGCGACGGACTCCACCCATGGTATATGATGTACACACCCGGTGAGAATCCGTTCTATAACCTCAATGCCCCCCATGCCTACAGCGTACTCAACGACTGGAATCANGGCTATCCGCTTGTTGACCGTCAGTGGAAAGANGTGTTNCAATATTGGCTGAAGGAATATAAGGTAGACGGTTTCCGTTTCGACCTCGTGAAAGGACTCGGCAACAACGACTCTTACGCCAACTCAGGCGAAAGTGCCACCAACGCCTTCAATCAGAGCCGCGTAGACCGCATGAAGAAGCTCCACGCNTATATGTCGGAGATAAATCCCGANGCNTACTTCATAAACGAGAATCTTGCNGGAGCCTCAGAAGAGAATNTGATGGCAGCCGATGGCGANCTCAACTGGGCGAATGTGAATGAGGCAGGTTGTCAGTTTGCAATGGGCTATTCGTCGGATTCAAACCTGAACCGCATGTGGGCGAAAGATGACAGTCGCACACTCGGCTCCACCGTATCATACCTTGAAAGCCACGATGAACANCGTCTCGCCTACAAGCAGGACCAGTGGGGAGTGGCAGGTGTAAAGGGGAACAAAGCNGCAAGCTGTCAACGTCTCGGCGCGGCAGCCGCACAGATGCTGCTTGTGCCGGGCAGCCACATGATCTGGCAGTTCTCCGAGATGGGCAACGCTCAGAACACCAAGAATAGCGATGGNGGCAACAACGTTGATCCGAAAATCGTGGATTGGAATCTGCTTGATGACCCCGACAACAAAGGTCTTNACGACTCGTATCGCGACCTGATTCATCTGCGTCTCGCCAACCNGGAGCTCTTCCGCTCCGAAACGGGAGTGGATTTCACGATGGCGTGCAACGTATCGAATTGGGCAAACGGACGCACCATCGCCACACGCAACGGCGACAAAGAACTTTACTGTGCCATCAATCCCAACGTCACCGGCACGCTCGCCGTTAAATTCCCTGCATTCCTCAAGAGCGATAACNCCTCCTACAGCATCTACTCACAAAGCTACGGTTGCGAAGGCTCTTTCGATGCNGCNAACGCCACCATCAACGTACCCGCCAACTGCTATGTGGTAGTGGCATCCAACAGCGTCAGCNCCATTGGAGAGGTAGCNGCCGACTCCTCCTCGCTCAATATCACCGTCAGCAAAGGATCNGTCACCATCAGCGGCGCCGAGTCGCCGGTAGAGATCTATGACCTCTCCGGCNGTCTCCTCCACCGCATCACCTCCTCCGACATCACCCTTCCCCTCCCCTNCGGACTCTACNTCCTGCGCAGCGGCAACCACACCCGCAAGATAATATNGCAATAGANACNANCCCCGCGTGCNAAGTNANGTGNNNNCANNAAGTTNNTTNCAAANCG
>JAAVCU010000030.1:70162-112508 GCA_014802175.1 Bacteroides sp.
GCANTNCAAAGNCCNGAGGGCGGNATTGCTTGCAAACCGCCCANACTNANGCAAGATTTGCAAACGAGAATAGCCACAGAAAGCNATTACAATTGTTAATTATTGTAAAAAACCGCAATTTTCATAAAATTTTCTTGTGAATATTGCTCCAATAAAGAAATTTATATTAACTTTGCAACGTTTTTGATAGCAAAGAATATTGTTTTATTATTTTAAATTTTTAAAGAGATGAAAAAATTAGTTTTCTCACTTGCTGTTCTTTTCAGCGTAGCAATGGTTTCTTGTGGTGGTAACAAAGCAGCTGAGNCAGCTGACTCAATTGACACTACAGNAGNAGTAGNAGAGACTGTAGCTGAGGTTGCAGATTCTAACGACACTGCAGTAGTAGCTGAGGTTGCTGCTGAGGTTATCGACACTCCCGCAACTGCTGAGTAATCAAGAACCAGCAAGACGAAAGTCACAGATTAAAACCGGTGAATCCTTCGGATTCGCCGGTTTCTTTTTTCCAGACTTGTCAATTATTGTTCAGACTATTGTACGAATCAGGACAAATCACTAAATTTGTTGAAGTTAAGGGTACTCAGGGTGATTTTATTAAATTCTTTGAATGTGGCTGTGACTCTATTATCTTTATCNAATCATATCAATGGAGCCCCTGTATTTATTGAACCAGATTAAATAGTCACTANGGCAAAAATAATGGATAAGAATCTTNACATACAGATNGNGGAGNCTCTGANGGCNTATATGGCTTCGGGAGTGGAGNATCAGGTGGACTATCAGAAGTTCTACCTTTACTCTATCGTGACACATTCAACGGCTATTGAGGGATCTACTGTTACTGAGATCGAGAATCAACTTCTTTTCGATGAGGGTATTGCCGCAAAGGGTCGCTCACTAANAGAGCAGATGATGAACGTCGATCTGAAAGACGCTTATCTTCATGTTTTCAAAATAGCCTCCGAGAATCCTACTTATACTCCTCAGCTACTACAACAGTTAGCGGCACTTGTGATGCGTAGGACTGGTAGCGAATATTCCACTATTGCCGGGCATTTCGATTCATCAAAGGGCGAGTTCCGCCTGTGCAATGTCAGCGCAGGTATCGGAGGTAGAAGCTATCTTGCATATAATAAAGTTCCACGCGCAGTGGAGGACTTCTGCAAATGGATAAACACGGAAATTGCCGATATAGACAAGACCGATATAGCTGCTTGTTACCGTCTAAGTTTTGAGGCTCACTTCCGACTTGTGACTATTCACCCTTGGGTCGATGGGAATGGACGCACTACCCGATTAGTGATGAATATGATTCAACGGCAGTTGGGTCTCATTCCTTCCATCGTAAGAAGAGAAGACAAGGGAGAATATATCCAGTCATTGGTTGACAGTCGTGAGAATGAAGATTCTACCATAGCTCAGGATGTTATGCTTCATCATCACATCGTAAACCTCAATCGTCGAACTTTACAGTATCAAGAAAATGACACTGTAAATCTGCAACCTGACACAGTAAGTGACACTGTAAATTCGCAGAATGACACTGTAAACAAATTGAAGGAAGGTTTGAAGAGAATCTATATAGCCATTCAAAAAAATCCGGAAATTACCCATTCACAACTTATGAAAATCTTCAACATCTCCGAATCAACTGCCAAGCGAGCAACCAGAGATCTTAAGAAACTCGGTTACATCGAAAGGGAAGGTTCAGACAAAACCGGTCGATGGGTTATTATAAAATAATTTTAGATTCTGTACTACCTTTACTTTCACGCAGAAATATCTCTCACTCACCAATTTAGATAGAAAAAAAATTAGCAGCGACACATTACTTATCATTTTGTGTCGCCGCTACGCGGCTTCTATATACTTGAGGTTGCCCTCCAACCACAGCTGCGTCACCGCTAACGCAGTGATCCGACTTTTTCGTAGAATAAACCTCTTTTTATGAGCGTCTAATCAAAATAATTTGTTAACTTTGCAACATCCGGTGGAGGAGAAATACCGCCGGAAAAGAAAAGTGTCAAGCTTTCTTTCTCAGTTACATCAAACCGCCAATTTTGAAAACAACCTGAGACAGAGTGAGATTAGACGCTCTTTCTGTATTGTCGTATATCTACGGCCTCACGAGTCGTAGCCTAATATACACAATCCAGAGGGGCAGTTTATTCTACCCTCATATATCATTCAGGTTGTGGGCCTTGGCGGGCCTGATGTAACTATGATAGAGGTGCGATGAATTCCCCTCTTTTCTTATACCCATACGTTAACCGCCGAATTAGGGAATCAGGGAGCATAAAATCCTATTAATTGCATGAAAATTACTTAAAAAAGCAGGATTAACTCGCTCTGAACCAACTTGAACCAACTTGAACCAAGCGAGTTAAAAAAATTCTTCTTACATTTGCAAAAATCCTAAAACCGGAAAAGCATCAGCCTTTTGCAAGGCAATGAATTCCCCTTTTCTATTCCAATTTACAAACGCCTAATTCGGGAATTAGCAGGCACAAATATAAATAAGAAATGGTGAAAATAAATAACATGCGCTCTTCTTGGATATTTTTTGCGTGTTTTTTATTATCTTCTACTTTGAGTTTCAATCTTTGTAGTTGTAAGTCAAATGTTAAAAATGAAGATAATGAAATAAATTACGCATCTCTCATTTTTGGAGAAGATTACGAAAAAGCCGTAGAAGAATTTAATATTCGGGATTCTGTAATAAATTATGGTAAGGATTCAGATGATGAGAAATATTGGGCAGATGGTGTAAAATGGGGTAAACTTCGTGATGACATCAAAATGATGAATGAGATTGGTTCTAAGTATGGGAAACGCTTTAAGGATTTATCTGATGATAAAAAATCCATAGTAGCTGCAGCTGCAACGGAATTACGCAATGCTCAAAAGAAAGTATATCATGTGGACGAAATAATCATGGAACTTTCAAATCGACGTTTAATGGCGATAAGTTCTATCGAGAATGATTATAAAAAAGGGAGCAAAAAGTATGAAGAACGAATGAAGGAATTAAACGAAGAATATAATCCTCCTATACTTAATATGAAAAGAAGAAAAGAAGCTCTTGAGAGGCAGTTGGATGAATGTGCTAAAAAATTAGATAATACATTATGATTATCCTCAAAATTCCCCAATTATTCCTTTATGTGGATAATATAGCTTCAAAATAGAAGTACCTATGTGTCAATAAATTGTAGGACAAATAATCCTTTGGGGAGTTTTCGGGATAGTCAATTAATACATTTAATTAATATATTTAAGAAGGTTTTAAACTTATGAAGTATTTTTTCTATGTTGCCAGCATCGTTTTGATGATTCTTGCGGGGTGCAAGAAAGAGTCTGATAAAGAACAGACTACAGACACAAATGAAGACAATGTAAAAGAATTTGTAGATCGATATTCGTTTGTGCCGAGAAGAGGAACGGATGTTAATGAGTCACTTTTTGGTCCTGAAATGCCATCTTATGAAATGATAAAAAGTGAGGATGATAACAATCGTGAAGAGCTTAAGAATTATCTAAAGGATTCTTATGACAAATATAAGGGTCATGAAGAAGATATCACATCAGACTCTAAATATGAACAGCTAAAATTAAAAACTGTTATTTCTTCCAGTATGGTAAGATTCTATGGTGTGACAGGTTATTATGCGATTATGAAGAACTTGTCACAATCTGATGTGGAAAAAGTCGAAGAACTATTAGATTCAAGAAAAAGGAATATTGAAACGATGCTAAAAGATGCTCACACGATGACCGTCGACGATACCTATTATTATATGCTGATAGATGCTAAAGAAAAAACTGAAATAGCTGAACTTGTATCGTATGATATTTCCTCAAAATATAATGATGATTACGATTGGAATGAAGGAATAGTTCCTTATTTAGAAAAAGTTTGTAAATAATTTTATTAGGTTTTGGGCTAATATTATCAAAGAAATTCAACATGAAGAAAAAAAATATTAATATTTCTTTTAACAGTATATTTGTCTCCATATTGTTTTTGCTTGCTTCTTGTGACAGCGGGAGTAACAGCCGATTTGACGATTATGACCTTATTCCGGTGAAGCTATCCGAGAATGGGAAATGGAGCATGGTCAATGACAAGGGTGAGGTGGTTTATGATGGTGAGTTTAAAAACCAACCTACTGCCGCCTACAATGGTTTTTTCTCTGTAGAAGAGGAAGGAGGCTACACGGTTTACGCCATCGGAGACAAATCTCCAAAACCTGTCAAAGATCTTGAGAAACTGAAATCTGTCGGTGCGTTTAGCGAGGGCTTGATGCCTGTAACCTTTGAGCACTCCCGAATCGCCGTGGTGAATAAGGAGGGTCAGAAGAAATTTGAACTCAGTCCGGTTAAGGGTAATGAGATCGTTTGGTGTGAGTCTGTTTATACCGATGGTCTGCTGAGATTTAGAACCGAGGACGACAAGTGGGGTTTTTATGACACTTCCGGTAAAATCGCTATCGAACCTAAATATGACGATGCGGCCGTTTTCTCCGAAGGATTGGCAATTGTCGGTAAATATAAAGATGCAGATTCCAAAGGGGATATCACTCATTTTGCTATTGATAAATCCGGGAAAGAAGTTTTCAAGATCAAGGAGGGCTACACTCTTGTAAACTGGACATTCNATAANGGNTATATCATAGCGCNGAAAGATGANAGGTTATACACTATCGATAAAAAGGGAGAGGAATTTAAACTTCCTTCAAAAATTACCANCATCAGCGATTATAATGGTAAATACATTATCTTTGANAATGATGGTGACTGTGGCGTAGCCGANATGAAAGGGGAAATCGTGATCCGAGCCAAATATTACGNTCTTGCGTTTGACACGGACAATACTTTCTTTGCCAAGAAAGATTCTGACGACAAAGANATCATCCGNCTCAATTCAAAAGGTGAGGAGGAGAAAGATAAGATTGATTACGAATNCCTGTTCAATTTAGGTAAGTTCGGATATATGGCGAAAGAGGGTAAAACTTCTGTGTTGCTCGACAGCAAGTTTAATAAAAAGGGGAAAGAGGAATTCTTCGATTTCGGCATATTACCGGCTCCATTNGGAGGNGTGGAAACCGATTATTTCAGTCANTCNGGTGTTGCCGCAGTAATGGTNTCCATGATACAAGGAGATAAGGTCGGAGGNATCGCANTCGGTGAGAGTGCATCATCCGTATTCCAAGGGAAATCGCCGAANGATTATACCTACACCACATCTTTTGAGATCCCTGATGCAAAGAAAGAGGGTTTCAGATATGAGATTGAAGCAAAGGCGTTGTTTAATAATTCCATTGCTTTAAGTGATTTCGACTACTATTCCTACGATTCCAATTACTATTGGAATCCGAATTCAGTGGTGGGAGCACTCGAACTCACAATGGACACCCAATCCAAGTGGGGGAAAGAGGGTAACAAAGCCCTGAAAGCTGCCTTTGAGAAGGAGGGATATAAAATTCTTCGTGACGGAACTGACAAGCTGCTTATAAAGAAAGGCAACATATTGATTCTGACTCTATCGAAGTCAAATAGTTGTATTATTGATATCTGGAAATATTCCGATGAGATAGAGACACAAATTATGGCTGTGTCAGACNATGTCTGGAATGAAAGCGTAGATAATTCNTCTGACGAGGATGAGGTCGTAGAAGAGGTTGTGGCAGAGGTGGAAGAGGCGGTAGACTCCGTAGTAGCAGTCGAAGATTATGATGATTGGTAATTAAATGTCAAAAGTCATATATATCCAAAGTACAGCCAAGGTTTCTGTAAAAGAACACTAATACAATATTAAAACAGCCCGCTCTGAATGAACCGAGCGGGCTGTTTTAAATTGACACCTACAAGCACAACGACAACTCATAATTGCAAAGATATACTCGCGAGCGCAGCCGGAGGGAGGCTCACTTACCGCTACCTCACTTCTTCATGGTGAAGTGACGGGAGGCGAGACGGTAGCCGTCGCAGAAGACTTCTACGGTGTAGTCGCCGGGGGTGAGGGTGGTGTTGACATCCCAGTAGACGGATACGGAGAGCTCTTCGTTGGCATATTCTACCTTGCGGTGTGAGGTGGAAGCGATGGAGCTTCCGTCGAGCTGGAACGACGGTCCGCCGCCAAGCAACGTTCCCTCTGGCGAAAGTATGCGGATATAGAAGTCTTTCATACCGGGGGCTGTGGTGTTGTTGGGGCTTACCGTGAAGTGAACTCCAAGCTGACGAGCTTTGGTTATATTCTTCTCTGTCTTACCTTTCTTATTGTATGCCTGGAATGATATGCCGGTGATGTTGAGTTTCTTGGCAAGCTGCACNGTCTGTGTCAACTCNGCATTGCTCTTTGTGGCGGCAGTGTATTGCGAGCTNAGCTGCTCATTCTTCTGCTGCACGGCCTGGATCTCCTGCTTCAGGCCTTCGTTCTCCTCGCCGAGACGCTTGATCTCCTCAAGATAATGACGCACGATACCTTTGAGCGTGGCGATCTCACCCTCAAGCTGCTTGATCTTGGCGCGCGATGCCGCCATGTTCTTGGCATTCTTGTTTTTTTCGTCGTTGAGTTCCTGAATAAGTCCCTCAACTTTCATACGGGCTTCGTTGTATTTATGCACCAAGGAGTCATTCTTGAGATAGATCTGCTGACCTTCATACTGATTGAAGTCAGCATTAAGCTGATTGAACTCGTTGGTGAGCACAAGCTGATCGTTGGCAATCGCAAGAGAATCGGCACGCGATTCGGCTCGGTCCACAGCTTCCGCCGTGCGACTGTTATTGATGATCAATACCACTATAAGGGCTATGAAGCATACAATCACTGCAACTCCAAGTATTAGGAGGCGTTTCTGGTTCTTGTTCATATCTTTCGTCTTTCTATATTTTCAATACTTATTATTGTCGCTTAACTTTCGCAAAGTTAACGAAATCCTATGAATTTATCAACAGATAGACCGAATAACCTAAGGCAAAGAGCAGTAGCACCTGCCGTAATGATGTCTGCCCGGGTTACTCTTTTCTCTCCTGCTTTCTTGCGTTCGCCAAGGGTCTTGATATAGAAACCGAGTCCTGCCACATAGAAGAATGAGGTGAACATAAAGAGGTTAAGTCCACCGGCGTATATGAGCCAGAGGCAATAGAATGTGCATAAGATTCCTACGACACGCGCACGCCANAGTTTCCACCCCGTAAGCCCCGGGAGACGTCGCCCCGACATACTGACTTTCCAGAGGTACATTCCTCCCGACAGATATGCCGGAAGCACCATCATTCCCGTAATCTCAAGGGCAGACATATAGACGTCGGTGGTGGTGAGCACCATCACAAGAAAACTTTCCATGACTATGCTCGACACGAANAGACCGTAACCGGGCATGCCATGCCTGTTCAGTCGCANAAAAGATCGGGGGAANATCTTGACAACAGCAGCCTCGTAGGGNACCTGAGCGCAAACCAAGGTCCATGCCAACCANCCNCCCAACAGTGACACGATTACNGATATNATCACGAAATAGTAAGCCCAGTCACCACATATCTCGCGGAGCACGTACGCCACCGATGGGTCTCCCATACCTGCCAGTTTGGCGCGCATCATNACCCCGAAGCATANGAGCGATACAAGCACATANAGCAACCACGCCGTAAGGAAGCCCGTGACACCGGCTTTACCCACATCCGATGGACGTTTGGCTCGCGCCGCCATCATCACAGCTCCCTCTATACCGATGAAGCACCACAACGTCACGAGCATTGTACTTTTCACCTGAGCCAATATCGATTCCCCGCTAAGGCTCTCTTCAATCAGNTTCATNNGGAAGGTNCCGACCTTGACATTGAGAAGCAACAATACGCATATCAGCAATATCGCGGAGATTTTTATTACAGCAAGNGCATTATTAAGAAGTTTCGCAGTTTTGATTCCCCCTGCCACTATGAAATACATACTCCAGATCAATANGGTGCCGAAGAGCAGCGTCTGCCACCCATGATTGAGCAANGGTTTCCAGAACGCNCCGAACGAGTCNTTGAGCATCACGGCGTAAGCCACATTGGCAAAGGCGGTGCAAAGCCAGTAACCCCANGCTATGTTAAATCCGGCGAAGTTGCCGAACCCTTGCTGCGCATACTGATATATTCCGGCATCCAGATCCGAGCGTTGCGACGACAATATTTTCAGNGTGCCTACGAGCAGCAACATACCTACGGCCGTTATCACCCACGCTAAAGTCACNGCACCCGGTCCNGCTCCTGCCGCGAGGTTCTGCGGGATATTATATAATCCCGAACCCACCATCATGCCGAACACGATAGCCACCAATGCACCAAATCCTAATTTCCTCTCCCCCGCCGTTGATTCTCCCNCTTCTTTCAATTTACAATTNGTTCAGATATTTAAGTTTTCAAACTCACCCGCAAAATTAACTAAAACCTCTGAATTATGAAACTATTTATTTCCCCCTTACGTCTAATAGGTAATTAATGATTAATAATTAACGATTAATGATTATGCTATTCAGCTAATAGGCAACCTATTGGAGCATACATAAATCTAATAACAATATAANAACAACGATGACAATAGCCTTACATACATCATACACACAGCGCATTTCCCTGATCGAACTCGCTGCGAGTCTCTTCGGCGNCAACACNGCTTCCTCTTCNTCACNGGAACTGGAGAAGAGGTTTCTGGCATTGATACGNAANGAGGATTCGCTGATNTCCGCAATCTGTTTCTCCTANTCGGGGTCTGTGGCGGAATATGACGATCTGCGNCAGGATGCGCTTATAAACATCTGGCGCGGACTCCCTTCGTTCAGGGAAGATTCCACTTCGCGCACATGGATNTATCGAGTGGTCCTCAACTCCTGCGTCTCCACCATCCGCAAACAGATGCGTCACAGTCATGCCTCCGAGAGTCTTGACGGNCTTTATGACATCCTGGCTGATGAGCCACCCGAGGACCGCGAGCGTATCGAGACCNTGCACCGCATGATCTCTACCCTCAACGCGCAAGACAAGGCCATTATCCTCCTCTGGCTGGACGACGCCTCCTACGACGACATCGCAACCGTCATGGGTATGCCGCGCAACACCGTGGCTACCCGCCTTCANCGCATAAAAGAGAAACTTAAAACCGGAGGGACAGCNACTATGTAACTGCCCGGCAATTNTCCAACAACCATCCAATCTCATAAACTTAACAGAAATGAAAACCGAAGACATGAAATCCGCATGGCGCGATACCGCCCAATCTCTCGAATCCTCAAGCAGNAATGACCANCTGATAGAAATGGTGCTTTATGGGAAACGGGTAACAGCGCTCGACCGACTCCGTTCNCGCTATCGCCGCTTCTTTACCTGCTCTTTCCTGATGATCCTTTGGTCAGGAATCTTCCTNATACCCGATATNCTACCGTATACGGGTGGAATATGGCTCACTGTGGCATTCGCCATCTACTTCCTCACCTGCGGACTGATGGATCTCTGGCTCTACAACGGCATAGGCANCATCGACTGCCTGCGGATGCCTGTATCGGAGGTGATCCGTCTNTCTCTCCACTATCGCAAGCGCCACCTACAGTTCATCCTCTGCNTGCTTCCGATGGCCTTCGCAGTCATAGGACTATTGGCATACTTCTGCAACTTCGACCCCATCATCATCAAAGGTATGATAGCAGGAGGAGCCGCAGGTCTCCTCATCGGTTCCCTCCAGCTCCGCAAATTCCTCCGCGACTACCGCTCCCTCACCGACCGCGAATAATCTGAATGCTGCGCATTCAAAACGAACGGGAGGGCTTNNNNGCAAGCCCTCCCGTCGTTTNATGCGTCCGAGTCGGTCACTGTTTGAGGAATTTGGATGAGCGNCCGTTTTCGGTGATGATGTAGAGACCGGGGCTGAGGCGGTTGAGGCCTGCGTAGTTGCCCATGAGACGNCCCTGGAGATCGAAGATCTGTGCCGAGGGTGAGTAGGTCTTCACGGCTTCATCGATGGTGAGGACTCCGGCNTGTTCCGAGTTAACGCGGAACATCCGCAGGTTGCTGAAGAGGAACCAGTCGGAGGGCTCAAGGTCTTCTTTGGTGAANGCGATCTTGAGTTTGCCGTTGTCTACGTATGNCATGAGGTAATTGGCGTAGTGATCGCCGGATGCTGCGAACACTTTCTGAGCTTCCTCCATCGTGTTGGGAGCAGCATACCAGTAACCGTCGTGGCTCTCNCTCATCACTGACACCACAGGCTTTGACATTTCGTTGAGATTGAAGCGCGCGAGGAGTTCCTCGGTGCCGGCTGNATGTCTGTTGTAAGCTGTCGGGTGATCNCCGTTNCGATAGTAAGCCTGAGAAGAAACCAGATACCAGCCTGTCTCCAGATTCTCTATTGTCTGATAGATGGCGAAGCGCGTGTTGAACATCTCGGCNACGTTGGCACGAACCACNATATTTCCGACCCAGCCGCTGTTGTCACCATCTTTCTTGAAGTCAGGATTCTTGATTTTGTCNGTGANNTCATTGGCTTCGATCATCAGACCTTTGTAATANGTATCCATNGCCGATTTCAGAGGAGCGATTGCTGCTGCAATCTTNGTGGCNTCGCCNGACTGCAGATCAGATTGCGCTGACTCCACNGCNACACGCAACGCATCGTAACCGGGAACATCGTCGAGCATCACCAGNCGGCACTCAGCAATCATGGCCTTAAGATCTGCTGTTTTCCCTTTCTCANTGACTTTAGCGGTGAGTTCTCGGGGCTCGCAGCTATAAGACTGCGCAGGAATCTCCATCGGAGCGTCGGCAGGCTCAGCCTTAATNCTTACAATAGTGAACGAATATNGCTCGAANGTATATTTGAAGCTGTCGGTTACACCGCTCACCTCAGTTTTTACAGGCGAAATCAGTTCGGGAAGACTGAAAGAGTTCTCATCCATCAGAGTCTCAGATTTCAGAGTCTCCACCGAAGCNGTAGAAGCTATATTCTTGGCATTTAGGGCNAGCGTAAGNGGAAGAGCCTCGCTCTCGGCGTTCACAACCTTTATCACNATCTCGCCGGCTTCGGCATCGTAACCGGTNTGGGTGTTGATNCGGCCGATAGTCTGTTTTCCGAAATCATGTGAGCAGTANAGCTTGTCATCNATATAGCCCTCAACCTTACCATCTTTGCANACCACCTTGAGTTTATACCACTGGTTGTTNTCNATCTTNAAGTTAGGCTTCTCAGAGATCGGAGTTCCGGAACCATTGTTGACATCCTCGATAGCCACTCCGGTATTATACCATCCGCCGACGTTGAGCTGATAGTAATGGTTCCAGTCCTCGTCGTCGCAACCNAACACAAGGAGGAAACCCTCGCTACCGCTTACCTTGCAAGCCTCAACCTCGATAACGCAATCGCGGAAAGCAAGATTATTCATCANCGTTATGCAACGTGTCTCGCTCGATGTGGTTTGCTGGAAGTTGCCNTCNCTTGCAATTGACCAGGTACCTTTCATATCGGTCCANTCATCGCGCTTGNCNTTGAAATCGGCTGCGTAAAGAACTTTACCGTTATGGTCAGAGACCTTGAAATTACGGAATTTGGCAGCCGTAGACCATGTGCCGATNCCGGCGCGACCATTGTAAGGGATGCCGGCTCGATCGCTATGCANCTCACCCTTTATATTATAGGANGGGATNTTCTCACTGAACATCTTCTGGTTGTAATATGATGCGCGGCCGAACGACTCACCGGATTTCTGCCATATCAGGTTACAACGCCAGTTCACGGCATTGCTGTTCTGGATGAGGGGAGCGTAAGAAGCCATCTTCACGATATCGGAGTTGCGCTCCATATCGATCATNAACGAAGCCTCGGAGAGTGTNGCATCAAGGTTACCGTCGCCCACCTCAGCGTTTGTGGCATACTCACCCACATAGATATTGTAGTGNCCGCGGGGGGTATTGTCGAAGATTGTGCGGCTGTTGTAGAAGAATTCGGGAGTGACATACCAGTGTGGGTCGATCATATCTTCTCCNAGACGGAGNTTGAACTCCTCGGCGTGGTCAATACCCATTGTGTTGAGGAAGGTCAACTGCGGATATTCAGCCTTGAGCTTGTTGTAGATATAATGGAAGTTATCATCGTAACGTTTGGTGAAGTTTTCGTTACCGATCTCCACATATTTCAACGGGAAGGGCTCCGGATGACCGGCTTCGGCACGACGCTTCGCCCACTCGTTGGTGGCAGGATCGCCGATAGCATATTCNATTGCGTCCTTGATATCCTGATAGTAAGGTTCGAGAGCCTCCGCTCCGCTTACATATTCTCCGAGAGATCCGATGCAGGCAAGACCGGCNTTACCCACGAACATGCAATCCATTCCTAAATCCTCGCAGAACTGCAGNATCTCGTGGTAGCCCATGCCCCATGTAGAGCGATAGCCCCAGAGGTCATATTCACCNCGACGTGTCATNGGGTCGCCGAGTGTCTCTTTCCAGCGCACACGGTTGTCGAGAGTGATACCCTCCACGATNCATCCGCCGGGCCAGCGCATGAATTTCGGCTTGAGATCGGCAAGAATCTGCGCTATATCCTTACGCATACCGTTGGCGCGACCTTTATATGTGTCCTGCGGGAAGAGNGAGACATAATCAACGTCGATGTNTCCGTTGCCGGAGAAAACGAGCGCAAAATTAGCATCGTTGAGTGTCTGCGGAGAGGTCAGCACGGCGGTGTATTCTTTCCATTCACCTGATTTATCAACATCAAACTCCTTCTCCACCANCACTTTTGAGCAATCGGCATCATAGATNACNGCTTTAACCTTGCCGTTATAGTTTGCAGTNTTGAGATAGAAACGAAGGTCGTATTTGCCATCTTTCTCAAGGGCTATACCCCAATAGCCGGTGTTGATGAGGCGCGCCTGCGCGCCATCGGTTGCACCGGTGATCGCAAGATTCATTGCATTCGGGGTGTTCTCATGCAAAGGCTTAGCGGGGGTGAGCACATCGTGAGCCACCGAACAATTCTTGCTGTCTACCTTCCAACCTGCCATTTTCTTGAGATTGAAGTCCCAGTCCCAGGTAAGCTGACGTTTACCGAGATTGAGATATTCGGTTATATTTTCAGTCTGAATGCGGTTTGTACCTATCTGCTTGAACCCGCCGGGGAGCACCTGCTCCTCGAAACCACGGTTCTGCAACAACTCGGCGTAAAGACCNCCGTCGCCCGAATGGTTAATCTCTTCGAAGAAGATTCCGTACATGTTGGGGTTAAGGTCATGCCCCTTGGAGCCGGCGTCAACATACAGGGTTTCCTGAGCGCCCGCTNCTAAAGCCGCTGACAACATCATTGTCGCGGCACATCCGTAAAATTTCATCATCAATTGTAAGTGTGAAAACGTATTACATAGGTTAACGCGACAAAGTTAATAAATAAGTTCCTAATTTCCAATAAAAACGAGTGAGAAGTTAGAGTGATGAGAAGTCTTATCAAAAAGAAAAGGCATCGGTGAGGATGCCTTTTCTTTTTATATTATCGTTCGGGGGAATCAGTTCGCTTTCACTTTTATCATGGGGGTGTGGCCACTGAATGTGATTGTCACAGTTGCTGAGCCACCGGTGCCCTTGAAGTTATCTCCTTCCAATATGGGGTTCGACAGCGCTCCACCGTAGTTGAAGTCCCAGTTGCCGTTGAAACGAATCTTCCATTCGCCATCGAGTGTGACCTCACCTGTCCAGACTGTGAAATCATCATTCGGAGTGAGTTCCTGGTCTGCGTCCCAGTTGCCTCCGCCGATAACACCGATCTTGGTTACTTTCTCCATCTGGTATGTAGCGGGATTGTCTTCCGTGAAGGCTTTGATCCAGTAGAGACCATCGCCGTCGGGGAGTGCGATATTCGGACCTGAAGTGCTCAATTCACCGTTCTCGCCTCCATAGTTGATGCCGCTCCAATCNGTGGTATTGGTGATCTTAAAGCCTTCGCCACTCGCCATGAGNGTGCCATAGTAGTACTTGCCGTTATCATGAACTTTGGCNACGAGGAACTGACTTGCAGCTGCATTCCAGTTATTGTAAGTTCCGGGAGTGTACCAGAAATCAGTAGGCATAAGCGAAACCATCGGAGTCTCNTTGATCACACCGCTTGCGAGNTAATAGTCAGGATTACCNAAATGATAGACCACTTTGGCTTCGTTCTCCACATTGGAAGCTACACGATAATAGATACTCTCTTCACCGGTAGCGGTAATACCGAAGAAACCAAGATGANCCTCCTGGATATCAGCGAGGTCACCCANAATCTTATCTCCCTCAACCTTCAGTGTCACCGTGGTGATATCGTCGAAACCCTCAGTAGTTGAAAGTTCCATATAGGGAAGAAGAGTNAGATCTGAAGGGAGTTCATCTTTGGANATGGTGAACAGAGCGAGCTCAGAATCATCCACATAGTCATCGAGATTCAAGGTCTGCGAAAGCACGGCTTCCGGAGTTATAGCCACTGCGGTAGCCTCAAGCACGGGACCCTGCTCGTTTTTCTGCATAGGCGCCTCCGCGGGAGCATCCTCACAGGATGTCAAAGCTCCGAAAGCCATTGCGCCAAGCATAAACATTGTTATCTTTTTCATTCTTTATTTCTTGAAAGGATTAGAAATTAGAGTTGCGGAACCGAACCGGAGTCCGGTTCCACAGCATCATGTTAGTTGGCAGTGAGTGTAAGAGTGTACTTACCACCTTTGAGACGCAATGTCACAGTGCCGGTGAAAGGCTCGGAAACGGTTATGTTTCCACCACCCTTCTCAAGGGAATATTTCACACCGGGAGTCATAGGCTCATCNTCACCNTCNCTNTTTTTAGAAGCTCCGAAGTTGATGTCGCCCCAACTTTCGTCGGCGATCTTGAAGGTCTGNCCGNTTGCGATGGTCACATTCTTGATCTCCCATGTGTTCTTGACATCAGTTGTGACGAATTCCATAGAGGTATCCCAGCCGTTCATATCACCGCGAAGGAAGATACCGGAAAGCTGTCCGGGAGTCTCAGCTTCAAGAGCATCGAATGTAGCCTCCCACTTCTGACCGGAACCCTTGAGTGTGATCGAGCCCTTGAAGTCCTCTGTAAGTGAGATATCGGAAGTGTTCCAACCGAACTCATATTTCTCACCGAACTTGATGTCGCCGGCTCCCATACCGAGGTTGGGATCACCCCAGCCTTTATCGGCAATCTTGAATGTCACACCCTTCTCGATCTCGATGTAGTCGAGTTCATAGGTGTTGGCCTCAGTCGTAGTCAGGAACTCATAGTTAGGCAGAATCTCAAGATCCTTGCCATCGTTCAGCTGATCGTTGAGCCATCCGTTCATGTTACCGCGAACATAGATACCTGTTGGAAGACCGGGCACCACAACAGCGAGATAACCACAGGATATGTTCTTGAAGCAAACGGCGTTTGAAGTAAACGCAGTGCCGGGAACTACGGCTCCACTCTCATTGATTACGTTTGCACGCAGACGGAAATATACCGGATAGAAATCCGTGGGCACTTGAGACGCATCCTGCACATTGANCATTTTNCACAATGCCTCAGCCACAGATTTGCGTGTNGGATTGATCTCCGNGCAATCCCAGAACAGGGTTGAGAGGAGCACGGTCGCAGGGCAACCCTCCACCTCCGGAGTCTCAAATTCCTTGTCAAGAGAAACCTCNACCTGATAACCTACAGATGCTGCATAGCCGTATTGCTCCGGCTGCGAGCAGGTGAGATGGAATACGTCGTTGGCATTCTCTTCAGTGATGGTAACAGCCATATTTGCCATTTCCGGAACGTTGAGGAAGTTCTCAACGATGTCGCCTTCATGGACGCCAAGCACAGGGTTATCGTCCCAAGTCTCTTTACAGCTTGAGAAGCCCAGGGCAACCGCCATGGCAGCAAATAATATTGATATTTTTTTCATTGTCGTAATGTCTATTATTGTTATCAATAACCCTTGTTCTGCTTNAATGAGGGAGAAGCTGCAAGCACGTTGGCAGGGATCGGCATAAGGTTATAACGGTCGGCGATTTCGTTACCGTTCACGTCATTGCCCTTCCAAGACCAGATAGCCTGCTTGCTGCCGGTGTATTTACCGAAGCGGATAAGATCCGAACGGCGTGTAAGCTCCCAGTAAAGCTCACGGCAACGCTCGTCGAGGATATTGTCGGCTGTGAGATCGGCATCGCTCCAGAGCTGAACACCCGCACGACCGCGAACATAGTTGACATAGGTGAGACCTTTTGCTTTGTCGGCACCGCCGTTAAGCGCGCACTCNGCATACATCAGATAAACATCTGCCAGACGGATCANACCAAGGTCGGTAGAAGCGAACTGNGATGAAGTGATGTTGCGATCGAAGATCTGCGGATGCGGTGAATTATTGTAGTTGGGGAAATAGTCATTACCTCTGCTGAGACCTGTCCATTTCACACATACATAACCGTCGCCCCATGTACCGAACTCATCGTTGGAGATCTTGTAATCTTTCTCCTGAACCTCACCCTTTTCGTTGGTCCATGTCTGTTTTCCACGAACCCAGAGCGACCAACGGTTGTCGGCTACNGTGAATTTCTCTGAGAACTGCTGGCGTGCGATCATACATTTCCATACGTTTGAGCATCCGAAATCAAGACCACTGATGCCACCCTCGTCGGCNAGCGCACTGTTGATAAGGAACATTGTGCCACCATAGCTCTGAAGGCGATCCTGNTCNAAGGGTATACCCCAGAGGATCTCGTTCTCAGCCTTGTTTGCGCCACCGGGCATATAAGCGTCGTTGTCGCGGCAGAAGAGATAGAGATATTCGTTGGCAAGACCNGAACCATTGTAACCNCCACCCTGNTGACGGTTGATGATGTTCTGGCAACGCTCNGCACATTTATCCCACGCCGNAGTGCCGGTGTAGACACCTGCATTCAGATAAAGACGGGCAAGAAGAGCCTCGGCGCCATCCTTACCTACGCGGCCGTAGACGGGAGTNTCGGCNAGATTTCCGTTGTCGACAAGATCCACGAGCTCACCCTCAAGCCATTTGTAAAGATCTTCACGGCTGATCTGCGCCGGGTCACCACCATCAGGAGCCTCTGTAGTGAATGAAGACATTCCGAAGATGTCGAGCATCCAGTAGTAGCTCATGGCGCGGANGGCACGAATCTCATCGTTAAGAACCTTTATTTCGGCATCATTGTTACCCTGAGCATCGCTGAGGAACTGGTTGCAGACAGCGATGTGGGCGAACAGACGTGAGTAAGTTCCGTAGATATTACCGTTAGTGGCATCGAATGTGTTGGTAACGAGGTCGTAGATACCATCATCTTTCCANATCCAGATAACCTCATCGGTGGGGAACTCNTTCATCATGAAGAGNGCACGGGTGTACTGTCCGCGACCATTGTCCAGACCCGANATGATAGAAGAGCCGGGACCCTCCTGNCCGGANGTAGCCATGGTCTGGTAACACTCCATAGCCTCGCGCACTAAGAGGTCGGAGCTTGAAGGGGGAAGAAGGTTGGGATCGTTGGGCTCAAGATCAAGATCTCCCACGCAAGAGGTAAGACCGAGTGCCAGAGCCACGCCTCCAAACATCATATATTTCTTAATATTCATAAAATTCAATTTTAATTAATGATTAAGGGATTAGAATGTGGCTACAAGACCGATCGACCATGTGGTTGAGCGCGGATAGACGCTGTTGTCGATACCGCCGAACACCTCGGGATCAACACCTTTGTATTTGGTGATTACAAACGGATTCTGCACGGCGCCGAAGAGACGGAGACGCAGGTTGCCGTTGAGGAGCTCAGACCAGGTGTAACCCAATGTGATGTTATCCATNCGCACGAACGATGCGTTNCGCAGATAGTAGTCGCTCATGTAGCGCGGCTGCTCGAAGTAATAATCGTTTTTCACGATATTGTTGAGACCGGAGCGGAAGAGATCGCTGGTGACAGCCTTAGTCGAGAGAACGTTGTTGTAAACGTAGTTGCCGATCGATGCACGGATGTTGAATCCGAAATCCCAGTTTTTATAACGGAACTGGTTGCCCATGGTCATTGTCACCTTGGGATCCGGCGACTTGTTGATGACCTTNTCGGACTCGTCGATCTGGCCGTCGCCGTTCTGGTCTACGTAGACACCTTCGATNGGCGCGCCAGCCTCGTCATAAACCTGCTGGAANAGGTAGAATGAGTTGGCGGGGTGACCAACAGCGTGGATCTGAACCGTGTTACCGTTACCACCGGCGATGCCACCAACCTTAAACACTGAGTTTCCTGCAAGTTCGGTGATCTCGTTGTGGTTCCAACCTACGTTGTAGTTGATGGTCCATGTGAAATCTTCGGTTACGATCGGNTTGGCGGAGATGTTGAATTCCACACCATAGTTTTCGAGTGTACCGATGTTGCGGTTAAGCATATTGGTGGTAGACGAACCGGCGGGCACTGACACGAATGCGAGCAGGTCGGTTGTCTTACGATAGTAGTATTCGAAGCTACCGCTGATGCGGTTGTTCATGAAGCCGAAATCAAGAGCGGCGTTCCAGTTTGTGGTGGTCTCCCATGTAAGGTCGGGGTTGTAACCGCGGGCGTAAACAGGAAGATACCAGTCGAGAAGACCGTTGGGATAAGATACAGTCGGAGATGCGATAGCGTACATCGGCATATAGTTGATGGTGCTTCCTACATCNTGCTGACCGGTCTGACCCCAGCCTAAACGGAGCTTAAGATCGTTGAGCCAACCCTGAGTGGACTGAAGGAAAGACTCCTCGTTGATCTTCCAACCGAGAGCTACAGAGGGAAACACACCCCAACGTTTGTCTTTTGCGAAGCGTGATGTTGCATCGCCGCGGACTGTAACAGTGAAGAGGTAACGGTTAAGAAGCGAATAGTTAACGCGACCGAAGAACGAGAGGAGCTGGAGATGCTCTTTGTAATGATAGTTGCCGTCGGGAGAAACGCCATCGGGAGTGAACACCTGTCCAACGAGCGATTCTGTGGCGGGATTAAGGTTCATTGAGTAAGATCCATTCACAAGCACCGGATAGTTAAGACCGGGAGTGGTGCGGAAACCGCTGTCGCCGTTTGAACCTGAGTAGTGACCCTCTTTGAAGAAACGCTGCCAGGAGTAACCTGCTGTCACATCAAGACTCTGCGAAGCTGCATCGAAATCTTTCTTATAGTTGAGATAGAAGTCCAGAAGGGTGTTGCTCTTGAACTGATATGTGTCGGTCTGATAACCACCGCCGTAATGGTCATGGTTTTTCCAAGCCTCGGCCGAGTTGGGAGCCACTGCATTCACTTCGTTGGTCTTACTCACATCGTAACCAAGGTTAAGGTTGGCGTGAAGTTCCGGAAGGAAATGCATGGAGTAGTCAAGCTGAAGGTTACCGTTGCTGCGATATACATCAGCATAGTTGTTTTTGTTGAGAAGCTGACCAAGGGGGTTGATGGCAGCGTTGTCGTCGAGCTGCGTAACGCCCTCTTTATTGGTGTTGGCAACCTCATAGAAACCGTTGAACAGATAAGACTGACCTGAGTTTCCGGATACGATTGGAACGTTCGATCTGGGAGCCTGTGTGGGGTCGTAGCTTACAGCACCGCTCAAAGCACCGGCGTCGCCGAAGTTGTTGCGTACGTAATAACCGTTGGCATTGGCCTGCACACTCAGATGATTGTCGAAGAATTTGGGAGAAAGATTGAATCCGAAGTTCACGCGATCCATCTTGGAGGTTCTGAGGATACCGTTTGAGTTGGTATAGCCCAAGCTGACGCGATAAGGAAGGATACCGGCTGTGCCGCCAACAGAGAGGCTAAAGTCAGAGCTAACAGTGGTGCGGAGCACTTCCTTCTGCCAATCGGTGGAAGCGGTGCCCATGGCGTTCCATGCCTCGGAACCCTCACCGTATTTCTGACCGATGAGATTGCGGAAATCGTTGGCGCTAAGGACATCCCAGGTCTTCTGAGCGTAATTCACATACATATTGGCGGAGAAGTTCACCTGCGGGCGACCACTCTTGCCTCGTTTTGTTGTAACGATGATTACACCGTTTGATGCGCGCGAACCGTAGATTGCGGTAGCCGACGCATCTTTAAGGATTGTCATGCTCTCGATATTCTCGGGGTTGATCATGGCAAGGGGGTTACCCATACCCTGCACGCCTGAGTTATCCAAAGGCACACCATCGATCACGATCAACGGGTCGTTTGATGCGTTGAGTGAAGATCCACCGCGGATTCGGATATTGGCACCACCCTCCGGGCCGCCGGCAGTGGTTACAACCACACCCGGAGTCTGACCTACGAGCATGTCCTGAACGGAAGTTGCCATACCTGCCTCGATGGCATCGGGACTGATAACTGCCACCGAACCGGTTGCATCTGATTTCTTTACTGAACCGTAACCGATAACCACATGCTCTGCAAGAGTCTGGCCATCGCTTTTCATTACGATATTAAGGTGAGTCTGACCGTTAACCGGAACATCCATAGGTTCGTAACCTACATAGCTTACCACCAACACGGCGTTGGGAGCTACGTGGATGGTAAAATTACCATCAAGATCCGCAGACACTCCGTTTGTGGTGCCCTTTTCCATAATGGTTGCACCGATCAGATCATCGCCTTGCTCGTCAGCCACATGTCCGGTGACAGTGACCTTCTGAGCCAGCGAGGGAAGCGCGAGAGCCAACAGCATTGCCATCGTCACCCATAACTTCCTGTTTAGCTGAAAACAGTTGTTCTTCATGTAAGATTAATTTAGTTTTACATTGGGTTATTATAATTATTCTCTTTTCTCAATGAGACTACGAAGCGGGTTACATAACTTCTAATGATACTGCTCAAGCACATCAACCATCAACACATTAGATTCTAATACAAAGATTTTAAGGTTTTTCCGGTCAAGGTTCTTTCGTAGTGTCCGCGTGCGGACACTACGAAGCGGTACCGCTTCGACAACAAATTTAGAATATTTTTGTATTTCCTTACCTTTTCAAGCCAATTTTAACATTTATAAATATATTATTTAACTTTTGTTAACATAGACCCCCACTACTCACTCCTCACTACTCACTCCTCACTACTCCTTCCTCCACGAAGATCTGATGCGCTTGCGGATAGAAGAAAGATTGAAAATTATTATAAGGAGTGTGAGTACGATTCCGGACACAATTGCGGGCACCACCGAACCGGGTTCGATATCCAGACCTTTAAGAGCGTGGAGATATGCCAACCGCATTCCCAGAACTGCAACAAGAGCAAGAACCAATGCCACCACCGATGAGCGGAACACGACTTTCCTGTAGGGAGCTCCAATTTTACCCGCATCGTAACCGAGCATAAGGAGGGAATGTATTTTTTCGCGGTTCTTTTCCATCAGGAGCGAAATGGAAAGTAGAAGGATAAAGAATGAGAGCACGGTGATCACAACTCCGATAACCATTACAATCGCCACTATCAGCCGAAGCAGGAACGATGCCGTGGTGGCAGTCTTGTCGCCCGCCACTTCATAGTCATGACTCTCAAGATATTCCTTGATTGCCACATCGCCCGGTTTCGAGACCTCCACTATCAGACGCGATGGCTCGTACGACACACCGCTACCTAACACCCGGTTGGTGTAGTCCATAAAACTTTGCGGCACAAGGATGGTGTTAAGCCGGTTGGAATAGCCTGCCACCCGACCATGGAACGACAAACGGCGCTCGCCGTCGTTGCTGCTGAGCGTGAGCGTAAGCGGGATTCCACTCATGAGTCCTTCCGACATCTGTGGTAATCCGGCTGAGGCGGCAAAGCCGAAGTTGTAAAGAGTCAGGTAATCCTTGGATATGATCAGCGGCACTTCATCGCTACCCTCACGCCATTGCCATTGTGAGGCAGCCACATCAACGAAATTGCTCGGTATAGACTCGAAAAACATATTTGTTGACATACCTCTCCCCTGCTGCGATAAGGAGGCATAGACATGATAATCGGCTGTTGAGAAGGGAGCAACCCGGCTCACCCATGGCTGAGATTCCAGAGATTGGATTTCATCAGCGGTAAATCGGGAAGTTCCGCCGAGGGTGTTTTGCGATGTTATCCGTTTATTGATCACCATATAATCGGTGCGCAGGAAACTGTCACTGTCCGCCCAGATGGAACGCGCATCAAGATAGAACTGCAGCGCGCCTAACACGATGGCAAGACCGAGGAAGTTAGACACAACAAACCCGGCGATCCTCGCCTTCGACATATTTTTTCGTAGTAATTTGCTTAACACTTCTTCAATTAGGAATTAGGAGTTAGGAATTAGGAATTAGGGACGCTTCCGCCAACCGGGCTAAATAATTAATAATTAATGATTAATAATTAATAATTGAGCTATTCAGCTAATAATCTATATATTCGAGCTTATTCAATTTATAATTATTTAATGGCATATATATTTAACCATTAATCATTAATTATTAATTATTAATCAATTTAGAGTCTGAGTCGGTGTGGGTCGGTAAGTTGCAGCGGATTACCAACCGACGTGGAGATGATACCTGCCCCTTGACGGGCGGCCTCCTCTTCGATCATAGCCGCAACTTTCCGGTTGTTCTTTTCATCAAGATGACTCACCGGCTCGTCAAGAAGTATGAAGGAGAACGGTTGACACAGCGCGCGGATTATTGCCACCCTCTGCTGCTGACCGATCGAAAGCTTCCCTACAGGATAATCGCGCCGCGAGGCTATTCCCAACCTCTCCATTCTCTCCTCAATCACCGTCGGCACACAATGATGAGTGAGTCTGTTTTTAAGCTCAATGTTCTCCCACGCCGTCAACTCCGGGAAGAGATCCAGCTCCTGGGGCAGGTAAGCCAATTCCCATCGGCGGGTCCTCTGCCACGTTGCCATATCATATTTGCCGGCATTCATACGCGGACGCTTACCATAATAAAATATGAGGCTCCCCTCATAATCGGTGCGTGCTCCATATATATACGCACACATAGAGGACTTTCCTGCGCCACTTGCCGCCTCAACCAGATATTTCTCACCTCGCTTGAAGGTAACCTCCGTGTTCCAAACATCTGAAGCAGGAATCTTTTCATTCACAAAAACTTTGGGGAGCATATTCCTCAAGGTTATCTCCTCTATCTGCGGAACACCTATAAGCCCTTCCGGTGATATATATTCTAACATTGTTTTCGTCTGTAGCTGTGATTATTTAGAGATAAGGCCGAGGAGGAAGGGCTTCTTTGCATCGGCACCTTTGAGACGCAATTCACCTTTCAATCCCCCTTTCTCCGGTTTGAGACAGAATGATAATGCGCGGCACTTGTTGTCCGTCTCCTCAAGCGGCGATACAGCCACGCCACAAACTGCACCCTTGAGCATCTCGGCAGCCTCGGCAGAGGTCATCGCTCCCGACACCGCACCCCGGGAGAACTTCAAATCCTTCCCCTCTTTACTGACAGCGAATCCCCATTGAGAAAGCGCGTCGGAGAGATCGGCTGTGCCGTGTCCGGTGGTGGAGATAACTCCGGCAGTGTTATCATCGTCAAATGCCATTGCCGTTGTGCCCTGCACACTTCCCATCATATTCACGAGCGCACCAAGCAGCGAAAAACCTTCCTGCGAAGTCTGCTCTCTTACCGTCTCTATCATCTTCTCGCTGATTGCCAACGCTCCGAAACCTTCCGCCTTCATATTGAGATTCTTGACCACATTTTCATCTATGGTCTCGACAGGGAAGTTGAATTTCGCAATGCCACCCTTTGTGTTCAGCACCGCGATCTCCGCCACCATCTCATCTTTATCGAAAGAGGCAGTCCACTCCACTTCCACGGCATCAACAAACACCGTCTCCAAACCCATTGTCACAGCCGCACGTGTGGCGAAATTCAACCCGGCGAGATTGAGTGTTCCTTTGATGTCGCCCCAACCGGCAATGTCAGTAGTGATGGTGCTCAACTTCGCCACATTCTCATTAGAGAGGATGCTCTGCTTCTCGCTCAACGATTTGAAATGGCGGATATCATTAGCCACTATGGTGTTGTGACTGTTAAGACAAACCCAGAAGCGTTCGCCATCCACAGCCACGTTGCCGCACGTATTAACCTCACCCGACTCGAATTTCTCGCCGAATCTCTCCTCAACAACCTGACGGAACTTTCCGCTATCGCTCAGGAAGCCTGTAAGGTAAGTGTTGTAACCCTCAACGAAGATGGCCGCCGAACTCCATTCGATGCCGCTGTCGTTAAGCGTCTCCAACTTCGAACGCAACTCCGGATCGTTTGCTTGCTTCAACGCCTCGGCAAACTTCTTACCGGGCTTGATCTGTCCGTTGTCAACGGAGCAATCGGCATCTTTGAGGATACCTTCAAGATCCATCACCATCACTAATGAGGCATCAGCGGGGATCGTTTTCAACAATTCTGAGACATCAGCCCCATTGTTTTTGGAACAGGCAGCGAGCATCAGCACCACCGCCATCATCGACATCAGCAATTTATTCATATCGGTTTTCAGTTTTTTTCTAACTACTCTCTCCTCTTATCGCAAAATTAATAAATTATTTGGTTAAACTCAAAAATTGAGTTCCTTAGTTAATTTTTCTAAATATTTGGCTCAAATAATAATATTTTGTCTTAAATTTGTAAAAGATTGCATATTTACGCACGTGAATTTGCAGCATATTCCATAATTACTGAATCAACCTATCTGATTATGAAGAAATTTATAATACTTTCTCTCTCGCTCTTTATGGGAACAGCGGCTTCAACCGCACAGGTTAAGCTACATCCTACCGATATGTCCAACCTTCTTCAGATGCAAAAGGCTTCTGAATTGCGCACCAGATCGTTAAACACTGAGAATAACGACATTGACGCAGACCGCACGGAAATGCTTATCCGTTACGACTCGCGCGCCACTCTCGATGAAATTTGCGCCAACGGCGGTCTCATCACATCCGATCTCTGCAAAGGCTCGGCCATTGTAAGTGTGCCACTCAACAAAGTGATTGGCGCGGCTGCGACAAAGGGTGTAAAGGGGGCAATTCTTCCCCGATTGGTAAGACCGGTAAACAATCAGGCTCGTATCTTCTCAAAAGTTAATGAAGTTCTTGCCGGAGAAGGTTTGAAATCGGCTTACGACGGCACAGGTGTGATTGTGGGTCTTTTTGATATTGGTCTGGATCCGAATCACATCAATTTCCGGGATGCCGACGGCAATAACCGCGTGAAATTTTGGTTTCAATATTCCGGTTCCTCCACCAAACCGACGGAATACCCTACTCCCCAGGCCATATCAATAGTAACTTCCGATTCAAGATCCGAATCACATGGCACACACGTTGCCGGCATCATGGCAGGCTCCTTCAAGGGTGCTGAGTCATCCACACTGACTGTGGATTACAGCGGTGTGGCTCCCGGAGCGGATATTGTCATGTCGGGTGGTCCCGGCTATAACCTCCAGATCCTTGATGCTGTTCAACGTATTGCCAAATATGCCAAGGAGCAGGAGAAGCCGTGCGTGATAAACCTCTCGTTCGGTGATAACATGGGTCCGCACGATGGTTCGGACGCATTTACCACAGCCCTGAACGACGTGGCTGAAGAGTACGACGCTGTGATATGCCTCGCAGCCGGCAACGAACGTGAGGAGCCGATATCAATCGTAAAGACACTTACCGCTGAGGATCCCGTCGCCTCCACATTTGCCCTCAAAGGAGATTACAAACCGACCGGAGCCGGTAATTATTTCCAGACTTACGGCGACATCGAGATCTGGACAGAAGACGAGACTCCCTTTGATGTTACACTCGACATCATTTCGATCTTAAACCCCGAGGAGATACTCTACTCTTTTGAAATCCCGGTTGGCAAAGATGCGTTCACAGCCGCAGGAAACACCATCAACAGCTATGTCTCAGCTTCTGAAGCCACTATTACCAAGAATGATCCGTTGTTCACAAAATATTACACCAACAGTTTTATGGGTGGCGCAAAAGGTGTGGATGAAGCCAATAACCGCTATTGCGCCATTCTGTCGTTAATGCTCAACTCCGCTACAAGAGCGTACGGCAACAACACCTTCACCCGCGTAACCGTAAAAGGTGAGCCGGGGAAGAAGATATTTATGTATTGTGATTACGAATACATGAATTTCGGCAACAAGGGGCTCCCCGGAGTTGACAACCCCAACGGATGCGGTACCAACAGCAATATGGCGAGCGGAGCAAACACCATTTGCGTAGGTAGCTATGTGAGCAACAATATCAGAATTTCTAACTATCCAAACGGTACAATTGGCGACGCAAGCTACTTCTCATCTTGGGGAGAGACTCCCGACGGACGAGTTATGCCTGACGTTTGCGCACCGGGACAGGTGATTGTAAGCTCCCGCAACTCATACCTCTCAAGCACAAGCGACTACGAGATATACGCATCATACAAGGATGAAAAAACCGGGAAAACTTATGGATGGACCACCTGCGCCGGAACTTCGCAGGCTTCGCCCCACATGGCCGGTATCTGCGCACTCTGGCGCCAGGCGAACCCGAATCTGACATATAAGGATATCCAGGAGATTGCCCGCACAACTGCTGCCGACCCCGGATTTGACAGCCCCGGATGGGGATATGGCAAGGCCGACGCTCTTGCTGGAATCAAGAAGATTCTTGAAGAATCTTCCGTATATGAAATCATTGAGAATGCTCCTGAAAGCATTTTGATCGAGAGTGCCGGAGGCAACGTATATGACATCTTCGCTCCGGGCGAAGACTCCGTAAGCGCCACAGTTTACTCTCTTCAGGGGGTAGCATCTCTCTCCTCTGCGGCAAACGGAAATTCAATGAATCTTGATCTCTCGTCGCTCCCCTCAGGCATTTATCTGCTCAAAGTCACTGCTCCTCATAGCAGCCGCACATTAAAAATCCGCAAATAATTTTGAATACATACTAATCTAACTATACATCATGAATCTTTATCAATTGACATTATTTGGGGCGGTGTTGTTGGGATCAGCAACCCTCAGCGCTCAATCCACTTACTGCTCCAAACTACCTGTCAAACCCGGGAAGGGTGTGACAGTTACCGGTGTGGTAGAATGCGACGGCAAACCCGTGGCAGGGGTAAAAGTATCCGACGGTTACGAGATAACCAAGACCGACAAGAAGGGTGCCTACTACCTCAAATCGAAGAAGCAGAATCCGCAGGTGTTCATCACTATACCTTCAGGTTATGAAGCTTCGCGCGAGGACGCTGTGCCCCAGTTCTGGGCAGATTTCACCGAACCCGCCGACAAACTTGAACGTCACGATTTCAAACTCAACAAAGTCAATCAGGATAAACACGCCATTATCGCTATCACCGATGTGCATCTCGCCAACCAGCGTAACGATGTATCAATCTTCTCCGGACCTTATCTCGATGTGATCCGCGAAGATGTCAATTCCTTCAATGACCAGGGAATCCCGGTCTACACCCTCAATATGGGCGATTCTTCGTGGGACATCTACTGGTATGCTCACAATTACACCATCGGCGATTTCCGCAATACCCTTAAAGAGGCTAATTATCCGACCCCCATATTCACGGTGATGGGAAATCACGATAACGATCCTGCCACCCCGGAAGGTCCCGACACCGATTTCCAGGCATCGCTCCCCTTCCAGAAGGCATTCGGCCCGCGTTACTACTCTTTCGACATCGGCAAGGTTCACTACGTGATGCTTGACAATATCAAGTATAAGAACGAGGCCGTTGAGCAAGAGATTTACCCGGGCATCAAGAGCCGACGCAATTACACCGAGGAGTTCACCCCGGAACAGATGGAATGGCTGAAGAAGGATCTGGCTGATGTCTCTTACGACACCCCGATTGTGATCGCCTGCCACTGCCCGGTGATCCGTCCTGACGGTCCTGACCACAAGGGGTATCGCCCGCGCCTTGACGGCGAAAGCACCCGCGAGCTCCTCGACATTGTAAAACCCTATAAGGATGTGCATTGTTTCACCGGCCATTCACACCGCCAGACCCTTACGCGCACTCCCAAAGAGGAGCAGAATTTCGTGGACCACAATATCTCCGGAACTTGCGCATCATGGTGGCGCACACGTGCCACAGGGCTGAAGAACCTCTGCCCAGACGGAACTCCCGCCGCTTACGAGCTTATGACCGTGGATGGCACCGACCTTAAATGGGAGCATGTGCCTTACGAATATGACCGTAACCGCAAGTTCTTCGCATGGGACATGAACGGAGTGAAAGACTATTTCGCCAACAACGCTGAAGCGCAGGTTTTCCTTAAGCACCACCCCAAATTCACAGACTACACCGATCTGCCCGACAACTATATCTACCTGAGTCTCTGGGATTATGATCCCGAAGGAAGTCTAAAGGTGACAGAAAACGGCAAGGAACTTCCCGTTGAATTCCTTTCCGACGAGAACCCGCTCTGGGCACTCAGCTACGCCCTGCGACTCTCGCTTTGGGTAAACAGACTGGTCAACAATGGATTCTCCAAACCGCGTAAGAGCCATTTGGCACGCGTTCGCGCAACCACTCCCGACGCACCCGTTGAGATCACCCTCACCGACGCTTTCGGCAAGGAGACTAAAGAGACCCTGCAGCGTCCGGCAGCGTTCCACCTCGAATACAACTCGGCAATCGACAATTTCTAAGAATCAAACACTCTCTAAAGACAGAAGTGAACACGAAAAACATATCTCAGGAACAGGTTGAAAACGACCGCAGGGTGCTGGAACTTCTTGCACAGACTTTCCCCAACGTTGGGGCGGCATCCACTGAAATAATAAATCTTGAGGCTATCCTCAATCTCCCGAAAGGCACAGAGCATTTCGTGGCGGACCTTCATGGCGAACATGAAGCGTTCCGCCACATCTTGCGCAATGCCTCGGGCAATATCAAGCGTAAGGTCAACGAACTTTTCTCCACATCCATGCGCGATCAGGAGATCCGCGACCTTTGCTCACTTATCTATTACCCCGAACAGAAGCTGCAGCATATACGCGCCACAGAGAAAGATCTCGCCGATTATTACAGCATCACGCTTCACCGTCTGATTCGTGTGTGCCAGTCGGTTTCATCAAAATACACGCGCTCCAAAGTGCGCAAGTCATTACCCCGGGAATTTGCCTATATCATCGAGGAGTTGCTCCACGAGTCTCCGTCGGACGATGACAAGCAGGCTTATTTCTCACGCATCATCGAGACCATCATCTCCACCGGTCAGGCCGAAGAGTTCATCACCGCACTCTGCAACGTGATCCAACGGCTCAGCATCGACCAGCTCCACATCCTCGGCGACATCTTCGACCGCGGACCCGGAGCGCACATCATTATGGATATACTCTGCGATTACGGCAGGTTCGATATACAGTGGGGAAACCATGATGCTCTCTGGATGGGAGCCGCCGCGGGCAATGATTGCTGCATGGCAAACGTGCTCCGCCTTTCGCTGCGTTATGGCAATATGGCCACCCTCGAAGATGGCTACGGCATCAATCTCGTGCCACTCGCCACTTTCGCCATGGAGACATACGGCAACGACCCCTGCGAGCATTTCCTTCCCTCCATCCTCAACGAATCGGAAATGGAAATCAGTGAGAAAAGCCGTTTGCTTACAGCCCGTATGCATAAGGCTATCGCCATAATCCAGTTTAAGCTGGAGGCTCAGATGGCGCGCAAGCATCCGGAATGGAATCTTCAGGATCGCGACCTCCTCTCCAAAATCAATTTCGAGAAGGGAACGGTCACTGTCGATGGCAAGGAGTATCCCCTTAACGACACCCACTTCCCCACTGTGGATCCGGCAGACCCGACCGCACTCTCCGAAGAGGAACGCGAGCTTGTGCAGAAACTCCACCATTCGTTCAGCGTCAGCGATAAGCTTACCAAACATATCGATTGCCTTCTCTCCAACGGCTGCATGTATGGCATTTTCAACTCCAATCTCCTTTTCCACGCATCGCTTCCTTTGAACGAGGATGGATCGCTTAAGGAGGTGGAGGTTAACGGCACTCCCTACAAAGGACGCGAACTGCTCCACAAGATCGGAATGACCATGCGCGAGGCTTTCAACGATGATTCCTCGGAAGATATTCGTGATTACGCCTGCGATTATTTCTGGTATCTCTGGTGCGGGCCGGATTCACCTCTTTTCGACAAATCGAAGATGGCTACATTCGAGCGTTATTTCATCGACGATCCGGAAACTCATCACGAAGAGAAAGGATGGTATTTCAAACTCCGCAACAATGAGGAGATTTGCGATATGATTTTGGATGCCTTCGGAGTTGAGGGTGATCACCGCCACATCATCAACGGCCACGTGCCGGTTCGCGCCGCCAAGGGTGAGAGTCCGATACGNGCTAACGGAAAACTGATGGTGATCGACGGCGGGTTCGCTAAGGCTTATCANCGCACCACAGGAATCGCCGGCTACACGCTGGTGTTCCACAGCAGCGGCTTCCAGCTCGTGCAGCACGAGCCGTTCACNTCCGCNGAAGAGGCTGTAGAGAATGGGTCCGACATTGTGTCGACCACCCAGATTGTGGAGCTATCGCGACACCGCATGCGCGTTCGCGACACCGACAAAGGTAAGGAGCTGCAAGCGCAGATCGACGAACTCTCCGAACTCCTCTACGCCTTCCGCCACGGCATCGTCAAGGAACGCCACTACCACCGGTCAATTAATTAATAATTAATGGTTAATAATTAATGGTTAATAATTAATGATTAATAATTTGGTTTGCCGAAGGCGGTTTGTCGCAGGTGGTTTTGCCGTAGGTGTTCACTACTAATATAATTATTTAAATTGAAATATGAAATCCCCACAAGTTCCATCAATTCTAAAGGCGAGTCTGCTNTCACTCGTNGTGGCAGGAAGCTCCCTGTCGGTCGCTTCGCAGGTCTCTGCCTCTCCGGAAAGATTCTCTCCTCTTGCGCAAGGATATATAGAGCGCGCACGAACCATGCTCGGCGGCGGTAACTATGCCGGCGTGATCGACCAGCTTTCAGAACTCTCTACAAAGGGTGTGATCCTTACCGATTCGCAACGTGAGGAAACTTTATATATGCTCGCACAAGCATATTTCGAGCGTGGCGATGAGTCCTGCATCCCTTTGCTCCGCGCTTTCGTGCGTGAGTATCCGGCATCGACACTTGCAATGGAGGCAAAGCTCTCTATCGGCGATTTCTATTTCTTCCGTCACGACTGGCCGCAGGCGCTGACTGAATACGATTCCGTGGATTTCGAACGTCTCAACCGCGCGGACCTTCCCTTATATACTTACCGCCGGATGCTCTCCCAAATCAAGACGGGGCATTACAAGGAAGCCCGCACTTCGTTGGCAGGAATCCGCAACAATCCCGCTTACAAGGAGGCATACACTTTCTATTCCGCCTACCTTGATTATATCGACGGCGATTACGACACCGCCTACAACGGCTTCTCAAAAGTGAGGTCCGGCGAACAGGGACTGGAGGCGGCTTACTATCTTACGCAGATCGACTACAAGCGCGGAGAATATGAGCGTGTGGCGGATTCCGGCAAGAACCTTCTGCTNTCGCTTAAGGATCCGGAACTCGCGCCGGAGCTCAACCGCGTGACCGGACTTAGTTTCTTCAAGTTGGGNAATTACACCGANGCACGCCGCTATCTGAACAATTATGTTTCCCTCTCGCAAAGCGCACCTTCGGCCGATGCNCTTTACGCATTGGGTGTGGCTGACTATAACGACGGCGACATCGAGGGGGCTGCCGGTCGCTTCGCTTCNCTAACTGACCTGCAGAGCGACCTCGGACAGAGCGCATGGCTCTACCTCGGACAATGCGATGTNAAGCAGGGCGACGACGATGCGGCGGCGATAGCTTTTGAAAAAGCCGCGCGCATGGATTATGACCGCAACGTCTCTGAGGTGGCGCTATATAATTATGTAGCGGCACTGACACGCGGCGGCAAGGTTCCCTTCGCATCCTCAGCCGATATGCTTGAAGGCTTCATCAAACTTTACCCGAATTCGGAATACACCCCGAAGGTTGAGGAATATCTCGCCACGGCATATTACAACGACCACAACTATGCCAAGGCTCTTGCCAATATCGAAAAGATCAGCCGTCCGTCGAAGGGGGTGCTTGCCGCCAAACAGAAGATCCTATATGAGCTTGGCATCGAGTCCATGACCAACGGTCGTCCGGAGGATGCCGCCTCTTATCTGAAACGCTCGCTCGAACTCGCTCAGCATGATCGCGAACTGGCGCGACAGGCTCAGCTATGGCTCGGCGATGCGGAGTATTCTCTCGGCAACTACGCCAAGGCAGTGAATGCCTATAAGGCATTTCTGACCGGGGAGAAGAACAGCTCCAACCGCACATTGGCACTCTATAACCTCGCTTATTCACTGTATCAGCAGGAGAAATATTCTCAGGCTGCATCGGAATTCGCTAACGCACTGAAGGCTCAGCCGTCATTACCCTCCGCACTCGCGGCAGACGCAACTATCCGCATGGCCGACTGCCAGTATTATACGGGCGACTACGCTTCAGCGCGCAACAATTACGCGCGCGCCATCAGCGACAACGCTTCCGATGCGGATTACGCCACTTATCGCCACGCCGTGATGCTCGGTCTCGGTGGCGACGTGAAGAACAAGATCAAGGAGCTCACGGAGATGGAGAGCAAATGGCCCGATAGCCGTTGGCTTCCGAATGCCATGCTTGAGAAAGCGCTTACTTACGAATCCACCGATCAGACCGCAAAGGCTGCTGAGGCGTTCAACGCTTTAGCTTCCAAATATCCGGAGTCGGCACAGGCCCGCAGGGCAATGTTTAACCTCGCCTTGACTTATTCCAAGGCCGGCAAACTNTCGCAGGCNGCCGACACTTACAAGGAGATCATACGCAGCTGGCCTTCGAGCGAGGAGGCTTCTATGGCTAACGANGACCTTAAGAAATATTATTCATCGCGCGGAGAGTTAGGCGAGTATGCGGAGTTCCTGCGCACCGTGCCCGGCGCGCGTCAGCTTGATGCCGACGAGCTTGANCAGTTAGCTTTCGACGGCGCCGANAATGCCTACGCCAATGACGCCAACAGCATNACGCTGCTCCGTAATTATGTGCGCGATTACCCCGATGGCAAGTATCTCGCTCCCGCCCTNCTCGACATCGCGACNTCACTGCGTCAGAACAACAAATTCACCGAGGCTGAGGAGACGTTGCAACAGCTNACGAAGACACGTCCGCATTCGGTGCAGTATCCGGAGGCGTTGCTGATGCGTGCCGAGATTCTGGAATACGACATCCCCGGAAGAGCCTCGGAAGCTACCGAAGTGTATAAGGCACTCGCCGCCACGGGCGACAAAGACTTTATCGGAGATGCCCTCACGGGAGCCGCGCGCACCGCATCTTCAGATGCCGACCGGATTGAGTACGCCCGCAAGGCGCGCGCTGTTGCCGGTCTGAGCGCGGATCAGGCCGAGGAGATGCAGCTGATCGAGGCACTGGCACTCCTCAACCGGGGACAGGACAGCGAGGCTCTCGCCACTTTATCGGCACTTGCTTCGAACCCCGCCGGTGAAGCGGGCGCACACGCCGCCGTTGAGTTAGGCAAGTATTANGTAGACCGCAAGGAGTGGGCAAAAGCGGAAAAGGTGCTGTCGGAGTTCACCGAGACCGGAACCTCCCATGATTTCTATCTTGCCAAAGGATTCATCCTGCTTGCAGATGTCTACACCGGACAAGGGAAGAATTACCTTGCCAANGAGTATCTNCAGACCCTCAAGGATAATTANCCCGGCAATGAACCGGAGATCCTTAACGCCATCACTTCACGCCTNAAATCCCTCTAAGAGTCCATCCACTAACAGTAATGACCATGCGCAAATATATAATCATATCGGTGCTGACCGTGTGCTCCGCTTCAGCTTACGCACAGTTCAACCAGTCTATTTCAGTCGAGGGTAAATATGTACCCGAGATTTTCCGTCTGGATCGTATNAATTCCTTNCCCAAGCAGGTGAAGTTCTCACTCGACACCCGCCCGCTCGGCTACGATGCCAAGAGTGTCCCCGCCGGTTTCGCCCCTAACCTTTTCCCGATGCCGGCTACCGGCTGGAACGATTCGCGCGAGTTCTCCGATGCCCGAGGTTATCTGGAATTGGGAGCCGGCAGCTGGCTTAACTCCACACTCAGNGCCGGTTACCGGTTCATCGATGATAAGTCCACCACTTTCGGAATACGCCTGCAGCACAATTCCACATCGCTCTGGAAACCGAACGTTTCCGAATTGATGCAGGATACCAAACAGGCGCGTTATGATGAGAATATCGGCATCTACGGATCGCACGATTTCGAGGGGAAAGGTAAACTTTCCGGTGCCATAGATTATCATATCGGCAATTTCAACTATTATGGGTTCGATCCGCAGTGGGGCGCGTTCCAGATCGGAAATGCGCCAAAGGTTCCTACTCAGACCCTCAATGATATCGCCGCCCGATTCAGNTGGCAATCTCCCGTGGCAGCCGACAAACTAAGCTGGAACGCCGGTGTGGGTGTCAGATATTTCGGATATCGTGCCAATTACTCACCTTTCAATGGATACCTTGGCATAATTGACCCTGACACTTGGACACTTGCGAGCACCCAAGGTTGCCGGGAAACCGACCTGAACCTGAACGGAGGATTNAACCTTCCCCTTTCGGGAGGTTCCTCTTTCGGCGTAGATCTGAATGCCGACATCTTAATTTATCCTAAATCTGAGTTGGTAGCAGGTTATGTTGGGGTATGGAATCCGGAGAACTATTCAGTCGTGACCTTGACACCCTACTACCGATTCTCGCGCGAGCGCCTTCTCGTGCGTATAGGAGCCGATATTGACCTTGCCTTCAATGCCGGGGAAGAAGATGGAGGCGACAATCATAAATATGGCTTCCTGCATATTGCCCCTGATGTTAAGGTTGATTATCTTGCAGGTCCCGTGTCGTTCTATCTCCACGCCTTGGGTGGCACACGTCTTAACACACTGGCCTCAAACTATGAGCGCGACTATTACCAGTCGCCCGACCTGGGTTCCTCATGCCCTGTTTACTCCCCTCTCGATGGTTCGTTGGGAGCCACGTTCGGTCCCTTCTCCGGTTTCTCGGCTGGAATTGACTTCGCATTCCGCATCACACGAGGCGAATACATAGGCGGATGGTATCAGTCCTACATGAATTATGGCAGCACTACCATCCCCGGCTTACCGGAAACAGCGTATATCGACAGAGTAGACCGCGAATTGCATTACAATTATTCGAATTCAGATTATTATAATCTTCACGGATTCAGTCTTGGAGCGCGTGCGTCGTACGATGCCGGCAAGATATTTAAAGTTGAAGCCAAGGGTAACTATCAACCGCAAAATGGCAACAACGGTTATTTCAACGGCTACGACCGTCCGCGATGGACAGCCCTCATATCAGCGGAAACCAACCCCTGGAAGGGTCTGAAATTCAAGCTTGCATACGAATACCGCGGTGTCAGAAACATCTACGCCATGGCGCACTATACGGGAGCCCTCGTATCAGACTCGCAGCTGCTTGCAGGCTATCGTCTTCCCGACATCACTTACCTGAACTTCGGTGCTTCCTACAGTTTCACCAAAAACTTCAGTCTTTGGGCACAGGCCGACAATCTGCTGAACCGTCACGACGAGATACTCCCCACCCTCCCCACGCAAGGTTTGCGCGTCACCGGCGGCTTCTCCCTAATCTTCTAAAAAACCTATTCGCTTTTAATATTGTTTAGTTAATGAATAGATAATTAATATAGTGAAGAAACTTATATAATTCAAGTTTCGCAAATATATTTGAGATTAATGTCTCAAACCATTAGGAACCATTAAAACTATCTTATAAAGTTATATTAGAGTATTTGGTCAATAAGTTATTAAAACCATTAAACCTTTCGGTTTATAGCGTCGGCAGCCACGGTCTAAGACCGTGATGGTTTTAATAAAAATTGGATTATATTTAAAACTGCAATGATGGTTACAAATGGTTATAATAGTTTGAAATAAATTAGTTGATTACTTGAGAAACTTAAATTAAATAAGTTCATTATCAGCTGAACATGCTCAATTATTAATTATTAATCATTAATTATTAATTANTTAANGTATGAATAACGAAATAATGACCCTCGCNTACACCAACGAGGATGATAAAGCATACGGGCTTGCCGGCATGGCTATATCCTTGGCTGCCCTTGACGCTATCGACCGCGTTTCGAGCATTACTCTCGACACCGACGGACCGATGGTGACCTTCTCGCANCAGTATTATTTCTCCGGTTCACCCTCAATATCCCCCAAAACCACTTGGGATAACCTCTTGCATAATTTCTATATCACGTCGGCAATGGTGATGTCGAATGTGATGGCCCGTTCACTCGTGAGACTNCGCGAGGATGTNCCGGCAGAACTTATGAACGAGATCCATAACGAGATATTAGCCGAAGGTCGCGACACCTGCTCGCTGGAAGATGATGAGATCGACACACTCTACGAC
This sequence comes from Bacteroides sp., assembly GCA_014802175.1. GTDB lineage: Bacteria > Bacteroidota > Bacteroidia > Bacteroidales > Muribaculaceae > Lepagella. The sequence goes on from JAAVCU010000030.1 coordinate 106,706, forward strand.
AAGACCCGCACCTACATGGGTCGCATCTTCCGCAATCCGCGTCTGCATCCTGCCATCAACGACTTCGCTCACCTATTGGCGCGTCGCCGTTCACTCAGTGGCAACGAGATCCTCGATGAACTCCGTGCACTATCCATTATATAACCGAATCTTATGCTTTCAGAAGTACAGAAGGAGGTTGACCGCTGGATTGCCGAGATCGGCAAACGCTACTTCAGCGAGCTCACCAATATGGCACTGCTCACAGAAGAAGTTGGGGAACTGGCGCGCGTGATAGCCCGCGTATACGGCGATCAGAAACCGAAGTCCGGCGATCTGCGTGCCGATACGAAAGCACAGATGGCAGAAGAGATGGCAGACATTATCTGGGTGGTGGCATGCCTCGCGAATCAGACCGGCGTAGACCTAAGCGAAGCCTTCCGCGCCTCCTTGCTCAAGAAATCCACCCGCGACCGCAACCGATTCTCCTGAACCGGATCGCCTAAGCAAAAAAACAATTTGCCTATATAAAAAAAATTTATTAACTTTGCACCGCTTCGAGGCATTGCCAATGGTTGATTCAGCAATCGGCAAGCCTGATGCAATAGGATTGTCTTATGGTGTAATGGTAGCACTGCAGTTTTTGGTTCTGCCTGTCCAGGTTCGAATCCTGGTAAGACAACTTTGAAAAAAGCGCAACTGGTCAAGCCGATTGCGCTTTTTTCTATTTAACACTTTCTTAATTATAACACCTTTCTTAATTATTTCTTTTGATCAGCGGAGCTTCAGCATCCGTCCGGGCTGAAGCGCATCGGTTGTTGAGAGCATATTCAGTCGGCAGAGCGTCAGCACCGAGATCCCAAAATCGCGAGACACCGACCCTATCGTATCCCCGGCCTTCACAATATATGTTGATTTGCCATTACGCACCGGAGAATTTGCCGGTGTCTGATCCAGATCCGACAGACTGCGATTGCAGATCATCCCCGTCGGCATCGAGAAATCAAACATCGTTGTAGGGTCGAATGCCGCACCATTCTGACGAGTCTCGAAATGCAGATGCGGTCCGGTGGAATTTCCCGAATTGCCACCTAAAGCGATCGCATCACCTGCCATTACCGGCGCACCGGCACCAACCAACGCGCGACTCAGATGCCCGTAGCGCGTTTCAAGACCGTTGCTGTGTCGAATCACCACAAACAGTCCGTAGCCCTTCGGATCTACGTCCACGCGCGACACACGCCCGTCTAACGCCGCCCGCACCGTGTCGCCTACCTGCAAGCTGATATCAACCCCTTTATGCATCCGTTTGAACGAAGGGCGATAACCGAAGCGCGACGTCACGGACCCCGACACCGGAAGCATAGCCATACCTGCATATTGAGGCAGACTGATGCCTTGATATTCATAATTACCGTAAACCGAAGTGCTGACCGGAGATGTGTATATTCTGCTGAGATAATCAAGCGTACGATCCACCGCCATAGATGATGCTATATCGTCTATGTTACCGCCACTTCCCATTCCGGAAAGCAATGCATCAAAATTGACCTCGCCAGTCATTCCTGACAGCACGTTATCAAGATTCACTTCCCGCGTCATGCCGGACAGCATCTTGTCAAAATCCACCTCGGGTGCTGCAGATGCTGTGCTGTGTTTCCCCGGCAGGAAAGCAGCCACGAGCAATATCAATCCTCCAAATAATCCTTTCAAAGCTCAATAAGTTTTATTCCGCGCTTTTATCTTCTACCCCCTTTTTACCTTTGGATGCCTCCTTATAGGGTAATACCACTAAGATCCATCCCACGCACGCCATGAATGCCAACATGATGAAACCGACAAGGATCATCATCTTGCGGGGAGCAACCGGGCGGATCGGCACAGTCGCCGGAGTGATTGTGGCATACACCGGGGTCTGCTCCTGCACTTTCGCCTTCGCCATCTGTAATTGCTGCGAAGTCTGATTGAAAAGATTGAACGCAAGTGTTGCCTCATTCTCCAGACGATCGCGCATGGTCTGAGCCGAATACATCACCATACCCTGGTGCGTATCAAGATAATTGGCATATTTCTGCTGGGCGGCATAATAGCTGTCTTTAGCCTCCTGATTAAGCTTCTCAATATATTCCAGATCCTTGCGCGCCTTGTTTGTGCGATAATCCGTGACATACTCCTGCAGACGGCTCACCACCGTGTCGGCAAGGATGGCAGACACCATCGGATCCTGCATCGTAACAGACACCGTCACCACAGAGGTTTTTGTATCCACATTTGCCTGAATCGCACCATTCAAAGCATCCACAAGACTCTTCTCCTTCTTCGTAAGCTTGAAAGGATCGGGCTGATGACCTGCTCCCGGCTCATCCTCTTTAGCGGAGCTGAATGCGCCCAGAATCTTTCCGGGCAAACCTGTGATGACACTCCACCACGGCGAGCGGGTGTCATTCTCCAGATACTCAGCCACAGTAAATTTCCTTTTACCATCAATATCTGTCAACGGCACATCTAAAAGAGAAAGACAGAAAGGCACAGATTGCATAATCTCCGGATATAATTTAGGATACACGGCATCCGACCCGCCTGACGTGCCAACATTCACACCGGCCATAGCCGCCAAAGCTCCGAGACTGCTGCTCATGCTCTTGCCACTGTTATCTTCCGGTGCGAGCTTGACCTCGGTCTGATACTCCTTGGGGATACTGAAGCCTATAACCAAGCCCAATACAGCACCCACAGCGCACCAGATCACCACCATCTTGCGGCGCTCCCATATCTTTTTAGCCAATGCCAGGAGATCAATCTCCTTAACATCATCCTTCTCTTCTATCTCCATTTCCAATAATTTACTCAAGTTTCTTTAGCATTCAACTAATTTAGCCTCCAATAAGCTTGCGAAACTTAATCATTAATTATTAATCATTAATTATTAATTACTTTCTGAACAGCGCTGCCACTGTAGCCGCCATTGTAGCGATAGAACCGAAGCCTGAGATAATGCTCAATGTCTTCTCCCAGCCATGTCCCGGAGTCATATCCTTCGAGGGCACCACAATATGCGAACCAGGTTCAACCACTGTCTTACGGTTAACTCGTGCAACCTGTCCACTCATATACACGATGAAACATTTGCTCTTCTTCGCATGGTTGCCGTAACCACCAGCCTGATTTATATAGTAAGACACCTTCTTACCCGGCTCAAACACCACCGTGTTCGGATAAAGCACATCGCCTGAGATCTTGACAGTGCTCTGATACTGCGGCACATAAAGCTTATCGCCCTCCTGAAGCACAAGGTCGTAAGTAGAACCCGGATGCGCCAACGCCTCCGGAAGATTGATACCTACAACATACTCCTTGTCTACCTCGATCTTATTCAGAGAAACCGAGTCACTACCCTGATTCTGGAATGCCATACGGATGATATTCTCGCGCACCTGATTCTCGTCGTCAGTCATCTGTCGCTTCAGATACGCACCTTTCAGATACGCACCGTCAACCGTGCCACCGGTTCTTGCCACAAGATCGCTCAAACGCTCATTGCGGCGCTGCAAGGTATATGATCCCGGGAACAGAACCTCGCCGAACACCTTCACCTCCTTCTGCTCACCATAACCCGGAGAGCGACGCACCGTCACACGGTCGTAAGGTTTCAGTATAAACTCCTTCGCCTCGTTGCGCTTCTGATTCAGACCGCCATAGATATCTATAGAGAATGTTTCCGCAATCTGTGAGTTCTCGGTTGTGGCTGTCGGATCCACAATACGTCGCGAAATATCCACACGCGCTGTCGACGCACCTTCGCGCAGACCACCCGCACGCAGGATCAGATCCTCTACCGACGTATTCTCCATAAAGGAATATTCACCCGGATTTGTAACCATTCCGATGATGGTGAAGTCACCCTTCTCGTGAATCTCCTGTACGCTTACAATTTCGATTATATCATTCTTCTGCAACGGGATATCCGCAACCACTCCTGCCATAACTCCGGCAAGATCCACCGGAATCACCTCAAGAGTCAAATCCTTTCCTTGGCGATAAAGGAGCGCACGCCCCTTGTAAGCATCCTCCGTCAAGCCATCGGCCTTGCGGATCAAGGAAGCCAATGTTGTCGTGCCCTGACCTAACGCATACAGACCCGGACGCATCACGGCGCCCTTCAGCTCCACGCGGTTTGAGTAGCGGTCGAGCACGGTGCCAACCGTAACCACATCTCCATCCTTCAGCTGATATGATGCAAATTCACCTTTATCGATGTTGTAAAGTTCATTCTCCTCACCGTTCTGACGCGAAAGGCGCACCATCCCTGAATAAGCGTCGCCCGAAAGACCACCGGAATATTCAAGTAGCGAAGCCACCGTCTCACCCGGTTTGATCTCATAATGCATCGGACGTTTCACATTACCCGAGATATTCACAATCTGGTCGTAAGGAGGCACGATGATTACGTCACCCTCCTGCAATCGGATGTTTCCGGTCTGCTTTCCGTTGAACAGATAATCGTAGATATCAACTGTTGCCACACGTTTACCGTTACGCAACACCGAGATGTTACGCATAGAACCAATATCGTTGATACCGCCGGCATTGTAAAGCGCGTGGAACACGGTTGAGAACGGCGACATCCGGAAAGAACCGGGAGTGCTCACCTCACCCATGATGTCGATCTGAATAGAGCGGATCTCACCCAACGTCAGATTCACATCGGTCTGGGCATTGCTCACGCCTGCATATTTGCGTGCAAAAAGATTCTTGACGTATGAATTGGCCTCATTCACTGTCTTACCATTGAGGTAAACCGGGCCAAGGCGCGAAACCATGATGCTACCTTCCGGAGAGATAACCTCGCGGATATGCTCCTCGGCATCGCCCCAGACATCGATCACCACCTCATCGCCGGGTCCGAGACGGTAATCCTTCGGGGTGGCAAGGTTCTGATTCGGCTCAAACGAAAGATTGCTTGAATTGAAGAGATCATGACCATACACTTCGTATGCGATTTCATCCTCTTCCGGATCAAGCACATCAATCACGTAGAAATCTTCCTCGAAGTCGATATCTCCCTGCTGATTCTGCGACGTTGACCTGCCATCATAATCCTCGTAATCGTAATACCCCTGTTGATTGCGTCTATCCTGCTGATTGTTTCTATCTTGTTGATTGCGGCGTCCCTGCTGATCCTGCTGATTGCGGCGCCCCTGCTGATCATTTTGACGCGCAGATGAATTGCGCGATGAGCTGCTATTGCGCGACGAGCTACTGCTATTGCGGTTGCGCCTCAGCGACGCAGACTGCGCCGCCACTGTCGTGCCGGAAGCCGCAGAGCCCTCGCTGTTATACTTCTGTTTGATACGCCTCACCTGCTCCGCACTTACACCTTTAGCCATCAGCTCCTTGCCGATCTGCTGCTCGGTCTTTCCGTTAGCCGTCTGCGTGCGGATATATCTTATCACCTCATCATCGGTCATTGCCCATGCGCTGAGCGCAAAGGCAAGGATACCTATTGAAAAAATGCTTCGTAGATTCATTTTCATATAAGTTCAAGTCCGAAATTCTCAATCTGGAAAACACAAACTTATGACCTCTTCGGACACATAATTACATAATAGATTGCAAATTTAAGAAAAAAACTCTACAATTAGAAACAAATCCCTAAGAAGTTGTTTAAACTAATTTATGAAAGTTAAAATTGTAATTAAATATTGTCTTTTATTAACCTTTATGGATCTTTTTGGATGCTTTCTCCCTTTTCATCGGTGCCAACCGAAAGGTTGCCACCTCTTCAAATGAAGAAATCATCTCAAAAATATCTCATAAATCTTAA
>JAAVCU010000031.1 GCA_014802175.1 Bacteroides sp.
AGTGATCCTCAGTGCCGTTAATTTTGCGACAATTCTCTGTCCCTCTGTGGCTCTGTGTCAATAAATTATAATTTAAGAAAACTTCGGGGAGTTTTCGGGATCGTCATTTTTTGTTATTAAGAGAAAAAGCACTATCTTTGCAGTGTTGAATCCCGGTAGCCCCTGTATATCAAGCTATCGGGTTTTGTTTTTAGGTGGCAAATATCTCTCCAAATCTACTATCTCAAACAACACCTTGCAGCGTAGGGCCTAACCCATATCTCTTAGGGATATTCCTACACGCTGTATGTGGTCTGTAAGCGCAGTGTTGGTAATGGAGGCAAATCTTATAATGTCAACGGTGTAAGGTAAATCCGTATCCTCAATCTCCATAATAATCTTTATGAGATCGGTATGAGTAATATTCTCACCTATCAAAGATATGTCGATATCGGAAAATTTCTTCCATTCCCCTTTTGCGCGCGAACCAAACAAGATTGCATCTTCCACTGTGGGGTGAGAGAAAATTATCTGCCGCAATAGCGAGATATCCTCCGGCTTCAATCCCGTTTTTAGCTCAATATCAGTTATCTCCATTGGATATTTCAATCATTTTCGATTCAAATTCTTTAAACAGAGGAAGATAGACATCTCGCACATTATCATAAATAATGCCGGCCTCCGACTCATCATAAGCATGATTTGTGATATTGCGGTCTGTAATTGAATTCAGCCACCGCTCATCATTGATAATACCTAATTTCAAAGCATTTCTGAACGTATCACGCGATCCCATTAACCCGGGAATACCCTGATACTCCATATAATCCTTCATCACCTTCCACGCAAGCTCCTGCGTAAATTCAAACCGTTGGAGCAAACCCTCCTTAAGAAGCTGCACAGACTCAGCAGGGATTGGACTACCCGAAGCGCGATTTACAATCTCACCCGCTTCAGTCAAGCGCCTCAAGGCAATTTGGAAATTCTGGAATCGCTGTCGCCAGCGAATATCAAAGCTATCGGTCATGATCTTATCAATTTGAGAGTGCAAAGTTATAAAAAAAACGCTAAGGGCTTTGTGGTTAGCGATTTTTTTTGTAATTTTGCAAGCCGATTTTATCCAAATTAGTAGACTACAAAAGCGGATTCAGTTGGTTTTGGCCGACCAACCATCTGATTTTGTGGCGTTTAAACATTAATTTAAAACATTAAAGTTAAAGTGGATACTTTAAGCTACAAGACATTATCAGCCACCCCCGAGACAATTAAGAAAAACTGGGTGGTAATTGACGCAACCGACCTCGTGCTTGGTCGTCTTTGCTCAGTAATTGCCAAGATCCTTCGCGGCAAAAACAAACCCGATTTCACTCCTAACATGGATTGCGGTGACAACGTAATCGTGATCAACGCCGACAAAGTGATCCTTAACGGCGACAAATGGGAGAAACGTGAATATCTCCGTTACACCGGCTACCCCGGCGGTCAGCGTTCATTCACACCCGCAGACCTCATGGAGAAATCACACAAGAAAACAGTTAAGGCTGGCAATCATCCCCTATTCATCAAAGTTGTAAAGGGCATGCTTCCCAAAACCAAACTCGGCGCAGCTCAGCTTCGCAATCTTCACGTTTACAATGGTGCTGAGCATCCTTACGCAGATGTAAACCCCACTCAAATCGACATCAACAAACTGAAATTTTAATATAGAAGATGGAAAAAATCAATGCAATTGGCCGCCGTAAAGCTGCCGTAGCTCGTGTTTATCTTACTGAGGGTACAGGTAAGATCGTTATCGACAAACGCCCCTTAGAGGAATACTTTCCCTCTTCAATCCTTCAGTATATCGTAAAGCAGCCGCTCAACACCCTCGACTGCGTAGAGAAATATGACATCTATGCTCACCTCGATGGCGGCGGTTACAAAGGACAGTCAGAGGCTCTTCGTCTCGCTATCGCCCGCGCACTCGTAAAAATCAATCCCGAGGACAAGCCCGCTCTCCGTGCAGAAGGCTTCATGACTCGCGACCCGCGTGCCGTAGAGCGTAAGAAACCGGGACGTCCCAAAGCTCGCAAACGCTTCCAGTTCTCAAAACGTTAAAAGAAAGTTTCAGTTATCAGCTTTCTCTTTTCAGTGCGTAAGATCGGCATAATTGAATTACTGCAAAAACTGAAAACCGAAAACTTAGAACTGAAAACTAAAATAGTGTTTAGTATCTAAATCCGCGAGATGGACACGTTCCCTACTTTCGGATTGAATCTTAAAAAAGAACGTAAACAAACTTAATTAAAAAAGATGGCAACACCTTCATTTGACCAGCTCCTCGAAGCAGGATGTCATTTCGGTCACCTCAAACGTAAATGGAATCCCGCAATGGCTCCTTACATCTTCATGGAGCGCAATGGTATCCACATCATAGACCTTTACAAAACGGCAGCTAAAATCGAAGAGGCAGCCGCAGCTCTCAAGCAGATCGCAAAGAGCGGCAAGAAAGTTCTCTTCGTAGCTACAAAGAAACAGGCCAAAGAGACTATCGCTGAAAAAGCAAAATCCGTTAACATGCCTTATGTTATCGAGCGCTGGCCCGGCGGTATGCTCACCAACTTCCCCACAATCCGCAAGGCTGTTAAGAAAATGACCACCATCGACAAGATGGAGAAAGACGGCACTTTCGACAACCTTTCAAAACGTGAGAAACTTCAGATCACTCGTCAGCGTGCAAAACTCGAGAAGAACCTCGGTTCAATCGCAGACCTCGCTCGTCTTCCCCACGCACTCTTCGTGGTTGACGTTATGAAAGAGCACATCGCAGTGGCTGAGGCTAAACGTCTCGGTATCCCGGTATTCGCAATCGTTGATACAAACTCTAACCCCGAGGATGTAGATTACGTAATCCCCGCTAACGACGACGCTTCAAAGAGCATCGAGGTTATCCTCGACGCAATCTGCGGCGCTATGGCTGAAGGCCTCGAAGAGCGTAAGGTAGAGAAGATCGACGCCCCCGAAGACAAAGAGGAGGGCGAAGCAGCTCCCAAGCGTCGTCGCGTACGCCGCAACGAAGAGCGCGCAGCAGCTCCCGAAGTTGAGGTAAAAGAGGAAGTAAAAGAGGAGACAGCTCCCGAAGCTTAAAATTTTAAAATTACTATGGCAGTTAGCATAGAAGATATCAAGAAACTGCGCACCATGACAGGTGCCGGTATGATGGACTGCAAAAACGCCCTCGCAGAGACCGATGGCGATATCCAGGCAGCCATCGAAATCATTCGTAAGAAAGGTCAGGCAGTAGCCGCTAAGCGTGAAGACCGTCAGGCAGCAGAGGGTTGCGTGCTCTCAGCTGTTAAGGAGGGATTCGCAGCAATCGTGGCTCTTAAGTGCGAAACTGACTTCGTTGCAAAGAACGAGTCATTCCGCGCCCTCACCAAGACTATCCTTGACGCAGCTGTAGCAGCCGGCGCCAAGACTCTTGACGAGGTTAAAGCCCTCAAGCTCGATGACAACCGCACAATCGAAGAGCACATCACTGACGAGATCGGTAAAACCGGTGAGAAGATGGAGCTCGGCGCATACGAGTGCATCGCAGCACCCAGCGTAGCAGCTTACGACCATCTCGGCAACAAGCTTGCAACCATCGTAGGTTTCAACCTCGAAGGTGTAACTCCCGAAGTTGGTAAAGAGGTAGCAATGCAGGTTGCAGCCATGAACCCCGTAGCAGTTAACCGCGAGGCAGTGCCCGCAGCTGTAATCGAGGAAGAGAAAGCAGTAGCAATCGAGAAAACCAAAACAGAGCAGGTTCGCAAGGCAGTTGAGGCAGCCCTCAAGAAAGCAGGCTTCAACCCTAACCACTTCGACAGCGATGACCACATCGCATCCAACATCACCAAAGGTTGGATCACAGAAGAGGATGCAGCTAAAGCTCGTGAGATTATGGCAACCACTGCAGAGCAGAAGGCAGCAAACCTTCCCCAGCAGATGATCGAGAACATCGTTAACGGTCGTATCAACAAATACTACAAAGAGAACGTACTTCTCGAGCAGGAATATCACCGCGATGCAACTCTCACAGTAGGTCAGTATCTCGACAAAGAGATGAAAGGCCACGTAGCTGTAGAGTTCAAGCGTGTAAACCTCAACCAGGACTAATCAGACACCCGTCTGACCCAATAAAAAAAGCTGACCTTTCGGTCAGCTTTTTTTATTGCCCTGCAGTCTGCAAGACCGTCAAAGTTATTCTTTAATAACATTCGACATTAAAAAAAGACAGACAACTAACCAACCCCCTAAAGGTGTCCGGCGATCGCCGGGCACCTTTTTTTATACCTTCTTCAAATGTTAATATATGTTAATTATCGAAATATAATTGGGGGCACGGCTGTGATTTAATTGTATTGCTTACAAATTCCGACGAAAGACTTTCAGAAAATGAAAGCTTTTTCGTCGCTATAATAACCTTTATTTCACATAGCCTGATATCATGAGCAAGCGAAAGCTTAACTCACATATTGCTTATCATCACTTCCAACGGATATATACCCTATATGTAGGACGTATATACAATTTTGTGTTGAAAATCACCCGCGGAAATTCATATCTCGCCGAGGAGATTACGCAGATGGTGTTTGTAAAGTTATGGGAACGGATTGACAATTTTGTGGAGGAGACTGATCTTCTGAAACTCAAAAGTTATCTTTTCACCATTGCAAGGAACACTCTGCTGAATTATCTCAAACACGAGACTTTGGAACATATCTATCTTTCCACTCTTAAAGATACTTCAACTATAGAGGATTACTCTTCAGACGACGCAATTCTCACATCGTTTCTGAATGAATATGTGCAGACTCTCATTAACGAACTCCCACCTATGAGACAAAAGGTATTCCGGCTGAGTCGTCTTCAGTATCTTACCATTCCGGAAGTAGCTTCCGAGTTAGGTATAGCCGAAAGCACAGTCGAGAACCACCTGACGTTGGCTCTTAAATTTATGAGAGCGGAGCTGAAGCGCAGGTATAAACTATAAAACCAATCCGACTAATCCCATTATCAATGATAACGAAAGAACGTCTCCGTAAAATTGCAGAAAAGTGCTTGGACAACCGGGCGGATGTAGGAGAAAAAGTACTCCTTGACGTCTGGCTTGAAGAGGACGAGCAATTAGGTGAATGGCTTGAGAACGAAATTGAGCACACACCTTCCTATATAAGTGCAGAAGTTAACGAACGTCTGCGCCGCTCGATATTCAGCAAACTTCCGGCAAATGATCCTGAGAAGGTTGAAAAGTTCAATATATGGAAAGCAAGCACTATAGTGGCGACAATCGCTACGGTTTTTATGGCAGCGTTTTACTTCTATACACCTTCCAAACCTCAATATACACTTCCTCTAAGTGTAGCTACAGGCTGTGGAGAACGTTCGGTAGTGAATCTTCCAGACAGCACTTGCATAAACTTAAATCACGAATCGCGGTTTGACTACTATTACAACACGGAAACCCAAGAGCGCACACTGGCACTTTGCGGAGAGGCAACTTTCGATGTGGCTACCGACCCCGAACATCCTTTTATCGTAAATTGCAACGGGCTAAGAATCGAATGTCGGGGCACTACATTTAACGTCAATGGGTATCCCGATGAGAAAACGGTTACAGTGGTTCTCGACGAAGGTATCATCACTGCCGCTTCATCGCGACAGCAAATAAATATGCACCCGGGAACGATGGTGACATTTAACACTCAAACCAATTCGTTAACCACAACTTCTGTGGATGCAAAGGAGTATTCCGAATGGACACGTGGCTATGAGCGATTTAACAATGAATCACTGGATGTCGTGGCTCGCAGATTATCGCGCTCTTTTGGGGCTAAGATACATTTTGAATCGCCCGATATTGCAGAGATACATCTTACAGGAACCCTTAATGCCGAATCACTCGACGAAGCTTTGCGATTTATTTCAACCGCAACAGGCATCAGATACCGTAAGGATGCAAAAGGGGTAATCACTTTATTTAATTAGGAATTAGTAGTTAGGAATTAGTAATTAAATACACAGAAGTTTCATAATTAATTTTAATATAATCATCATGTTACGATCTTTAAAAACATTACTGCTTATATTGCTGGTGTTGCCGACGACATTACTTGCGTCGTGTAGCGACGACGATGAAGCAAGAGCCCTACCCTCTTTCGGTGAGATTTCCATTTCACCAGCCAAAGCGGAATATCAGGTAGGAGACCAGATTGTATGTACAATCAAAATGACAAAACCTGCGGGATCTGATCTCCGGGATGCATCTTATTGGTGGTATACATCAGAATGGTTCTCCGATCTTTCTATCGACCCGGACTTCTGCGAAGCAAATGAAGAGGGAGAGTTCGTGTCGC
>JAAVCU010000032.1 GCA_014802175.1 Bacteroides sp.
AGATATTCAATCCTTTGTATGAGGCTCTCACGAGGGCATTGCGGAAATACCACGAGTGTTCTTTGAACATATCATTATTTGCAGGAATACCCATTGAGCGGAGATACTTTATCAGGAATACCGCAGTTGTGCGCGTGTTACCTTCACGGAAAGGGTGAATTTGCCATAGGTCAGCAACAAACTGAGACAAGTGTTTGATTACCTCCGTTATTAAACGATTTGAATAATCAAATTCTTTCTCCCTTGATAGATCATATTCTATAGCTTCGCGGAGATCAATAGCTGGTTGGTAGCTCACAGAGGCATTTCCACCAAGTACCCATTCCTTTTTACTAAGTTCGACCTGTCGTAGCTGTCCAGCGAATTTGAAAACACCTTCAAAGATGCGTCTATGAATAGAGGTAAGTCCAATTAAAGAGAACGCGAATGACGGTTCATTGAGAATCTTGGCGATGTTGACCGATGCCTTGTCACCCTCCTCATCTACTGCATCATGTCCGGTTTTAGTCTCATAGTAAGCCTTGATGCGTTTTTGAACCTCATCAATAGAGATGTCCCCTTCAATATGCTGACGTGCTGTATCAAGCAGATAGGATGAAACTTTCAACCCATCCACATCCTGAAGACCGATTGCCGTTTGCCACGTATCAGCCTTTTCCTTCTGTCCCGGTTCACCGTGAACTATGTACTCGTCAAATTCGCTCATTTAATTTGTGGTAAAGGTTCGCAAAAAGTTTTATTTACTACACGGTCACGCATTAATTTCATATCCGTGAAATTGCGGGATATATTCTGAACTATCTCTAAATAATTATCTGTACCATCCTCTTTTTGGTAATAATATGGCTTTATGGAAACACAATTATTATGCTCAAATAGTGTATTTAGAAGAGTCCTATCGGAATTACCGCAAGAATGTCCCATTATGTACACCTGATACGGTGCAGACTCAATGAATTGCAACATTTTACGATAATTACTTGATTCAAGATATCGTATAGATTTGATATTTTTCAAATATTCATTATTGGATGTATTTAATATGTTTTTATATTCATCGTCAAGCTCATCACCATATCCAAATATCATACTATTGGGGGTGTCAAGTTTACCATGGATATGAATCACTGTTGAAACTTTTTCTGAACCATATAGATCTGCGACTCCAGTATAATTAAAATTGAGAAAAAGAATATTAGACGGCAGAATTAAATCTCTCAAATATACCTCCTCAATCTCTTTAGAATTAGAGAAGCTTTTTAGTTTCTTAATATCCTCTCCAAGAAAATAACGGTTAGGACCATCAATTCCGTAACGATATAGTAACCTCTGATATTCGTCATCAGCATGATTAATAAGAAAATCTACATAATCATAATATGCTGGAAGCTGCGAAATGCTGATATCGTTTTTGCGTATTTTGCCGTAAATTTGTTGGCGTATTTGATTGTCGCAATTGATATCGACATTTGTAATGGACAAAAGATATTGCGTCAATAGTCCTTGAACGTATTGTAAATGATTATTCAACTCAGATATTGTATAATCACATTCCTCAGGTTTTAAAACTACGTTACGCAATAATTCATAATATTCTCTTTCTATATCTACCCATCCTTTAGATTCTATAGCATTACAAATCCTAGAGAAAAAGACACTATGAATTTTAAAATCACACATTTCTTTATCCTGCATCGCAATCTCTGCTAACTCCTTGTTGCTGCGTGGGTTTAAAAGAATTTGGTACCGGTAAGACCATACAAGATACCATCCTGCTAGTCCAATATTCTCTTTTAGAACAAAGGAACAGAACGGATCTTGCACGACTTTATCTGAGCATAATCGTAACTTTTGTCCCAATTGTCCCCAATACCAATATATGAAATCTTCATATCTGGTAGGGAGACCATGGGCCAAATCAAAACCATTGCCGATTAATATAACTCTATTCATATATCATCTTCCTAAATAAAATGGTATCAGATGGTTTATTTTGTTTCATCATTCAATTTGGAAGTGTCTATTAGCCCTTCCGTCTTATCTCTCCAACGAGCTTTTACATAATCTCCAAAAGAATAACCATCTAATGTGAGATTATCAGCATGATCTGAAATGATAATCTGAGGCTTTATTCCATATTTATCGTATACCTCATCTAGAAATTTCAATATCTGAGAATACAGATTAGCAACCTGTAATAAATCCTCATCTGCGTTCTTTACTCCTTTGAGTGCAGCTGCATCAAATTTTTCTTGCACATCATTCTGGACTGGGAAATAAACCTGACTGGGCTGATCAATAAATAAAATTGGAGGAATAACACAATCCTTTTCACTCACAAATAATTTAAGTAGAGAAAGGAAGAGACAGATATGAGAGTACAACCAGTTTGCACCACTGCCCATCGAGCTCAAATAAACCTTCTCACCCTCTTCTATGCAATATAATTCAAAACGCTGAAAATCAAATTCAAGTTTTATTGGGTTATACTCAAATGCAAATAAAGGAGCAATCTCGTTCATGGTGCGATTGATACTTTCTGCAATCACCTGCATCCGTTTGTTGAGATTGTAATGGTTCTTAATATATTCTTCTATTTGAGCTTTTTCTTGTAAATAATCGTTCTTTTCCTCATCCCAATTATTTTCCTTTTCACTAATAATCCAAAGCAATTCATTCCGGATATTGAAAAGTATAACAGATGCCTGTTCCTCTAACGACCGATTCTCTTGGAGTCGATTATTGATCTCCTTGATTGCTGTTATTCTGTTTCTAATATCTCTTATCTGACTATCTAATATACCTATCTTATCCAACAGTTCCTTCCTCTTTGGAAGATAACTCTTGAATAATGATGGTGTTTCACGAAGTTCTTTGTTTAACCAGTTGATAGCCTTTGTTAACGAATTTTCTGCATTTTGTGTCGAATCAGACGGCTTACCGCAAAATGGACAGCATGAGGCTTGTCTGTATGCGTGAGTTATAGGCTTTACACTGGACATTTTATCTCGGTAATTCTGAATAGTTTTAATTGAAGAGTTGATATCACTCAACTTTAAAACTAACTCTCTCTTTTTACCTAATAATTCATTTTGTCGAAGTTTCAACTCTTCATATGTCTGTTGATAAGACATAGATTCGGTATTTATTTTCGGCACATAGTCCTCTATCTGATCACGATATAAAGCAGGAGCATTAAGGAGCTGCTCACTTTTAATATGAGGAAAGAGTTCCTGTCCAGTAATGGATAAGAATTTCTCTCGTTGCTCATCGATGTAAGGAAGATGAGTCTGTAGTTGTTGATCAAACGAAGAAATACTTTTTTCAATGCGTCTTATCTGATTTTTAATTTCATCTAATCTCTGCATCATAATAAAGTAGTTCTGATCAACCAGCCCAAGGAATATTTTAAATTCCTCAATTACGCGTTCTCGTCTCTCAGAGTCATCAAATCGGTAGAATAATGCTTGGTTATTTGCGATAAGATTTTGATGCTGGAGCATAAAAGACATCATATTTCGTACAGAAGGATGTCCTTTTTTCTTGTTTTGATTATTCTGATCTGTGGTATCTATTTCGGAAATCGTAAGACCGAAAATACTTCCTATCTCTCGAATATATTCATCTAATGGAATAAAGTATTCCTGCGTAAAATACTCAGCATTAAATATATCCATAGAGATAAGTGATGATTCAAACTTAATGAATCCCTGACTATTCCTTTTTGCTTCTCTACCAAGGACTACATATTTATTATTGATACACAATACCAAAAAATATAGTTTTGCTGAGTTGGAAATAACGCCGTGAGGCACATTATTCCTTGTCGCACCCATACAATAGTCAAAAATGTTTATAATTGCACTTTTGCCTGTTGAAGATCTTCCAGTAATGATATTCAGACCCTCATCCAAAGATACTCCGTGGATGTTGTTCAAGTTGTCTAGAATTCCGATCTGTTTTATATATGCTCTCATAACTCTTTTATTCCAAATGCCATATAAGTATTAATGATATTTTTAGTGAATACCTTATGTAACATAGAGGCTAATTCAAATGCTTTACCAAGATTATTTGATTTTGGTATTCCATAAACTTGATTTACAGTTATGGAGCACTCAGAGGCATTGAGCTTTAGCCAATTACTTTCTATCCCATACTGTATGCATTCATTCGTAAGCATACGGTAATAGTTAAATCGTTCTTGAAAGCCCGCCATAATATCTTTATCTGTTATAATTCTTGACAATTTGGTTCTTGAATTGATTCGTTTAATTGTATAAAATGGCGGATGTAAAAGTAATGGGAAAAGAAGGTAAGCATACAGCAGGTTCCCTTTCCGTAAAGGCATATTTTTATAAAATGAAACCAATAACGGCGTCAAAGTAAAGATATTACTTTCAAGACATTCGAAATTCTCTATAACTTCAATCATACTTTATCAACTCTGTTTTTTAGATGCCATGAAATCTGATTCTCGTCTGCTAAAGAATGCGTAATTCCTCCTCTAAACTCGCGAGGTGTATTGTTATAATTACTGAAGGGTTGAACCAAGCTAGTTTCATATTCGTCATAAAAATCCTGAGATGATTTTATGACGTCTTCCGAACAGTTCCGTTTTGCTTTACGATACATAGTATCGTGTTCTCGTTTTATATCTTGTGCATACTTTTTAATTTCTGCCATTTTGTGACGTGTTTTACCAAGTTCGGCAATATAACTCAAAGAATCCACGTAGTCTTGAATAGCCTGCGGAACTACCTCGTCATATTCTATTTCCAAAATCTTTTTTACAAATAACTTATCCTCAAACTTAGTTTCATCTATGACGGTTTTCTCTATTTTGGGGAAAATACGAGTATTCTCCATAAGAGATTCAGCGATGACTTTCTTTTCATTCACAAAATCTTCGCAAGAAATTTCCCAACCATCGGATTTCTGTGAGCCTAAGGTAATAAATCCATAAAGCTCATATACAAAATTTGACTGTTGTATTTCCGGAACAATATTCAGATATGGATAATTGCGAACCATCCAGTCTTCAAAGTTCGGTGCTAAGAATATTATTTCAATCTTCTTGACTAATTGAATCTTTAATTTATCAGTGAGTTTTGATTGAATATAGTTTATTTTTTCATTCAGTTCATCACTTAATTTCGCTCGTGCTTTCTTGGACAAAAGTTGATTAAGTGATTTTAGTCTGTCTTCTAGATTTAAAGAGTGCCATTTATACCATTGAGAGGACGAGGAAATAGACTGGGTTGTTATCAGCAAAAGATTCTGATATTTATTAATATCAAAACCCGGTTGCATCCAGTTATATATGGTGTTCCATATACACTCGCTATAGTTAGTGATAGCATCTTTCCGCTTTTTTACCTCTATTTGAAGACTAGGATTCTCTTCACTCTCTACGGTAATATCGCCAAAACGTTCAATATAGATTTTATCCCCTTTATTCATCTTAAAACAATACTCCAAGGCAACAAGAAATTGGAAAACAATTCCTTTCGTCGAAGCAGATGCGTTATTTCTAAGTAGTTTTGTCATATATTGATTTATTGGCGATTAGTGAATTATCTTTATGCGGCTACAAATGGATATCGTTCATAGATATACTCGTAGAGTTTCTTCGAGTACGGCTCAATCTCGCTGATGTCGTAAGCCTCAGGTAGTTCTTGATAAAGAGTGTCGTGGATAAGCTGACCGATTATTGCAGTAGTGGTAGCTTTCTCACGCCAGTTGTGAAGTGACGCGATCCGGTTCTTTACCATTACAAGTAGGTCGACTGACACTTTCTTCAGTTTATCTATGTCTGACTTAGATATGTTCTCCTTGAAAAGAAGATCATAGATGGTAAGCTGTTCATCATCGGTGAATCCCTCGCGCACAAACCTCTTTTCCTCTTGGTCAAGAGATTTAGACAGGTCGATAAGAGCCATAAATGTTTTTTCGATTGATGCACGGTCTTGCTCAGCATTGTACTCTTGAATAATCCGCTGATATTCTTCGTAGAAGTTAATGCGGTTAGGATTATTCCGAAGCATGGCATCGATGCGTTGCTTGATAAGCTCGTCAATGTCCATAAGCACGAGGTTCTGATGCTTCATCTTCGCAAATTCTTTGCGGAGAAGATCGAAGTCAATTTTGCTGATGTCAAACTGTCTAGTGCCTGTAAGGTTCTCTTCAGGCTTTGTCCCAACTTCATCACTGATAATGTTGTGAATTGCCACAGACAAGTCAGTGATGTCGGCACTCTTGCGCTTGGCTTTTAATTGGTCATAAATAGCGATGATGGCGTTCCTATCAGCGATAATTGCCGAGTCGGTAATATCGTCACGAGTTATGAATTTCATCAATCGCTTAATTGTTCCGCCATAAGTGCAATAAGTCTTACGTACTTCGGTGGTGGAACACATTAGGTTTGCCGCATATTTAAGCAAAGCCATCTTAGTGAAATCCGAGGCATTAACGAGGGTTTCAAGGTCAAATCCATGTTGCATCAGGAAAGCCTTGGCTCCGGTAATGGCTTCGAGAAGGTAGCGTATCAACTCGTTCTTGTCTACGGTTACATCACCGCCACCTCCACCTTCGCCTCCTGAAGTTGTATAATCGGCAAGTGCTTTGCGAAGTGATTTCACGATGCCGATATAGTCGATGATGAGACCATTGGGTTTGCCGTCGCACACACGGTTAGCACGGGCGATGGTCTGCATTAGAGTATGCGCTTTCAATGGTTTATCAATATAAAGACAAGAAAGCGATTTTACATCAAAGCCGGTAAGCCACATAGCACAGACAAAGACTATCCGCAGAGGATTCTCGCGATCTTTATATTCTTTGTCAAGCTCACGGGTTTCCATCTTCTCACGGTGAGGCTTTATGTCTTTACCCCACTTCTGGAAGTATGCGATTTCGTTCTGCTCCTGCGAGATGACAACAGCCATTTCGGTCTCACGCATCCATTTCAGCTGTCTATTCAGTTCAAGAACTTCTTGCTGATTGGTGTTATGGCTTATCTTTCGTTCGAGATTGACAATAGCTTCCTGCCAGTATTCCTGAACATAGTCGTACATCATCACGCAAGCGATACGGCTTAGGCATACCATCATGGCCTTGCCACTTGTCCAAAGGTCGGTGTAATGCTGCACAAAATCTCGTGCAATCATACGCAAACGCTTCTCTGAAAGAAGAAGGTGTATTTCCTTTGCAAATTCATGTTCTACCTTTTCTTCTTGGGATGGGTCGAGGTCTGCATCTTGTATTGCTGCGAGTATTTTGGTATTGATGGCATCACTCTGCAATTCTTTCAATTTTTCACCGCGATTCTCATAGAATAACGGCACTGTGGCATGGTCATCTACGGCTCTTTTAAAGTCGTAAATAGAAATATAGTCGCCGAAAGTGCGCGTCGTGATGTTGTCGTCTTTGAAAATCGGAGTACCAGTGAAACCAATGCAATGTGCTGTAGGGAGAAGATGCATCATATTCTCGGCATAAGTGCCGTTTTGAGTTCGATGCGCCTCATCGCTCATAAGAACAATGTCATGCTCCGGAATGTAAGGAGTGGCATTAGGCTTATTGAATTTATGAATAAGAGTGAAGATA
Source organism: Bacteroides sp. (assembly GCA_014802175.1). Taxonomy (GTDB): domain Bacteria; phylum Bacteroidota; class Bacteroidia; order Bacteroidales; family Muribaculaceae; genus Lepagella. Next base: position 7,609 of record JAAVCU010000032.1, read on the forward strand.
TACGAAGGATTATCTTTCAGACGATCGATGAGGTTCTGACCGCTTGATGCAATATAGTTCTTCGCTTCCCCACCTATCAATCCGCAATTTACGAAAAGCTCAGAAATCTGAGTATTCAGTTCTTCGCGGTCGGTCAGCACAACGAATGTAGGGCTACTTTCAAATTTACGGTTGATTTTGCGAGCAAAGAAAACCATTGAATAACTCTTGCCGCTACCTTGTGTGTGCCAGAACACACCAAGTTTTCCATCCTTGAATTTTCGGTCACGATACGCCTCAATAGCTCGGTTCACTCCGAGATATTGGTGGTTGCGAGAAAGAATCTTTGTCGTGCGCCCCTCTGAATGGTCGTAAATTATAAAGTTTTCAAGCAGGTCTAAGAACGTGCGCTTGTCGCACACACCGCGAAGCATGGTTTCCAACTCAACGCTTCCAGCATCTTCCTCTTTCAGACGCTTCCATTCATGAAAAAACTCATATTTACTATCAAGCGTGCCAATCTTAGCCTCATATCCATTACTCAGCATCAGAAATGCGTTGTAATGAAATAATTGAGGTATTGTGTCGAGATAGTCTCTATAATTGTTATTGTAGGCGTTCTCAACGTCAACATCCACACCTTTAAGTTCTACGAAAAGAAGCGGAATACCATTGACAAATCCAACAATATCGGTGCGACGGCGATATAGAGAGCCGTGTATCTTCATTTCCTTAACTGCTAGAAAATGATTATTGTCGGGGTTGTCAAAGTCTATCAGTCGGGCTGTAATGGTATTATTCTCGTGTCCGGGTCGGCTGTCGGTAACTTCGATGCCGTCGCGTATCATCTTAAACTTCTCCTCGTTGATTTGCATAATGGAGTTGGTGGCTGAATAAGCCATAAACTTCATCAGCGCTTCCGAAAGCTGCTTATCCGTCAACCACGGATTAAGTCGTAGCAGGGCTTTTTCAAGATAGCGAGTCAGAACGACTTCTTTGTAAGAACTTCGTCCGAGTGTTCCATTTTGCCCCAGCACCTCTTGGTTGTAGGCGAAAACTACATCCCAACCGAGTTCATCGCGCAGGAGATTTCCAGCACTTTCCTGAACGAGTATGTTTTCTGAATATTCGTGCGACATAGTTATGCGTTTATTTCAATTTGACCGGAGATTAGACGAGGAAGAAGTAAATCTCTAAGAGCTAATACTTCCGATAATTTCTCTTTTATCGTTTCAAGTTGATTAAAATAACATGAAACGATTTTATTAAATGTAGATAATTGAGAATCTAATGGCCTATAAAATAAGATGTCTTCTATCATGCCTTTTGTGAGGAATTTTATAGTTGAGCCACTCGCACCGGCAGATAACTTAGACATATTGCGTTTTATTGCAAAGTAACTTAACCAGATTAGATCAGATTCTGTTGTTATAACATAAGTCCGTTGATATGCTTCAAACTTTCCTCGAAATATCTTGACATTAAAATCTCCATTTCCCGCAAGAATTATTGCTTGAGTATCGAATGAATACGAATTAGCTCTAATAGGCTCTTGTGCACATGTAAAGAATGGATATTCACCAACTTTTCCTCCAAAGTTAGCATCTTTTCTTCCTGTTTTTATATCACATACCATCCCTATAGATTCTATAGTCCATCCTGCCGGCAATCCATTTTCGCAGATAGGAGTGGTTTCGTAGCCTGGAAATCGCAGATCAACGAACCATTCACGATAGAGACGCTGAGCGGCTTCTTCGAGTAAGACTATCTGCGCTCTGCAGTTGTCTATCATCTCGTCGTAGGCCGAAAGGATTGACGCAATTTTATCTTGAACTTCTTTTGTGGGTAATGGAACAGATGCCATTGCTAATCGCGACTGACTTAAGTTTTGAATATTAGCGCCAACAGAAGTATTAGATAGTTGTCTCCTAAAACTCGGACTCTTGAAAAGATATAGGAAATATCGGGGATTTGCGTATATCGTGTTTTTGAACCGGCAACGAATACAAAAGCCGGAAAAATATAATTTTTCAGATGTATGTGGAATAATCATACATCTACCAACTAAATCTTTATTCCCATTTGACCGAACAAAGATTATGTCGTTCTCCTTCAATCTCGCAGATTCCTTTACTGCATCAATAGCAACTTCGGCTAAACTATCTATAATAGGTATAGAATAATCTTTAAAATCAGAGACTCCAATAATTTTGACACCAGCCCGATATGCGCTTTTATCATAATTCAAACCGTTTGCAAATTCTGCAATTTCGCCAAGTTTTACAGTCTTTATTTCCATAGCAGCGGTTCGTTTGCTTTAATTGTTGCAAATATTTCAGCAGACTCTTTCTGCAAGCGTTCAAGTTCGGAATGAATCTCTTTCATACGAGCGGTAAAGTCAATGCCATCGTCAGCAACTTCTTCTGCACCGGTGTAAGCACCCGGAGTAAGCGAGAATTGCTTTCCTTCTATATCCTCGATAGAAGCAATTCGGCACAAGCCGGGAATATCACGATATTCGCCTTTTTCACCGAATTTGTCTGTAAGCCACACGAATTGAGCTGCCATCTCCACGACGGAATCAAGTTCAGAAATGGTTTCTTCAAGGCCAGCCAGTTCTTCTTTAAGCGGTTCTTTATCTCTACGCTTTCTTGTTGCTTTTATTTTTGTGACAAGTTCCTTTTGCTGCGATTTTAATTCAGCAAGTTTCTCTGAAAAACGATTGTGTGCATCGGCAGGTGTCGAGACTTCGGCATCAATATCATATACATGAAAATTCTCGTTAAGTGCGAGAATGTAACTTGATATTAGAGCTTGATACTTGTCGATTTCACCACGATAAAGCCAAACGATAGCATTCAGATTTTTCATCTGCCATTCGTTCCATTCGTTGAGAGTCTTGTCAATTACAGTATAATAATTACGAGCATCAATGAAAAGAACCTTATCACGGATAGCTTCGGCTTTGTTTTTATCAAAGAACCAGAGAGTGCAAGGCAGTGAAAGGGTATAAAAGAAATTGTTGGCAACCGATATAAGACAATCGACATTGCCAGAGCGAACAAGTTGTTCGCGGATTGACTTATCTTTACTCTGCGAGTCTGTTGCCGAGGATGCCATAACGAATCCGGCTCGACCGGTTTCGTTAAGGAATGAGTAGAAATACTGAATCCAAAGATAGTTTGCGTTGCTGATTTCATCTGCCTTGTTGACTGATGGGAGACCGAATGGCAGTCTATCCATATTGGCTGATGCGGTAGCAGAGTCAACTCCGTTGACGTTGAACGGGGGATTTGCCATTACGAAATCGCAACTGCCGAGCAGATTGTGAGAATCATATGCGTAAGTATTAGCCTCATCGCCACTCTTGATTTTGGCGTTAAGACCATGCACCGCCATATTCATAAGGCAAAGATGGGCGTTAAAGTCAGCCTTTTCTTGTCCGTAGAAAGTAAGTGCTGAGTTAGCGTTCATGCCTTTGGAGTTGACAAAATCGCCGGATTGTACGAACATACCGCCACTGCCACAAGCAGGATCGAGCACGGTGCCGTGCTTGGGCTCGATGATATTCACTATCATCTGAACCAAAGATTTCGGAGTGAAGAACGCTCCATCATCATCAGCAACGCTCTTGGCGAACTTTCCTGTGAAGTATTCAAATATGCGACCCAAGACATCACCACCGACATCTTCGAGTTTATCGTTATTAAAGATACGAATAAGTTTGGCAAGGAGTTCGTTAGAGAAGTCGTTGTATGTTTTGGGAAGTATCCCTCTCAGGTGTTCGCTCTGCAGCTCAATAAGGCGCATGGAGTAGTTTACGACATCGCCGAGTTTGGAAAGCAATCGTCCTTCTTCGTCAGTTACGTTAGCAGAAGCTATATTCTCAGGAAGATTTAATAGGAAATCGTACTGAGCCTCGCGAGGAAGATATAGCGCGCTCTTGGCTTGGAAATCACGCTCAGTAACCGGTAAAGGTACACCGTTGCGTTTCGGTCTGTCTTTCAGTAATTCTGCTTCGACTTTCTTAAATCTGCCATAGGCATATTTTAGAAAGATAAGACCCAATACAGGCATACAATACTGGTTCGAGTTAAGTTTGGAACTTGCTCTTAGGGTGTCCGCTGATGCCCAAAGATCTTCTTCCAATTGCTTTATTGAGGATTGATTTGCCATCATTATTCTTCATTAATGCCATTGAGAAGTTGGCCCGGTTCAACTTTTAGAATAGAAGCTATTTTTATGAGCATTTCAAGGGATGGTTGTGCGGTATTAGAACACCAGCGAGAAACTGTTGCTTCATTCTTTCCTAACTGCTCAGCAAGCCATTTGCCTTTGCGATTTTGCTCCACTAAAACTACTTTTAAGCGATTAATACGCTCTGGTTCTATATCTGTTGTATATGTTGACATTTGATAATTTCTTGATGTAATATGCAAAGTTACAAAGAAAAGTTCATATAACAAAGAAAATATGCTGATAAACATAAGAATAGCATTAAGAAAGCCCCGACAAGAGGGGGATTTCTTGTCGGGGCGAGGGGTATGGGTGGGGATTAGTAGAGGCGGATGCAGGTTACGTCGGCGGTTTTGACGGCGTTTGGTGCGTCGTAGTGCTCTTTCGAGCAAGCGATGGCGAGGTGCTAGATCTGGTGTGCAACACCGAGTCTCATCAGGAACTTGATGAAGTTTCCGAGGTGGTTAATGAGGTAGTAATCCCCTTTATCAGTCTTAACGTAGCCCAAGAGGATGACGTTGTTCGCGAGATTGAACATGCCATTAGTCTGGGTCATAATGACAAGTGCGGTTGAGAATGTCGGGGCGTTGGAGGCGAGGCTGATGCCGTTACTGTACTCTTTATATGCCAGTGTGGAGGGGTCAGTGCCGAAGTTGTCGGCGAGATATTTCTCTACCTCCGAGAGTGCAGCTTTCAGACGTTGGTGTGTGATTGAGGGCTGCTGTGTCGTGGGTTCAACTGGTTTTTCCTCATGGTGTGCCTTGCGGCTAAAGATGGTTTTCACACGAGAGAGGAGTTGATTGAGGGTGTTGGATACTTTGCGGTCAGTCTTGATGGCTTTGCCACCGCGCACCGGGCTTTTGACCAACAGCAACATCAAAATAACCGAAAATAATCACACTATGACTTATAAAAGATTGGATATCAGCTAAGATTACTCGCATGAATTTTGTATGGTGATTGGTTGGAATCTGGAGTGATTTTGTGGTTAAGATTACCATTCACTCCAATCACGCAATAATCTCAAATGAACAGTCGTTGGAAATGTGTATATTTGCACTATGATGGAACTGACCGATAATATACCTCTTACTCCGATTGAGATTGTTCGCACGCTTGACAACTGCTATCCAAACAGCCGAGCTGTTTTGGATAGTATTACGAACAC
>JAAVCU010000033.1 GCA_014802175.1 Bacteroides sp.
CCGTTTCCGTTCTGGAAGGCAGACCCATCTCACTGATGGTCTGCATCATTGTCTTCACAATAAGGGGAGCAGTATCCACAAGCGTCCCGTCGAAATCAAATACTACATTCTTGATATTAGCCATATTCCACATTACTTTAAAAAAGTTGTTTAAACAACTTCAAAATATCTCCACAAAGATAACAATTATGCAAAAAACGAGAAAATAAGTAAGCGTTCAATTTCCATTACCTTATATTTCTTTTGCAAAGATGGTTGTTTTCAGCAGAATAAGATGTAAGTAATCCATCCTTTTTCTCCTACTGTGCTTTTTCTTCTGGTCATTGTTAATTCATAGGCAACGCTTCCGTATCTCACGGATTTTTAGTAATTTTGTAATCTAATTAGCGTTAATTTTTTTTGATAATAAATAGGAAATCCATCATAAGAATGAAATTAGAGACCCTGATTGCAGAATGCACAGCGTACGATTTTAAATTGATGTTAGAGGAAAGAAAACCCAAAAGTTGGCTTAAAAGCGTAAGTGCCTTTGCCAATGGTTTGGGAGGTTCCCTTTTCTTTGGCATTGACAATGATGGCGTAATCAAGGGGCTTGATGATGTGCAGGGTGTTTGCGAAACCATCAGCAAGAAGATTCGTGACTACATGGATCCTTTGCCCGATGTGGAGATGATTCCACAACGAATAAATGACCTTGACATTCTGCAACTGAAAGTTTATGACGGTCACTATACACCATATTATTATATAGGGGATGGACAACATATTGCCTTCATTCGCATTGGAGATGAAAGCGTACCTGCATCCCCTGAACAAATGGTTAGATTGGTATTGAAGGGCTCAAACAGAACGTTTGATTCTTTGAATACAGACTATAAATCTGAGGAGTCATCATTCACAATTTTAGCAAATACATTCAAAACGCGCACAAACCAAGAGTGGAATAAGAAATATCTTCTGTCTTTTGGGCTTCTCGGGAGTAATGGATGTCTTACTAACGCAGGGGCACTCTTTACCGATGACTGTCTACTATCGCAATCTCGTTTATATTGTACGCGGTGGGATGGACAGGAAAAGGACGATGCTATCAACGATGCTGAGTTCTCTGGGAATATCCTTCTATTGTTGCGTGAAGCGATGAACTTCGTGAAATCAAATACAAAGAGAGGTTGGGAAAAACTACCGAATGGTCGTAAAAACAAACCCGAATATGCTGAACGCGCTATTCTTGAGACAATGGTTAATCATCTCATTCATCGTGATTATACTGTAATGGGAGGAGAGGTGCATCTTGATATTTATGACAATCGCATTACCGTAACATCGCCCGGTGGAATGTATAATGGTGCGCTTATTCAAGACCTGGATATTGCTGATGTTTCTTCCGAAAGACGCAATCCAATACTTGCTAATGTAATGGCTCAATTGGACTATATGGAAAAGCGAGGTAGTGGACTTTTGCGTATTCGTAAAGAGACAAAGGCTTTGGATGGATACAGAGATGAATTGCAACCTGTGTTTAAGTCCACTCCGACCCAATTTCAAACCACTATTTTCGCATCCTCCGAAATATCGCATGTCGGAGATAATGTCGGAGATATGTCGGAGACGAAACTAACTGAACGTCAACAAAAAATACTTAATCTCATACAAACGTCTCCAACAATAACCGGACGTCAAATGTCGGAGACTTTGTCGGTGAGTCAGCGCACCATTGAGCGTGACTTAGCTGCCATGCAGAATATTGGAGTATTAAGGCATGAAGGAAAAGATAATGCTGGCTTTTGGATAATTCAATATTGACCCTACAATTATGCAAAAATATCGATAATTACATACGTTATGCGGCGGCGACAATCCAGATCATGTAGCCGATGTAACACGCCAACAGAAGCGCACCCTCCGGACGTGAGATGGTGCGCTCTTTGTATACGTAGCCGAAGATCCAGAACAGCAGTGATGTGGCTGTCAGCACCAACAGATCTACGTTCCCGACCGAGCCGAACGGCAGCTGACGCACCGTGGCTGAACATCCGAGCACAAGGAAGATATTGAAAATATTGCTACCTATCACATTGCCGATGGCTATCCCGGTCTTACCTTTCAAGGCTGCGGTTATGGAGGTTGCGAGTTCGGGCAACGATGTGCCCGCCGCCACTATGGTCAGACCTATCACCGCGTCGCTGACTCCGAGTCCGGAGGCTAATCCGGAAGCACCTGCCACAAAGCGGTCGCCTCCATAAATCAACCCCGCGAGTCCACCAACTACCCACAACACCGATTTCCACAGCGGCATCATCTTGATCGGGGTATTCTCCTCTCCGGAGGCGACTGCCGCTTCCGGCTCATTAGCGGAAGAAAAGGTGTGATACATGAATATTACGAAGAAGAGCAGCAGGATTATACCATCGACGCGAGTCAGGATATTCTCTCCATTGCCATCGAGCAGCGAGGAATTACCCATCACCAACAGCACCAATGCCGACAGGATCACCAACGGGATGTCGGCACGCATTATCCCTTTCGACACCTTGATGGGCGTAACGAGTGCCGTTATTCCCACAATGGCGCAGACGTTGAAGATATTGCTACCCACAACATTACCGATAGCCAATCCGGCATTACCATTCACGGCCGACATGACGCTGATCACCAACTCCGGAGCCGACGTGCCGAACGCCACCACTGTAAGACCCACCACGAGATCCGACATTCCCCACTTCTTAGCCAGCGCCGAAGCGCCATCCGTCAGGGCATTGGCTCCGACCAGGATCAACACCAGCCCTAAAATCAAGAAAACAATATTCAGTATCATAAATTAGTAATTAGGATTGAGTAATTAGAATTGGATTATTTAGGATTGGGTTTTAGGAATTAATCGTGCTGCTCGTGCGTTCAGCGAGAGAGCTTTAGCTCGATCCCTATTAACACAAAATTCGCTTTCATTATGATTAACACAACGAAAGCGAATTTTGTTTCAGGTATCTCCATAGGGAGTCGAACCCTAATCGTCGGAACCGGAATCCGATATTCTATCCATTGAACTATGGAGACATTCTCAACCTCTTGCGCCCCATCGGGCACCCGATTGACCATATTTTATATGCAAAGTTATATTTTTTTTCTGAATAATTCAACACATTCTTCCATTTCTGAAATTTTGTTGTTAACTTTACTTTGTTTAATTAGGAATTAGGAGTTAGTAATTATGGACACTGCTGCCGACTCCTAATCATTAAGCATTAATTAGGAGTTAGAAGTTAGTAATTATGGACACTGATGCCGAAGCCTAATCATTAATCATTAATTAGGAATTAGGAATTAGGAGTTAGAAGTTAGTAATTTTGGACACTACTGCCGACTCCTAATCATTAATTATTAATCATTAATTATTAATTAAAAAGAATGAGACTCGAAGAGGGATGGAAGAGCGCGCTGAGCGCCGAATTTGAGAAGCCTTACTTTAAGGCGCTGTGCGAGCGTGTACGCGCCGAATATGCACGGCAGGATTGCCGTTCCTACCCCCCGGCTGCCAAAGTGTTCGCCGCTTTCGACACCACACCCTTCGCCGACGTAAAGGTAGTCATCATCGGCCAGGATCCGTATCATGGTCCCGGACAAGCCAACGGTCTCGCATTCTCTGTAAACCCGGGCATCGACATCCCCCCGTCACTCCGTAATATCTTTCAGGAGATACACACCGACATCGGCGCACCTATCCCCTCGTCGGGCGACCTCTCGCAATGGGCGCAACAGGGTGTGCTCCTCCTCAACTCATCACTCTCCGTGCGCGAACACCAACCCAGATCGCACAGCGGTATCGGCTGGGAGCAATTCACCGACGCCGCCGTCCTCGCGCTCAACGACCGGCGCGAGAACCTTGTCTTCCTCCTCTGGGGCTCCGACGCCATCAGGAAAGGTGCCTCAATCGACCGCTCGCGACACCTCGTCCTCACCGCCCCTCACCCCTCTCCCCTCTCGGCTTACCGTGGATTCTTCGGGTGCCGTCACTTCTCGAAAACAAACGAATACCTCTCAGCCCACGGCAAAACGCCCGTCAACTGGAATCTGATTAATTAGGAATTAGGAGTTAGCATTTAGGAATTATGGACACATACCACTCAGCGACAATCCGGGGGGCGAAATTGCATGCAAACCACCCATACTCAGCGACAAACCTCCAAAACTTAACGGGTTCCCGCAGACGAGTTAAGTTTAGCATACACCGCCAATATCAACGCATCGCGTTATTATTGCTGTCTTTGATTGTGGCAGTGAACGCAGTGGCTGCAAACCCATCATCTACCGCCACCGCAATCTTCGCACCCTCGTTCCGCACGCTGAAGATCACCAATCCCGACAACTTCATGGCTCCCCCCGTGATCCGCATGAACTCCGCCGACCGCCTTGTCGTCACCTTCGATGAGATAGCCGAGGATCACCGCGACCTGCAATACCGTCTCCTGCACTGCAACGCCGACTGGCAACCCTCGCGCCTTGTGGAATCGGAATATCTTGACGGCTTCAACATAGCCGACATAGAGGATTTCGCCTACTCCGAAAACACCTTCGTGCATTTCGTAAACTATCGCATCATAATTCCGGAAGAGGGTATGCTGCCCCTCGTTTCAGGCAACTACCTCCTGCAGGTCTTTGAGCGCGACGCGCCCGACGACACAATCCTGCAGGTGCGTTTCATGGTCAGCGAAGATCTCGCCTCCCTCTCCGGAGGCTCCACCCCACGCACCGACATGGGGCACAACGCCGAATGGCAGCAACTCGACTTCGCCGTGTCGTTCCCCGAACTGAAAGGTGCCAACCCATATCAGGACATCATCATCTCGATGGTGCAGAACGGGTCGGAGATAACGCGCCGCACACTCACACGCCCCCAGCGCGTGGAGGGCTCCACTCTCTTCTATCAGCACCTCCCCGAACTCCTCTTCCCCGCCGGCAACGAATATCGGCGTTTTGAAAGCGTCAGCAACGGTTTCGCCGGTATGAACGTCGACTCACTCCGCTACGGCGGCAGCAACTATCACGTCTGGCTCAAGAAAGACTCTCCGCGGGCGTTGCGCAGTTATGAATACGACTCCACGCAACACGGTCGCTACCTCGTGCGCGAATACAACGCCACCGACTCCGACCTCGGTGCCGATTACATCACCGTCAATTTCCTCCTCGACCTCCCCGAACAGCGCGGTGTGGATATCTATGTCGACGGAGAGATGACCGACAACCGCTTCGACTCCTCAAACCGCATGGTCTACGACCCGGAGAAACGCGCCTACCGACTCGCCCTCCCCTTGAAACAGGGGGCGTACAACTACCGCTACCTGGCCGTCCCCGCCAACACCTCACCCGTAGCCGACAGCAGTAAACCCTTCACCACCCATGGGCTTCTCGCACCCACCGCACTCGTGGAGGGTAACAAATATGAGACATCAAATGAATATTGGGTAGGCGTCTACTACCGCCCGGCAGGTGCGCGTGCCGACCGCCTCATAGGATTCAAAACACTCTAAAAATGACTTCAATGCTTAAGATAAAAGACACCCTGATATCTCTCGACCTCATAGAACGCTTCTTCATCTGCGACCTCGACAAATGCCTCGGCTCATGCTGCGTCGAAGGTGATGCCGGCGCACCCTTAACCGACGAGGAATACGAACGCCTCTGCGAACTGATGCCGGAGGTCTACCCACTCCTCTCACCGGCAGCGCAGAAAGTTGTGGAGGAACAGGGACCGGGATATTACGACGAAGAGGGGGACCTTGTCACCTCGCTCGTCGACGGGCGCGACTGCGTCTTCACCACCTACGCCCCCGGCGGCAAATGCCTCTGCGCCTTGGAGAAGGCTCACCGCGAAGGGAAGATACCCTTCTTCAAACCCTCCTCCTGCCATCTCTACCCCGTCAGACTCAAGGAATATGAAGGCTTCACCGCCGTGAACCTCCACCGTTGGAAGATATGCAAATGCGCCGAAGTTCTCGGACGCGCCAAAGGAGTCCGCGCCTACGAATTCCTCAAAGAGCCTCTCATCCGCCGCTTCGGCGAGGAGTGGTACACCGAGCTCTGCGAGGCAGCGAAACAATTAATAATTAATGGTTAATAATTAATGATTAGGTATCGACAGCAGTGTCCATAATTACTAACTACTAATTCCTAATTCCTAATTAAAAGAACTCCGTGGCAGCGATCAACTATTGGATATTGGTGATTATAACGGCAGCTTATATCATAACAATCATAAGTTGCATCTGCGTCGTGCTCAAAGAGAATCGTAACCCGATACGCTCCTTGGCATGGGTCATTGCGCTGATATTCCTCCCGGTCGTAGGTCTCATATTCTACCTCTTCTTCGGGCGTAGCCTGAAAGGAGAGCACATGGTGTCGCGTCGCAACCGCCGCAAGCTCATGAGCCGCCTCGCTCCGCGCCACATCTCCCTGCGCGACATCGACCTCTCACCCTCCGACAAAAACCTCATAAAACTCTCGCGCTCACTCTCATCATCATTCTTCACCGTCAACAACGAAATCGACATCTTCACCACCGGTGCCGAGAAATTTGAATCGCTCAAACGCGACCTCTGCAAAGCCCGCCGCTCCATCTATCTGCAATACTACATCTTCTCCGACGACTCCACAGGTCAGGAGATTGCCGACATACTCATTGAGAAAGCGCATCAGGGGCTCGAAGTCAAGGTCATCTACGACCACGTGGGCAGTTTCTCCTCCAGTTCCAAGTTCTTCCGCCGCATGCAGGACAACGGCATAGAGATCCACCCCTTCTTCCGCGTGACCTTCCCGCAGCTCGCCAACCGCATCAACTGGCGCAACCACCGCAAGATTGTGGTCATAGACGGTGAGATCGGCTATATGGGGGGTATGAATATCGCCGACCGCTATCAGCGCGGAGCCACGGAGGGTATGGCTTGGCGCGACACCCACTTCCGTCTGCGCGGCGACATCGTCGAGACCCTGCTCTATTCCTTCATCATCGACTGGAATTTCAAGAACACCCCCGACAAGATTGAGTTCCCGAAAGTGCCACCGGTTACACTTCGCAACAACCTCGGCATGCAGCTCGTAACCTCCGGTCCTGTCGACACGTGGGATAACCAGTCGCTATGCTTCCTGAAAGCTATCTCCGGAGCCACCAAATCGATCTTCATCCAGACACCTTACTTCCTCCCCACCGACGCGCTCCAGCACGCCTTAGAGGCCGCCGCTCTCGCCAAGATCGACGTGCGCATCATGATTCCCGGCAAAAGCGACTCCCGCATGCTTCAGTATGCCGGTCACTCATTCGTGACACAATGTCTGCGCGCCGGAATCAAGGTCTACCATTACAACCCCGGCATGCTTCACGCCAAAGGTATCATAATCGACGAGAATATAGTGATAGCCGGCTCCACCAACTTCGATTACCGCAGCTTTGAGAACAACTTCGAGTGCAGTCTTATCATCTACGACCGGGAGGTCAACCGCCGCATGCGCGACATCTTCTTCGCCGACATCGCCAACTGCACCAAACTCACCTTCGGTGAATGGCACAAACGCCCGTTGCCCCAGCGCGTCATGGAGAGCATAGTGCGTCTTGTCTCACCCATCCTTTGAACCATTCCCCACTAAAATGCGTTTCAACATATAATTACTAAAAAACGCAAAATTATGAAAAAAGCTATTTTATTCTGTCTGGCACTCGCTCCTCTCGCGCTTGCCTCTTGTAACAATTGCAACAACGGCTCCTGCGCATCAGGCAGTAAAGGTGGTGACAAGGAAGAACTCTACGCCGGCATCCTCCCCGCAGCAGATGCCGAGGGATTCGTATATACACTTCGTCTCGATTACGACGACGACCACAACTACACCGATGGTGACTTCGCCATGACCCAGATGGCACTCGATTACGACACCGTGAGCGCACCTGCACTCAAGGCCGGTATCACCTCCTACACCGAAGGTGACTTCCGCATCGAGAACAAGACAGTGAACGGAGCCGGAGTCAAGGTGCTCACCCTCGTGCCCGACCCGAAAGAGAGTCTTGGCACCGTCGACAACTCCACCGTCTACTTCCTCGTGAACGGCGACAACACACTCACCCTCGTCGGACCCGACTTCACCAAAGCCACCAACGACTCCCTGAACTACACACTCACCCTTAAGTAGTTAATAATTGATAATTAATGATTAATAATTGAGCTATTCAGCTGATTAAGTCATATTTATTTAAGCAATAATTTGAGGCTGTGTCTTGAACCGACACAGCCTCTTTTAGTGTATACCCCCGCGTGCGAAGCCGGAGGGCGGAGTTGCTTGCAAACCGCCCAAACTTAACGAGCCCCCGCGGGCGATGTTAAGTTTCACACATCCGGGGAGACTATATATATTTTTTGATTTCCGCGTTTTTCCGCTCGTTCCGCGTCTATGCCACGCATAGAGCGAGTTCCGTATTTCGAAGAAGCTCTCTCCTTTCCCTTTGTTGGAACATTCTGGAGCTGCAGCGCAGATACGGAACTTTTTCGGCGATAGCCGATACGCGGAAGAGGCGGAATTACGCGGATAAGTTGATCCCAGATCAACTTCGCTGAACAGTTCCGCCAATCAACAAACTCTAAATTGAATGCTTTGCATTCAAACAGGCGGGAGGTTTGCAAGCAAGCCCTCCCTCCGGGCGGCATACGCGTGCGAAGCCGGAGGGTGGAATTGCTTGCAAGCCACCCAGCAATCCACCACGTGCGAAGCCGGAGGGTGGAATTGCTTGCAAGCCACCCAGCAATCCACCACGTGCGAAACCGGAGGGTGGAATTGCTTGCAAACCGCCCAAAACTCAACCAGCCACAAAAAAGGAGGCCGCGCCATCACGGCGAAGCCTCCTGCAATCAATACCAATTTATAACTGTCGTTCAATGGAAACGATTGTAAAACCATTGACCGCCAATTATGGCGCTGTATGTTAATTAATAATTAATTACTTCTTGATGACTTTGACGCTGCTCTTCTGAGTGCGGATGATGTAGATGCCCGGTTCGAGATCGCGCAGACCCTCTGCTGCAACCACGTCGTGAGCCACACGCACACCCTGGAGTGTATAGATATCCACATTCTCCTCACCGGCAAGGATCTCCTGTACGCTATCCGTAGAATCTGCCTTCGGCTCTACGAGCAACAGATAATCGGGAGTAGCTGTCAGACCATCCTGACTGATATAACCGTGGAATGCAGAAACTGAAGCAGCCCTGCCAAGTTTCTCGAAGCCCTTACCCCCTTCATTGAGAAGGTAATCGCCTTCTTTCACATCCTTTTCATCGTAAGCACCTGTCAGCACACCTGTTGCCGCAGCATCAAGTATTGCATCGGGAGCACCTTTGAATGTATAGACCTCTGAGCCGGCAGCCTTGACTGCGAGCGGAGATGTCTCCTCAGTACCGGGTTCCTCTGTGTCGGCACTCTTCTTAACCATGAGGTAAGTCTTGTTTGCCTCAAGAGTAGTGGCAGGAGTCATTGTAAGGAGTTGGTAGGTCTTACCCGCCTCAGCCTCAGCCTGGGTCGGCATATTCTTCGGTGCATCAGCTGGAGCTGAAAGCTCGTAAGCCTCAAGATCCTCGGGAACATCTGCATTGATCGGGAGGATGATTGTACCGTAATCGGCTGTCTCCATAGCCCACTGATATGTCTCGGAAGCATGATCCTCGTTGAGGTAGATCACATCCGCTGCGGGAACGGCTGCCTCACCCTCCTTACCTTCTGCAAGGAGATTCAATGTAGCCACCACATCCGGATTGCAGATATATGCGCTGTAAGCAAGAAGTTCAACCTCCTCGGTAGTCTTCATGAACACCGCGCGGTTATTGTCGTCATGAGTAAGCACCCAGTGACCAGGCTCAAGTTTGTCGCGTTTCTTCTGCTCGTTGTAGAACTGACCGTCGCGCGATTTGAAGAGACCTGTCAGCAGGTTACCCTCCGGACTGAACTCCTCATGCTCATTCTGCGCAATACCCTCGAATGTGAAGAGAGTCTTTGAAGAATCGTCTGAACGAACCACATAAGGAACATTAGCCTCAAGTTTTGTTACCGGATCGCTCAA
>JAAVCU010000034.1 GCA_014802175.1 Bacteroides sp.
TCAGGTGCTTCGCTACTGTACCAGACTGAATTCCAAATAACGGAACAAGATATGATATTGCAAGAAATAATACTCCGGCAAAAAATGAGTACAAAATATTTTTACCAAAACGCCCTACAAATCCACTATTATTGATTTGTTTAATATTATAGCCAATCTGAAAGTAGAATAAAATAAAGAAAAATACACAACGAAAGATAAAAGACCCCCAGAATGATAATTGAGAACCGGATTGGAGATTAGCTATATTCCAAGGTATCCACATAACATTCGGATATGTGATGAAGAACATACATAAGAAACTTATAGCGATCCTATGTTTCTGACTTTTGTATAAATCTACTTCTTTCACTTTTAAACATATATCAATCTTTATTAAAGACTGCATCTTCCATAATCAAGATGTTTTGTGCTTTATAAACGGAAAGTTACAGAAAATGTTTTACTTTTGAGTAAACAAACGGCAATTTCGATAAGTAAGTCCCCAAAAAGTAATTGCACCTATTGGATGTGTTTAATTTGCGCGGTTACCGAATAACAGCGAGTCCCATAGAATTAGTTTTCTGTGGGACTCGTTGCTATTATTGGGAGAGGGGAGAAGGTTAGAATGTGAATTTTTCGAGGGTGAGGGTGCCGCATTTCTCAAGTTCGGGTACGAGTCGCTTGAAATGAGTGGACTCGCTGTGGGCCTTGAGGCTCTCTTCGTCTTGCCAGGTTTCCACAATCTCAATGTGGTTGTCGGATGTAAGGCTGCTGAATGCTTCGTAGCTGATGCACCCTTTGTCGTGTAACGACAATTCAACCAATTCAACGGCTGCGTCGACAGCTTTCTGTTTCAACGAACTGTCGGCAATCTCCAAAAAACAATTTAATCTTATCATAATCCTGTGTTTTAATAGTATTATTACCTATATAGTTTATTAATGAGATAACCCGATTCATTTCACTTTCGTTGATGAATCGGGTTATGCTCAATAATGTTACGAAGGTTTATTTAACTTCCTCAAAGTCTACGTCGGTGATATCTTTCTCGTTGCTGTCGGCGTGGGGTGCCTCAGGAGCTGCCTGAGCGCCTGCACCTGCTGCCTGCTGTGCGTTGTAGATATCCTGTGATGCAGCCTGGAATGCGTCAGTCACAGCTTTCACTGCAGAGTCAACGTCTTCTACGAGCTGATTCTTGTGAACCTCTTTCAAGCGATCGAGGGCTGATTCGATTGCAGCTTTCTTGTCGGCCGGAATCTTATCGCCGAGCTCGTTGAGCTGTTTCTCGGTCTGGAAGATTACTGAATCGGCGTGGTTCAATTTGTCGGCACGCTCTTTAGCTTTCTTATCTGCATCCTCGTTGGCTTTTGCCTCGTCACGCATACGCTGGATCTCAGCGTCGCTAAGACCGCTGGATGCCTCGATACGGATTGATTGCTCTTTGCCGGTAGCTTTATCCTTGGCGGTTACGTTAAGGATACCGTTGGCATCAACCTCGAAGGTAACCTCGATCTGAGGTACACCACGGGGTGCAGGTGCGATGCCGCCAAGGTTGAACTCACCGAGGAGTTTGTCGTCGGCTGCCATAGGACGCTCACCCTGAAGAACACGGATTGTAACCTCAGGCTGGTTATCGGCTGCTGTAGAGAACACCTCGCTCTTACGAGTCGGGATTGTGGTGTTGGCGTCGATAAGTTTTGTCATCACGCCACCCATTGTCTCAATACCGATTGACAATGGCACAACATCAAGAAGAAGCACATCTTTGACATCGCCGCTGAGCACACCACCCTGGATGGCTGCACCGATTGCCACAACCTCATCGGGGTTAACACCCTTGTTGGGTTCTTTGCCGAAGATCTCTTTTACCTTAGCCTGGATTGAGGGGATACGTGTTGAACCACCAACTAGGATAACCTCATCAATCTCTGATGCTGTAAGACCTGCATCCTCAAGTGCTTTTACACACGGAGCTTTAACTGCATCGATAAGTCTTTCGGCAAGCTGCTCGAATTTGGCACGTGTAAGTGTCTTAACGAGGTGCTTCGGACCGGAAGCTGTTGCAGTGATGTAGGGGAGGTTGATCTCAGTAGAAGTAGAGCTTGAAAGCTCGATCTTGGCTTTCTCGGCAGCCTCTTTGAGACGCTGCATTGCCATAGGATCCTGACGGAGGTCTACACCTTCCTCTTTCTGGAACTCATCTGCAAGCCAGTCGATGATCACGTTATCGAAGTCATCACCACCGAGGTGTGTGTCACCATTGGTTGACTTAACCTCGAATACGCCATCGCCAAGCTCAAGGATGGAGATATCGAATGTACCACCACCAAGGTCGAACACAGCGATCTTCTGCTCTTTGGTTGATTTGTCAAGACCGTAAGCAAGCGCTGCTGCTGTAGGTTCGTTGATGATACGTTTTACTTTAAGACCTGCGATCTCACCGGCATCTTTTGTGGCCTGACGCTGAGAATCGTCGAAGTAAGCAGGAACTGTGATGATAGCTTCTGTTACTTCCTGACCAAGATAATCCTCGGCAGTCTTCTTCATTTTCTGAAGAATCATGGCTGAGATTTCCTGCGGAGTGTAGTCACGACCATCGATGTCTACCTTAGGCATATCGTTCTGGCAAACTACCTTATAGGGGACACGTTTGATCTCGTCAGTGACCTGATTGCATTTCTCACCCATGAAACGTTTGATTGAATATATTGTGCGAGTAGGATTGGTCACGGCCTGACGTTTTGCAGGATCACCTACTTTTCTTTCGCCGCCGTCAACAAATGCTACTACTGAAGGAGTCGTGTTACGACCTTCGTTATTAGGAATAACAACAGGATCTTTACCTTCCAAAACAGCCACACAGCTGTTGGTTGTTCCTAAGTCAATACCAATAATTTTTCCCATGATTTGTATAATTTTTTTTGTTAATATTCTAATTTCTATCGTCGAAGTTGTTTAAACTAATTTACGAAAGTTAAAATTTTGATTAGAAATTATCTTTTATTAATCTTTACGGATCTTTTTGGCTTCTTTCTCCCTTTTCATCGGTGCCAACCGAAAGGTTGCCATCTCTTCAAATGAAGAAATCATCTCAAAAATATCTCGTAAATCTTAATAAAAAATTAGTTTAAACAACTTCGTCTAAATATTTTAAACGGGAAGCAGATCGGGAACTCTTTTACTTTATCTGTTCCTTTCTTGCTTCGTTCAATATATTAACAAATGACGTGCTAAAAATTTCGGTCTGAAAGAAAATTTTTTAATTAAAATATCTAAATTATTGATTTAGTTTAAGTTAAAATTTCTAATAATAAGACGGCGCATTTTGTCAATTTTGACAAAATGCGCCGTCGGGATGTGATAGGCGTGTCTTTTTTATTTTGTTTTCGTAGAGGGGTAGTGCTTTTCAAGTCTGTCGGCCTCCTCTTTTGTTATATGGATTACGGCACCATGCTTCGGACTTGTGAAGTTTGTGGTGCGCATGGGTCCGTCGTTGAAATGACCGATAGGGATGAATGTCTTGAAATCGGTGGTTTCCACGAAGCCGAAGTTGTGGGGATTGATGCTGTAGACGTCGTACATCACAACCCAGCGGTCTTCACCTATACGTTTCCATACATTGGGAGCTTCGCAATGCTGCGGCTCAAAGTCAATCTGGCGATCCACATAATTGTAACCTTTATTAATATCGTCAGAGAAGGCTATCTTGATTCCGCATGGATTCTCCTGCGATACGTAAGTCATAGCGTATCCGCCGCCGGGAAGAGGGCAGATGTCAGCATCAAGAACCTGAATTGTGCTGTCGGGATATTCATATAGCTTCTCAGGTTTTGTGGAAAGGGTAGTGAAGTCCTTATCAGTGTAGGCATAATAAAGACGTGTCTTTCTTTCATCGTTGGTAGCGCCCGGGATATTCTCTCCCTTTTTTCTTATGGTAAAATAAACCATCATTGCGTCTTTCTCCGGATCATAGATGGTCTGCGGAGCCCAAGCGCAACCGATGTCTCCGAATTCGTCGGGAAACAGTTTGTCGATTCTGGTTTCGTTATGTGTCCAATTGATGAGGTCAGAAGATTTCATTAGCACCAATCCACGGTTGTTTCCCCAGCCGTATTCTGCGGGTCGTTCCCATTCAGTATCGCGCAAACCCTCATTCTTTGCGAATATATGCAGGTCGGTCAATGCCATATAGAAATTACCATCGGGTGCACGATATATATGCGGATCGCGGATGCCTCGTTGCTCGGCGATGGAGTCTCCGGCAATAATCGGTTTATTATCATTCAAAGCGGTGAATTTGTAGCCATCCCGGCTTACGGCGAAATGCAGACTATGATCCGAATCGGAGAAAAACACCAGAAGATATGCATCCATATCTTTCTCAGACGGAATCTGATTGGCAGCAGATACGCAAGGGGAGCAGAGGGTCGCTAACCCCGCGAGAGCGGAGAATAATTGAGTAAATTTCATGTTTTATAGGTTTATTTGATTATTTGATAGCAAATTTAGCAAAAAAATATGATTGTTTTCTAAAAAATTGTTAACTTTGTATTCTGATTTCATTCCACCTAAAAACAAATGTGGGTGCTCCGCCGGTTTCCACGACAGATAACAGATTACGGAGCGCCGATACATATCAAAATTTGTATATGAAACTTTTGCAAGAGAAATTAGCGGTTTACGATGCTCCCCAGAAAGCAAAAGCCGCAGGTGTTTATCCTTACTTCCGTGAGATTTCAAGTGAGCAGAACACGGAGGTGAATATGCACGGCAAGAAAGTGCTGATGTTCGGTTCCAACAGTTATATGGGACTTACCAATCACCCGAAAGTTATTGAAGCCGCCGTGGAAGCCACAAAGAAATATGGTACAGGAATGGCGGGTTCACCCTTCCTGAACGGCACATTGGATATACATAAGGAATTTGAGGCAAAAATCGCTGATTATGTCGGTAAAGAGGATGCAATGCTTTATTCTACCGGTTTCGGAGTAAACCTTGGCGTTGTGTCATCGCTCACCGGACGTGAGGATTATATAATTCTTGATGAGCAGGATCACGCGTCGATCATCGAAGGTCGTCGCCTCTCATTCTCCAACTATCTTAAATATCGTCACAACGACATGGCTTCGCTTGAAGCTCAGCTGAAGAAATGCGATCCTGACAAAGTTAAACTTATCGTCACCGATGGTGTGTTCTCAATGGAGGGTGATGTTGCCAACCTCCCGGAGATTGTAAGACTCGCAAAGCAGTATAACGCCAGCATCATGGTCGATGAAGCTCACGGAATCGGAGTGTTCGGCGAGGGTGGTAGAGGAACCTGCAACCACTTCGGCGTTACCGATGATGTAGACCTGATCATGGGTACGTTCAGTAAATCGTTCGCATCATTGGGTGGTTTCATTGCCACAGACAAGACAGTGACAAACTTCCTTCGTCATCATTCACGTTCATATATCTTCACAGCTTCAATCACTCCTGCATCGACAGCTGCCGCAAGTGCTGCTATGGATATCATGATTGCTGAGCCCGAGCGTCAGAAACATCTCTGGGATATCACCAACTATGCGCTTGAGAACTTCCGCGCCATGGGCTGCGAAATCGGTAACACATCAACACCGATTATTCCGCTCTTTATCCGTGACGATTACAAGACATTCCACGTTACACGTGATCTTCTCGACGAGGGAGTTTTCGTCAATCCGGTGGTTTCTCCGGCTGTGGCTCCTCACGACACATTGATCCGCTACTCTCTGATGGCTACACACACCAAAGATCAGGTGACAAGGTCTCTTGAGGCTATCGAGAAGGTGTTCAAGAAATACGACCTACTCAAGAAATAAGAATAGAAGTTGTTTAAACAGCTTTCTCAAAGGAAAAATATTTGATATATAAAGACGAGACGCCGATTCAATGGCATCTCGTCTTTTATTGTTGTATGTCACTAAGTTGGGATGTAAACCTCTCCGAAACTCTTTATTTATGCGGATTTTCAAATGTTAAAAGAGATGGAGATGGTAAACAAATAACCGTGCGGGATGTTATAACAATGGATATCTCTCCTCCGTAAACGACATATTGCGTATGGTTACTGACGAAGTTATCAAAGAAATATATAAAAAATACACAAAGCCCTGCAAGGATCCCGAGGAGTTGGATTTCGACAACTATATGGAGATTCTTAAGAAAAACCATAATATCACTTCCGATGACATGGAGGTGGTGGTAGAGGATTTGGAGGAATTCAACCCCTTCAGAATGTTTCTTAAGAGGAGTATATATGGGATTCTTGAGTTCGATAGGGTAATAGCATTTGTGTTCCGTTCTCATATCTTGTTTTTCGGGAAAGATAGCAATGAGTTGCGAGTTCATATCAAGCCGGAGAAACCTCAATCTATCTTCGATAAGATTTTCGGAAGAGGATGAGCTTTTGCTAATTAGAAATTAGAAATTAGTAATTAGAATTAGTTGAATGTGGCTATATAATTAATACAGATATAAAAGAAGAGGTATTGCTGAGTGCAATACCTCTTCTTTTATATCTGCATATTTGTAAGATCTCTTAGCTGAGATCCATGATGTCGAAACCTTCGCCGAGTTCCTCGTCGTTGAAGTCCTCGTTGCTGAATACATCAAGGTCAAGATCCTCGAGCTTCTCCTGAGCCTTGATATCGATCTTCTTGTCGAACTCGTCGAGATCCACCATCTGTTTGGGGGCATTCCCTTTCTTAAAGGTACACACAGGCTCAGAAAGGTGACGGGAAGGGTAGAGCTCCTTAAGTTCCATGAAGAAAGAGCGCTCGGTCAGATAATCGTAAACGAAGATCATGCGCTGACCTTCATCCTCGATGAGTTCGCTCAACGGGGTGTCGTCCATCAACCAAAGGTCGCGGTCGCTGAGGCTGTCGCCCATATCTTCAAGTGTAATCTCTTCCTGTTTCTGCCAATCTTCATCGCAAAGAAAGAACGAGTCGAGTTCATCCTTGCTGTAGTTTACGCTGTCCAGAATGGCATTGCGTAACTGTAAAAATGTATTTTCTGAATCAATCTCAATTTCGCGGGCAAAATTGCTCACTTCATCGCTTACCAGTTTGAATCTATATACCATAAGTTACTTACCTTTATTTTCTAATTTATGTTTTTCAATTAGGCATTATAGGCGGGGAGCACGCCGTGTTGCGCGGCTCTTTCCGTTTGCAATGCGAATTTAATTCATCTATGCTAATTATCCAAACACACGCGGATATTTTTATGAATATTTTAAAAAAAATGTGAGTCGGCATAATACCGACTCACATGATGGGTAAAATAACACCCTGTATTTTGGATATAGTGGAATTATCCGAGGAAGCTGAGGAGCACACCGGCAGCCACAGCTGAACCGATCACGCCGGCAACATTCGGACCCATGGCGTGCATGAGCAGATAGTTGTTGGGATCGTATTCCAGACCAACGTTGTTGGAGATGCGGGCAGCCATAGGCACTGCCGATACACCTGCATTACCGATGAGCGGGTTGATCTTCTTGTCGGGTCTTAGGAAAAGGTTGAACACCTTAACAGAAAGCACACCGGCTGAAGATGCGATCACGAATGCAAGGAAGCCGAGACCGAAGATGATGATTGTGTCAACAGTGAGGAACTTGTCGGCCTGAGTGGATGCACCAACAGTGAGGCCGAGAAGGATTGTCACGATATCGGTCATGGCATTGCTTGCGGTCTTGGCGAGACGTGAGGTCACGCCGCTTTCGCGAAGCAGGTTACCGAAGAAGAGCATACCGAGCAATGGAATTGCTGAAGGCACCACGAAGCAGGTGAGCATAACGCCGACGATAGGGAAGATGATCTTCTCCGACTGGGTTACGACACGCACAGGCTTCATCTTGATTGTGCGCTCTTTCTGAGTGGTGAAGAATCTCATGATTGCAGGCTGGATAAGCGGGATAAGAGCCATATAGGAGTAGGCTGATACCGCTACAGCACCCAACAGATTCGGGTTGAGCTTGGATGTGGTGAAGATAGCTGTAGGACCATCGGCTCCACCGATGATGGCAACGCAACCGGCCGACAGCGGATCAAAACCACAGAGCAATGCGAGCATGTAGGCTCCGAAGATACCGAACTGGGCGCAGGCTCCGATAATCATGAGTTTCGGGTTAGCAAGAAGTGCGGAGAAGTCTGTCATCGCACCGATGCCGAGGAAAATCAGCGGGGGATACCACCCTTTCTCAACACCATTGTAAAGGATGTTCAATACAGAACCCTCCTCGTAGATTCCGATCTCCATTCCTGATTGGAAGGGGATATTGCCGAGAAGCATACCGAAACCGATCGGAACGAGCAGAAGGGGTTCAAAGTTTTTCTTGATTGCAAGCCAGACGAAGAAGCATCCCACAGCGAGCATTATCAGATTGGTGTATTCACAGTTGTAGAAACCTGTGAATTTCCAAAAAGATTCCACAGTGGAGCTCATAAACTGGCCGAATGAATAATCACTTGCTAAAATCATAGTGGAATATTTGACAGTGATTATTCGATGATCATGATATCTGCTCCGTCAAGAACTGAATCGCCTACATTAACGAGGATCTGTTTTACAGTTCCACCTTTTGTGGTGTGAATGTCGTTCTCCATTTTCATAGCCTCAAGCACGCATACGGTGTCGCCACTCTTCACAACGTCGCCCACCTTTACGGGGAAGCTGAGAACAGTGCCGGGGAGCGGGCTCTTTACTGCGGAAGCACCGCCGGCGGCAACAGGGGCTGCCGGTTTCACGCTCTGTGTGGGAGCGGCAGTGGGCTGAGCCGCGGGGGCTTTGCCCGACTGAGAAAGGGCGGGTTTAGAGGGTTTGGATGGAGCTGCCTTATCGAGCTCTACCATATAGGGGGTGCCGTTTACCTCCACTTTAACTTCGTTGTCGGTAACGTCGCCGACTGCAACGGTGAATTTGATACCGTTGATTTTATATTTATATTCTTTCATGATTTAATTAGATGGGAAAATTACTTCAATGAACGGCGTGCAGACGATACCTCGGGAGTCTGGCGCATGTTGTAGATTTTAGAGTTCCAGGGAGAGTAAGATCTCTTCATTCTCTTGATGGTAAGGATAGTGTCCTCCATGTCGTGACCCTGGCCGAAGTGCTCGGCGAGAGCCATACCGATAGCGGCGATAACCTCTCCTGAATCAAGTTCGTCGTGGTGATCTTCTGATGTCTCTGCAGTAACGCCATGAGCCTCACGTTTTTTGTTGCTCATAACGGCTGTCGAGATCTTTCCGAAGAAAAGGAAAAGGATGCTGAGCACGATAAGTGCGAAAAGCACGATGCACATCGCGATGATTGTGATGGCGCCACCGAACCTGTCGTTTTCCGCTGCATTCTTGGCCTTTTCTGCCTGAATCATCTTGCGGGCTGTCTCACTCATCTGAACGGTGTTCACCTCCTTGGAATCTGACCAGTTGCTTTCAACATTGGTCTGGTCCCCTTGGGTTGAAACCTCCGTATATTCGGTCTGCAGATCATTTTGGAGCATTGCCGCAGCCGGAGTGGCTACGAGCAATGCACCGCAAAATGCCGCACTCAAAATATATTTCTTGAACATTCTGATGCGTGTTAATTATAAAGGAATATTGCCGTGTTTCTTGGCAGGATTTGTCTGTTTCTTAGTGGCAAGCATGTTGAGGGCCTTGATCACGCGGAAACGTGTGTTGCGAGGTTCGATAACGTCGTCGATGTAGCCATATTTCGCTGCATTGTAAGGGTTAGCGAAGAGTTCGCGGTATTCATCCTCTTTCTCTTTGATGAACGCTGCAGGGTTCTCCTGAGTCTTGGCCTCCTTGGCGTAAAGCACGCCGACAGCACCTTCTGCACCCATAACGGCGATCTCAGCAGAGGGCCATGCGTAGTTCACATCGCCGCGGAGCTGCTTACAGCTCATCACGATGTGGCTACCACCGTAGCTCTTGCGGAGTGTGACTGTAACCTTAGGCACAGTAGCCTCGCCGTAAGCGTAGAGAAGTTTCGCACCGTGGAGGATAACGCCGTTGTACTCCTGACCTGTTCCGGGGAGGAAGCCGGGGACGTCAACCAATGTAACCAAAGGAATGTTGAATGCGTCGCAGAAGCGCACGAAGCGGGCAGCCTTGCGTGATGCGTTTGAGTCAAGCACACCTGCAAGCACCTTGGGCTGGTTTGCCACGATACCGACAGACTGACCGTTGAAGCGAGCGAAACCGATGATGATGTTCTTCGCGTAGTCGCGCTGGATCTCAAGGAACTCGCCGTTGTCTACGATAGCGCCGATTACGTCGTACATATCGTAGCTGCGTTTTGCGCTGTCGGGGATGATCTCGTTGAGTTTATCCTCAAGACGGTCGATGGGATCTGTACACTCAACAAGGGGAGTCTCCTCAAGATTGTTCTGCGGGATATAGCTGAGGAGCTTGCGAACGATCTTGATAGCGTCTTCCTCGCTTTCAGCTGCGAAGTGTGTGACACCACTCTTTGAGGCATGCACTGACGCACCACCGAGGTCCTCCTGAGAAACGTCCTCGCCTGTAACGGTCTTCACAACTGTCGGACCGGTAAGGAACATATATGAGAGACCTTTTGTCATGATGGTGAAGTCGGTGAGGGCAGGGCTGTAAACCGCACCGCCGGCACACGGACCGAGGATAGCTGAGATCTGGGGAATTACACCTGATGCGAGGATGTTGCGCTGGAAGATTTCTGAATAACCTGCGAGTGCGTTGATACCCTCCTGGATACGTGCGCCACCAGAGTCGTTAAGACCGATTACGGGAGCCCCCATCTTCATGGCCATATCCATTACTTTGCAGATCTTCTGTGCCATGGTCTCGGAAAGTGAACCACCGAGCACTGTGAAATCCTGGGCGAAAACATATACGAGACGACCCTCTACTGTACCGAAACCGGTTACGACGCCGTCGCCGAGAGGATGTTTTTTATCCATACCGAAGTTTGTGGAACGATGTGTCACAAACATATCAAGTTCTTCGAAGCTACCTTCGTCGAGAAGCATGGCGATACGCTCGCGGGCTGTGTATTTGCCGCGCTGGTGCTGTTTCTCGATAGCTTTTTCACCGCCTCCGAGACGAGCCTCAGCTCTTTTCTCGATAAGCACGTTGATTTTTTCTTCTTGCTTGCTCATTATTGTAGATTGAGTTTATAGATCATATAATAATGCAAAACTCACTCCGCGCGCATATATTGACACGGAATGAGTTCTGAATCTCTTTTTATTTATTGGGGTCTTCACAAAGCTCGGTGAGTACAGCCTCTGTGCTCTTCGGGTGGAGGAAAGCGATCTGCAGACCGTCGGCACCTTTGCGGGGAGCTTTGTCGATAAGTTTGATACCTTTCTCTTCAGCCTCGGCCAAAGCATTGGCAACTCCATCCTCAACTGCGAAAGCCATGTGGTGCATACCGCCGCGGCCGCCGTTCTTCTCGATGAATTTTGCGATTGTGCTCTCGGGGCAAGTAGCTTCAAGAAGCTCGATCTTAGTGTCGCCTACTTTAAAGAAAGCAGTTGTAACTTTCTGATCCTCTACGACTTCCTGTTTGTAGCATTTCAAGCCTAAAACAGACTCATAGTATTTGATTGCTTCTTCAAGGTTTGGCACTGCGATGCCAATGTGCTCAATGTGAGAAATTTTCATTGAAATTATGTATTTAGGTTAGTAATAATTGTCCTTCCGTGGGGTCTGAAGTGTATTTGAATTTTAATCCGATGTACTCCAAATCCCATTTGTATTAGCTTTTTTATGGTTTAAAGACTTTGTGGAGTCTTATTTGGGTGCAAATATACTAAAAAAATTCGTGTGAATGAATATTTTTTTGTAATTTTGCAAAAACAACAATAAAGGCAACCGTTTAAATCGGTTGTGTCGACGTATATTAAGAACAGATGGAACTAACACCGCAACTTATCGCCGCAATGATCGGCGGCAAGGTTGAAGGCGATGGAAATGCAGCGATTACAGGTTTTGCCAAGATAGAGGAGGCGAAGCCCGGTTGCATAACGTTTATTGCCAACCCAAAATATTCTCATTACATTTACGAAACTGAGGCTTCGGCTGTGCTCGTGTCCGATGCCTTTGAAGTGGATGGGAAAGTGAAACCAACACTTATCCGCGTCAAGGATCCTTATGTGGCGCTTGCCGACCTGATGAACCAGATGCAGAAAAGTTGTCCGCGTCCCGTGGGGATTGAGAATCCATGTTTCGTAGCAGATGGTGTGGAGATTCCCGAAGATGCCTATATAGGTGCGTTTGCGTATATTGGGAAAGGTGCTAAAATCGGTAAAGGCGCTATGATCTATCCTCAGGCGTATATCGGAAATGACGTTGAGATTGGGGAGAATACCATAGTGTATGCAGGGGCAAAGATATACAAGGATTGCAAGATCGGTAACAGATGCGTAATCCACGCTGGTGCCGTGATCGGTGCTGACGGTTTCGGTTTCGCTCCTCTGCCCGACGGATCATACGAAAAGATTCCGCAGATCGGAA
>JAAVCU010000035.1 GCA_014802175.1 Bacteroides sp.
AACTTGTCAAGAAACTGCTGAACCTTTGCCTTTATCGTGCCCCAGAACGTCAGCTCCTCACGGCTCATCTTCTCAAAGCCCTCGTCGCCTATGCGTCCGCCAAGATCTGCCATATATTCCTCTGTAGCCTCCTTGCGGAATTCTTCTCGTTTCCTCTCAGCCTCAACGCGCGCCTCCGCCATATCGGGAATATAGGGAGCATTAGAATCTCTTCCTGCCTCCTCATGTGCCTTGCGCTTCTCCTCGTGCAGGCGTTCAGCTTCAGCATTCACCATCCTATACGTCAGCGCATCAATCCGCTTGCGGATGGAATCTTCCGCATGGGAATAAACCTCTCTGAGGAACGCATCGAATCGCTCCTCCCCGATAAAGGCACGCAATCCCTTATGTCCGACAACCTCATGCACAACCGTATTCTTTACGTCCGCCACATCTGCATTGTTGGGCAACACAACAACTACCTCTCCGGTCCTACCATCCCACCAGCCTTTCGCTCTCTGATCCCTACGTGCCGGCAGAGCCTTAACCTCCTCTTCACTGCGAATAATACGCACCGGTGTATTGAGCTTCGATCCAAGCTGCACTACGTGCTTCTCCTTTGCATCAGTATCATCGTCAACCCCATCGTCCGTGCGCTCACCATCCGGCATCTCTTCTTCATCACGATATCTGACGCCCTCATCTCTTGCCTCCACGAACTTCTGCCCGATACCTGCCTCGTCGCCATAAACCACCTCCGGCTCACTGTTCAGACCATTCTCCACAAACACATTATCAAGCATGCTCACCTGCTGTGCACTCTGCTCTTTCACCAATCTACCAAGATTGGCAAACTTGGAATCATCCATCGGACAATTGCCGAACAACACAATCCTTCTGCCTCCGAACCGCGTTGCAAGCGAGATTATCTCCGATGCCATCTTCTCTGGATCGGAAGTCTCGGAAAGCGAGAAACACCCTACCACCTCAAGGCTATTGCTGCAAAGAAGAATATTCTGTTTGTCGCGCTGTCCCAAGCGCAGCGAACTTACAATCTTCGTCACAAATGGAGCTCCCGCGACACGCATATCCTCCGTTGGCTTGTAACCCTTCGTGAATGCACTCTTTTCAAATCGGTGAACCGGATAGTTCACCTCTCCGCCACTCTCGGGGCGTGAAGACTTTCTCATCCTCTTCTCCGGAGAAAATTGACAATACTCTCCCGAAGTCGTATCCATGATAATACCATCCTGCACCACTCCCTCCGGATATGCATCTCTCATTGTCGCCAAGAGATTATTATCAGGTTGTGAAGGCATGAGATTGCCCGACGGATGATTATGCACGAAATAAATCTTGTCAGCTCCACCCATTGCATCGTATGCCGCACGCACAGCCGAGAAGTTTACGATGCTCGAAACCTCATTGCCCATTCCCAGATGCATCACCACGGGGCGAGCTCCAGCCTTGGTAAGCACGGCGAACGTATGCTCCACACTATAATTCTCCAGACTGCGGAACAGATAGGCAACATCATCGCTGCTCTTTATCTCCTCTCCTCCGGTCAGCCCGAACTCTCCCGACGATGAGAACTTCCGCTCCACGTAACACATCTCTCCCGGCTTCAAGGCTGGAAGCTCTCCATAGCTCACATAACCAATCGTCTCTCCTCCTGCTGTCTCATACCTCTGCGGAGCCTTCTCCTCCTGTCCGGCTTCTTTACCCTCCGGCGCCTCCGGATTTCTTTCCGTTGCATCAGGCTTACCCTCCGGAACCTCCGGATTACTCTGCGGAGCATAAGCCTCACCTTCCTTGAAGAGACCGCGCATGTAATTGTCAGGGTGTTTTGTCTTACCTAAAGCAACATGCACATCAGCCACTGTGCGACGCATCAACTCCCTCGCTGTCCGGTCTGCATCCGCATAATCCATTCCGTCAGACTGCAGCGCCTCGGTCATCAGCTCTGCATAACGGCTCAACTCCGCCTCAATCCGGGAATCAGCCTCAGCTATCTCTGCCTCTGTGCCATTCTCAAGCAAACCGGCATACTCCTCTGCCGCCCCGGCATAACTCTCCGCAAACTCATCAAGCAGCGAATCTGCCGACGAAGTTCCGTCATCAATACCGCGCTGAGGGCGAGAACCCGAAGCCTCCGTCTCCACCGAAGCCTCCTGCTCCACCGAAGTCTCCTGTTGGTCTTGTGAGAAATCGAAATCAAAAAGATCTCTCTTAGCGCGCTCCTCACCTTTAGACTTAACTTCCGGCATTCCTGTCTCTCCCTTCTCAGTCGAAAGTCCGGTCTTCCCCTTCTCAGTCTTGCCCGAAGCCCCAGCCTCAACACCGTGCTGAGGGCGAGAACCCGAAGTTCCCTGCTCACCCTGCGAGAAATCAAAATCAAACAGATTTGGCTGTCGGTTATCTCGGCTCCTGCTCATCCACGAATCATCATAATCCCTCGACGCACGATAACCCTCGGCTACCTCATTGGCTATATCGAGCGGACCGACACCAGCAGCCCCTCGTCCCGAATCCTCCTTGCCATCGAGCGTAAGGCTATATAGCGGTCTTCCCGGATCATACAGCCTATTGATCATCAGAGCCAGTCCATCCTCTCCGCGAGCCATAAGCAATTTCGTATTGGAATTGGCGATAGCGTGCATCTCCAATGATGTCGCGCCAACATAACGCGCACCGCGCGCGAAGTCCCGCAACATACCCGCATCAACCACCACCGGTGTACCATCCGACAACCTAACCGCAACCTGAACCCAATCCCCGTTCTTAAGCTTTCCAGCCCTGCGCAAAGCATCCTCTGCCTTCGCCTCCAGCAAACCGAAATCAGCTCCCGACTCCCACGCAAGAGTCTTCGCCGTAGGAATCACTTTGGTTACATTCGGAAACCTATTACCCAGAACCTTGCCACCGGCAACAACCTGCCCGGCGTGATCCTCCGAATAATCCTTATCCGAAACCACCAATACATGCGAATCAGTTGCAACGGCAGCCTTTCGGTCTGCATCATGATACACACCGCCACACGCCGAGCCTTCGCGCTTATCCGCAAACTTCTCAATCGATACCTTACCCTTACGGGGTGCCAATGCCATCAGCTCCTCAGCCGAAGCCAATCTCTCTTGAAAAGCACGCTCCTCTGCAAGCTCCCTCCTGCGCTCTGGGATTCCGCACTGCTTCTTGATCCAATCCACATACCTGATAGCATTCCAATCATTTTCATTTTTAACCTGACCCTCAACCAGCGCATCGAGATCACGCTCCAGTGCGTCAAGTTCGCCCTCACTCATCGAGCTAACGCGCTTCGGCAAATCCCCCAGCAACCGCCAAGACTCATCAAGGCACTTATTCTTTTCATCGTAATCCCTGCTTTCCTTGAACTGCAAATACTTCCCGAACGACTCCGAAATCGCCCCGCCATACTCCGACTCAAACTTAGCATCACCTTTCCCCGAAGCCTCAGCCTTAATCGGAACCTCAGCCTCCGTTTCAACACCGTTATGAGGGCGCGAGCCCGAAGTCTGCGCCACTTTGTCCCCCGCAGGAGCCGCTTGCGGCGTCTTCTCCGGATTACCCTTGACCTGCCTGTAGTCTGCAAACGCCTTCGTCTTGCGCTTGGAGGATTCAATCCACTTCTCGAAATCACCAAGACTTACCTCCGTGCAATCGAGTCGTCTTCCCTTCTCCCATCCTTTCTCATAATTGGAAAGGTAAGCATTGAACGCATCGTCCCGGTCATTGAAACCGAACATCACCTTATGCTCATCGAAAGTACCATCAGGATAATACTGGTCCACAACAAAAACCTTCCGACCATCCCAGCCGTTAATATCCGAAGAAAGAAATACATCGATATGATCCCCGTCGACACTCTCGGTGCCACGGATATAACCGTAGGTATGCGACATCGTGGTCTCCCACTGCTTGCCATTGGCATCCGTTCCCCGGCGGACCGATCCCTTCGGATTCTCGATGGTAACGTCAAAAGTGCCAACCTGTACATGACCCATCTTGTAGTTCCCGGCTTTCTTCTGCGCCTCCGTAGGCTCTGTATTCACCTCAGCCTCCGCCGCCGAAATCCGCTCGCCCAAAGAACTTTTCCCGCCAGCCTCTTGTTTTTCTGATGCAGAGTTTGTAACTTTGCCACTTGAAACTGTTGAAGAAGAATTCCCGCTCATAGGATTGTCGCCTTGTTCCTGAACTTTCTCATCTGCCGCGACAGGAGATGCCTCAACTGCGGGTAGAGGTTCAACAGTTTTTTTCTTGCCAGTATAATTCTTCCTAAAAACACCACCACTATTCACGGTCCAATATTGTCCATCTTTAGAAAGTTCAATAAAGAGGGTGTTGCTTTTTGCGTCTTGTATCTCTATTAAATAAGTCTGCGTACCATTCTTTCGAGTATTGCCAATTAATATTCGCTCATAACCCTGTGAGACAAATTCAACGAAATCAGTTACCGATCTGAATCCGGCAGCTCTAATTTCCTTGCCATGCCCTGCTTCTATATGTTCAAGCCCATATCCAATATTATTCCCTTCTGAATCTACTTTATTGAATCCCTCACTGAGCTTTATGGGCAAAGGCTGAATGCCCTCTCCTCTTCTTATATTACCAAATGTTGTGGTTCCATCAGAAGATAAAACAAGTGATAGACCATTATCATCCTTTTCATCTGATCTAACAACGTTATTATGTTTGAAATCATCGTATGTATCTACTCCCTTACCCCCGGATGGGTCAGCCTCCACAGCTGACGGCGAAGCAACGCCTCCGTCGCGAACTGGCGCATGAAATCCTCCTCCGTGCGTATTCGCTTCTCTTGAGTTGGCGTCACCAGATGGTGTCTTATGCAGAAGTTCACCGCCTCTGCCAGATACCTGCCCTGCTCCTGCGGACTCATCGCGCGAAGCTGATCCATCTCCTCTCTCTGCATCCTGTGCAATCTCTCTCTGTCTATTGCCATAATTCTCTATATTTAATGCCGCCTCTGATGCCGCGGCTAATTCATCTGCAATATTACCATAAAATTCGTTAGCATCAAAATTATACGCCAAATCTTCGATATGATCACCAACATACTCCCTCCATTGGCGATCCATTTCCTCATACTCAGCGCGACTCAGACCATACTCCTGCTGGAACATGTAATCCTCATACTCTGTCTCCTCTTCCGGCGTCATATCATTATACCTACGCCAGTTTGAATAAGTATCGAGAGCCTGCTGAATGCGGTTATTCTCAATATAACTGCGGATCTCGCCCAGCGTACCACACTGCTGCAGAACATCCAGCAACGCATTCAGAGCCTCATTATTGTCATACGGGATGCCGTACTGATTACAAAGCTCCTGCATCGCATCCTCCGCAAGCTTCTCCAGAGTCTTACCGCCATTCTCAGCTTTCGCAAACAACCCGACAAGCTTACGCTGCTCACCGCTTTTGTAACCGGTCATCTCCCGGAAACCCTTAAGCACACCCTCATTACGCGGAACTACCTTGTTAACCGAAAGCACCCACGAAGCAACCTCCCAGATATTCTGCGGATCAGTGTTCTCAAGAACCTCCACAGCCTCCGGACAATCCCGCACCACCTCGGCAGTCTTGCGAACCTTCTCATTCATCCGCTGCTTCTGTTCCGTCCAAGCAGCCTCAGCCTTGCGCTCCTCTTCAAGTCGCTCAGCCTCCACACGCTTCTCTTCTGCAATACGCACCTCCTCGGCACGCTTCTCCTCGGCTATGCGCTCAGCCTCTACACGAGCAGCCTCCTGAGCGCGAGCCTCACCCACGCCCTTCACACTCTTCCAGAAGTCCACCGCGCGCTGAGCATCCTCACGAAGTTTATCTATCTCTTGCTTACGTGACTTATGCCTGAAATATTCTATCTCATCATTTTTCAGCTTCTGCGCCTTAGCCAGCTCCTTCTCAGCAGCCTTCAGGCGTGCATCCGCAAGACTCTCCAACTTATCCTCCACCAGCGCATCCCAAGCTGTCTCCGGATCAACCTCCTCAAACCTCGGCGCCCCTGTCTCCGCATCCTTCGGTATGCGATCCATCGCCGAAGCTTCCTTCTCATTGCTATGGTGCCCATTAATGTCGCCCTCATTGCGATTGTGCTCAGAACGAAGTGAAGAGTCCTGTGGCGCCTCCGGAATATCCTCGCCCTCATTATTGCCATTATCTTTTTGAGCATTCTGCAAAGCCTCTGCCCTCTCTGCCTCAATTGCATCATAAGCCGCCTGAAGCTCAGTCTGAGGATCTATATGTTCGCCCATCTCCTTCACCGACTCAGGAGCGATAATCTCGCACTTACCCGTCTTCGGATCCAGCGCAACCAGCGACCGGTCCGAAGCACTCGTCTTTGCCCTCGAACCATCCTC
Source organism: Bacteroides sp. (assembly GCA_014802175.1). Classification (GTDB taxonomy): domain Bacteria; phylum Bacteroidota; class Bacteroidia; order Bacteroidales; family Muribaculaceae; genus Lepagella. The sequence goes on from JAAVCU010000035.1 coordinate 6,372, forward strand.
ATACATCTGCACTTCGCCATTCACCAGATACAGCTCCCTGCCATCTGTGGTAGTGATGGGGATGATCATGCCGCTACCGCTATGCGTGCGACGCTTAACCTCCTCCTCTACATACATACGCTTACGAGCTGTCTCATCAAGCGAAGCCTCCTCCACTCCCGACATCGCAGCTTTGGCATTCATAAAATTCAGCACCGCCGCACGCTGATCCTCTGTGATCTCCGGATTCTCAAGCACCGCAAGCGGATTCTGCTCTATCTGCTCCATCCATAACACTGAATCCGCACCAAACGCATCCTCAACATCCTGATAAGCCTCATGCATCCACTCACTGATCCGCTCCATATCCGCCTGAGTCTCCGCATCAACTGAAGCCTCAGTTTCAGCCGGAGCCTCAGTTCCCCTCGAAGCCGTCGCCTCGGCTTCCTCTCTCTCTCCGTCAGTCGCAAAAGTCGCTTGCGGCTCAGTCTCCTCCTTCGTCTCAGCACCGTGCTGAGGGCGAGAGCCCGAAGTCTCCGCCTCCCTCGAAGTCTCAGCTTCCGGAAACAGCTCCTTCGCATATCGTTCCAGCACCTCCTGCTCCTCGAAGGTTCGCTTTCGAGGTTCCTTGCGCAACACCGCATCCACATCCACGCCCGTCTCATCCTTCAGACGCTTGCGGATATTCTCAGGCTTCGCCGATTCTCTACCGAAAGCTTGAGCCTCAGCCTCCTTATACTGTTCGCCGACATCAATCGTATTCAGCTCAGCCTGACGCTTGATGCGCTCGATCTCCCTGTTGGCTTCCTTCTCAGTCTTAAAAGTGCGCGAAGTGACAATACCTCCGCGTTGGCTCATAGAGTTAACAGTGATCGAACCGTCTTCATTGCGCGCCATATTCCAGCCGGTCACCGTTGACATAGGCAACATCCGTCCGGTCATGATATAATATAACTTCGCCCTTGCCGCTTCGCTGACGCGTTTATCTTTCATCAGAAGATCCATCGCCTCATAACCGTCGAACTCCCCGTCTGCCGTATCGAAATCCTTACGACTGGTATATTCTCCTTTCTTTACAAGAGCATCCGACTCGAAAATAACTCCACTCTCCAAATCTCCAGAAGCGACCTCAGATCCATCCGACTTAATCTCTTTAACACCCTTCTTGTCCTTGACAAACAGATCCGACAGCTTACCGTAACCCTTCGCTCGAAGTTCCGCACGCTCCTCCTTGGTCAGCGCAATATCCGATGGAGAACGATCCAGCATATCTCGCACATGCTCCACGAATCTCTTCCGGTTATGTATCCGTTCCTCTCGCGTCAACGGAATCTCGCGACCCGATACATCGACCCGCGGCTTGACAGGGCGCAACTCAGCAATCACTCCCGGCGCAGTCTTGATACCATGCGTAACGCCAAAACCTATCATCATCGCCATGCTGTCATCCCATGCATCCCACGACATATCATTTTTAGCTTTCTGTCTCGCCTCTGCCCTCTTCGCTTCATCCGTTTCGCTGTCATATCCGTATTTCTCCGCATACAGCAAGTCAAACTTATCATCCGGCATTTTCTGCACATCATAAACCTCGGAAGCCGCGAATATCGTGCCTTCAAACAACTTCGACACAGCCACCTCTCCTCCTCTCAGAGCCATCTTTCCCGCGGTTGAAGAGGTTGCCTTAACCAAGCCATCAGCCACATTGCCGATAAGAGGAGACACAACACCTGTAGCAGCACCCATCTTTGCCCCATGCACGCCGCTGTGGAGTATACTTCCTAACGAATAGCCCTCATTCTCACCTGTCTCCGGATTAACCACTCCTCCAAGCGTCAACTGACCCTGCGCGTTCTTGACCATCTCGAAAGTCGCCATATTGGCACTGCCTCCTGCAACTCCTGCCAGCACTCGCCCCGCAAGCCTGCTCCCGAGAGCTCTGCCCGCCCGATCTTTCGCCACTTTCCTCATCATAGCCTTGCCCCCTAATTGCAAAGCTTCCTTCCCTACGGCACCACCAACCACACCGGAAAGGATTGTCGTAGGATCAACAGCCATATTGAGCACTGTACCCGTGATGTCGAGCACGCGATGCTGATCCCCATACTGTGCCATCGCATCCATCTCAGCCGAAGCCATACCATAAGAGCCGTTTGCGGCAGAGGCAGCTATTTTCATAGCCTGCGACACATTCGAGAAGGGCTGGTCAGCAATCTTACGCATAAGAAACTCATATCCACTCTCCGGCATATGCGCATCCACAGCACGCTGGTAAACCATACCGTAAACTTCACCCTTCAGTGCATCCTGCGCTGCTTGCTCCACACTTCGACCATTCAGCTCCTCCTCATGCTGAGAATAGTAATCCATATAATCAGAAACCATTCTCGAACGATACTGCGCCGGCAAGCTCTTCATCACCTTGTCTGCCATCTTATCCAGATCGAAGGCGTCATTTTCTTTCAACGCACGGTCATACGCATTGAAATCATTCCCTACATCAAGCAATTCCGATCTGCGTGGCTTATTTGCCTCTCTTGCATCCGCCTCAGCTTGCGCCCAAACAGAGTTAAGTACATTTCGCATTGGTGCTTCATAATCCAACTGCGCCTGTCTCTGCACATCCTCCTGCTTCGACGGATCAAGCCCATTCTCACGCATCCTGCTTACAAATTGATCCTGCAAACGCTGACGACGCGCCCCAGACTCAGCATTGTCTGCCTTAACGAAATCCGTAGACAACGAACCATCGGGCATAAGCCACTCATTTACCGGCTTACCATCCACATACTTGACACCATACAACTCCGGAGACTGAGCCGGCATATTGTCTGTTTCCTTGCTCTTTACCTCAACGCCATCTCCTTCACCCGAAGCACCTGAAATCATACCAAGAGGTTTCGTGTACATACCGGCTGCACGCGACTGCATCTCAGCAGCCTTACGCTTATCTCTGCCACTCTGCAAATACTTCTCCTGCAAACGCTCACCGGTCTCAACCATCCTGCGCATATCCCTCTCCGTGTCATACGTACCCGGAGTGTGAACCATACCATACACAGGCGCGCCATTCTCATCCTTGCCCGTCTCCGCAAGTTCATCCTTACCGAATCGCCTCTCATACGCCATCCGGATCTTATCCTGCTCCGAAGGTTTCCAAGCCTGCCCTGCCCCCGAAGAATTGTTACCGAATCCTATATTTGTCTCAAAGGCATCAAATGCCTCCATTTCATATCCTTCATTTTTAAGTGCGTCATAAGCTGCTTTCCGTTTCGCCGGATCTGCAAGATTCTTGCGGAAATCAGCTTCACTCTCCATTTCATACCCTTCCTTAACAAAGGTATCATAAAGGTTCTTTATTTTATCTTGTGCCATGATCTGTATTTTTAAGCGGTTGGACTCTTCTTGCCTCCGGAAGTAGGACTTTTCTTAGGCTTTGCCGGGATACCACCTTTCGACTTCTTAGTTTGTGTCTGGGAAGTCTTCCCTTCCCAATTTGTCTTTTCGGTTGTGGTTGAAGTCTCTATGTCCTCCTCTTTCCATGTTCCATGTTGCTTTGCAAACATTTCTGCCGCATCCTTCTTTTCAAAATTGTATTCCTTGCCATTCTCATCCCAAGCTGAATAAGGCAACTGATGGGATCTATTGTAAGCCACTCCCCGCGCATGATTGGCGTATGCAGCGGAGTTTCGCTCCTTAGTCAAGGCTTGTTTCCCTCTCAGCTCCTCTTCCGCCATTTGAGGCGCATACGATTCTTTGACAGAGGCAACGTTAGCAAGAGACGCTGCTCTATCCGCTTCACCTTTTGCCTTCTGCTCCTTATATGGCCATAATCGTTTCTCGGCTGCATGCTTCTCGGCTTCCTGCTGAGCCTTCTGCGCCGCGATCTTGCGCTGCTCCATCTGTGCCTCAAGCTCACGAACCGTCCTCGCCCGCTCTGCCTCACCCTTCGCAGTCCTCTCAATGTAAGCCCGGCGCTGCTCAGCCTCCTTCTCGCGATCCAGCTTCAGCTTCTCGATCCTATCATTCACAGCCTTCAGCGAACTATTCTGAGGGTCATACATATCGGGAGCATATTGCGAAGTGAAATAGACATTGGCAATCGCCGAAAGTCCATCACCGATAGCCGACATGATCTTCCTTGATCTCTCCTTCTTCTCTCGCTTCTTGCGCTGCTCCTCAGTCTCCTCCGGATGCTTCTCCAGCCAATCATAATAATGCTTGAGAGCCACATCATATCCCTTGGTAGCCTCATCCCTCATCTGCTGAGTCACCGCATAAGGATCAGCCTCTGCATTCGTCTGCGCACCGACGGCACCCCCGGATGCAACCACCCCGGGAGCCGCCGCATTGGGAGTAGCAGTCACTCCATTATTACTAACCGCGCCCGCTTCAGCAGCAGCGCCCGAAGCCCCAGCCTCAACACTGTGCTGAGGGCGAGAGCCCTCAGCTCCCGAACCTCCTCCCTCAAGGTCCGGACTAAAACCCGGATTCGGAGACTTGATTATATCTGTCTTTACCATACCCTGCCAACCATTAGAAAGATGAAGCGATATTTGCGCCCGTCGCAGTAAGATCCTTCACAGACTGAGCCAGCTGCCCTGCCTTCTGCATCTCCATATTGTTCAGTTGGGAATCCAGCGAAGCATCCCGCTGCTGATACTGCGCCTCGATCTGATCCTTACGGGCATCAGCAGCAACCGCAATCTGCGAAGTTGCGTCAGCCATAGCCTGAGCATTGGCAGCCTTCGTAGCAGCCACACTCTCCTCTGTGCCACCCATCACTGCCTGTGCCCCCGCCGCCTGACGGTTACGATTGCGGATCGACTCCTCCGTTCTGGCCAGTATCGCCTGCGCATCCGCACGCTGAGTCGCATCCTCATTATACCTCCGATCATACCACGCCTGATTCTCACGTTTCTGATTCTCCAGATTACCCTTCACCTTCTTCATCGCCTTCGACGCCGAAATACCGCCGAAAATACTCCCGACAGCAGACAAACCTAAGCCTATCGCACTACCTATCATCTATATTATCATTTAGAATTTTCCAAAACTTAAAATTCGGTTGCTAATTTACTTCACTATCTTTGCATCTGAATTTTATGCTTTGGGTAATGCGACCTATTGCTCGTAAATTCCATAAAGCAACCGCACTTAATCAAACTTGGAGTCTACTCATGGCAAAAGGAAGAAAAACCGGAGGAAGAAAGAAAGGCACGCCCAACAAAGACAACCCATTGAAAGGTTATCTTCGCGAACATAGCCTCAAATACTTCGAGCCAAGAGTGCAGACCGACCCAATCACCGGCTCAACACGCGAAATCCAACGGCAGCGACTGGCACAGGACGAAGAAGGAAACATATTCAAGGTCATCGACCTCATACCCCTCACCGACCACACCTCCGGTCAACCGCTCAACATCTCCGACTTTGAAGCCGACATGATCGCGCTCAGCCCCAACGAACGCGTCAACGCCGAACTGCGACTACTTGAATTCCACACTCCGAAGATGAAAGCCGTCGAAGTCGACATGGAAGCGCGCCTAAGCAACACACGCACCATCGAAGACATCCTCAGCGACCTCTGCAACGAGAACGACAACGACGAGGATGACGACAGCGACGATGACAACGACGACTAACACACCACCCTCTATTTCGTCTACATTTAGACACAGGCGCAGGGGACCGGAAGCAGATTCAGAAAAAAACTGAACCTACATAGAGACATAAATACAGTAAAAAAATCGAACACGAAAGGTAAAAAAGATAAAAGGGATGAAACAGCAATCAAACTGACGTTGGAAAAATGCACAACAAGGCAAATGGTTTATAATAGTGATTGCAAAAAGGCGACTGATCTGTGAAGACCGGTCGCCTTAAATTTTAGAAAAAAATACAAATTCGTGCCACCTCTCGTGCCACCTTTTTTTCATAGAACAGGGTTCATGCCACCTTAATATGCCACCCAAATCGCTATCATCGAATATCACTCAATATCACCTAATCACATATATAAATAACTGAGGATATGCTAATTATATCCTCAGTTATCATTCTCTATCATTAAATATAATTTAACCTTGTGGAGCTGGAGGGACTTGAACCTTACACTCCAAATATACTTTTATCAAGCAGTTATGCTCCATAAAAAATTCTTAGTGCCTTGTTAGTGCCTGAAATCAAATATTCAAGAAACACTAACGACAACCCATCTCTACGGGTCCTTTTCCAAATACAAAATTACAAAATATTTGGTTAGCAATCAAGTTCTAAGGTTCATTTTAAGAATTATTTGCAAGGTTGTTATAATTTATCAGTCCCAAAGTGGAAAGAGGATGGGCGGTCTGGGTTGGTTTCGGCGTGATGCCGTATGAGGCGTTTGGAGCGAGTCCGGCACTACCTCAGACCGCTTCACTCCTATCTGCAACGGCGGAACACCGAGCGAAGCCAATGCCTCGGAGTGGCGCGACGGAGACGTCGCTGTGCCACAGTCCAAGACTTATTGGCTGCGCTCCGTGTTCTTTTCGCCGTTGCTGTGAGTGGACTATACGACCGCTCATTCACTTTCCACTTGTATAGCAGTCCACGGGGTGAGACAGTGATAATCCGCCTTCGTTTCTTGTCGGCTTATCACAGACTCACCTTTCCGGGACTGAAAGTCAACATTAAAACTGTTTAGAATTTCTAAATCGAATAATTAGTAAAGATACTAACAATGAGAGGGATTGAATAGTATTGAGCAATAATATAAGGAACCACCATGTTATTCCTACTCCATATCTGCTATTAAAAACAAGATTATAACCAAGTATGGTATTATAGGCGAACATTACAATCAGGTTGACAAATGCAGTTCTCGTTCTGACTCTGTGACATAGCCATGTTGATAAAAGAGACAGCGCATAAACTCCGCCAAGCATTACCGTATCTTCACTCCAACCCTCGGATATGCAACATCCAACCATAAGAACGAGCAACACTCCCCACGCTATCCAAAATCGTTTATCGGTCAGCTTCATATTTGTTCAAGATAAGCAACAACTCGTGAAAAAGATGATTTCATCTCGTTTGTGAAATCTTCTTTTTTCACTATTCGTTGGTACATACGTTTAATATTTTCGTAATCAGCGTTATTAGAGAGCTTAGCAGAAATTAGCCCAACCATACAATGAGTATCAAGCCCGGAACAATATGGGCTATATTGTTCTATTGGTATAGTATTGAATAGCTGGTCGATTGAGTTAATACTATCATATTGAGAGAGAAAATCCGACGCAATAGGAAGTAATGTAGACAGCCCCATATCAAGCTGATTATATTCGTCAGTCTCATCATCTGAAAGAATAAAGCGGTCTGTTGTGGCCACCTGCATTTTCCATCTTAAATCCGGATTAAATCCTTGTATTTTTATTCTTTGAAGCAGTAAAAGGTTTATAAATGCAGAATGGTTCAGATGGAATCCACAGTCATTACATATTGTAGTTATTTCTCTATAGTCCACACTGACATACGGAAATATGTTTACCTCAAACCCCCATGAACAATAAGTGAAGAATATTTCCTCAGTACGGTTACCAGCTTTTCGACTCAATGCAAATCGCCCCTTGAGAATCTTAAAACCGTTAGCAGCGGCGAATGGCTCCAAGGTGGAGAAAATATGCTTTTTAATGTCCTGTATCTTCATAATCACATCTTGTTTATGGTGGCGTGAGGCATCCGAACCTTGGATAAATCAATACCTCCGCGAAAATCTACGTCAATAAGTCTGGCTTCGGAAAAGTCAACATCCTCCAATCGTCCTTTATTAGACACCCAAAATGATAATTTATCCCCATAATAATAGCCGTCGAATTTCGGTCCGCAAAACACGCAACCATGAATGGTTCCGACAAATCTGCAATTTGAAAATGAAGCGGCAATGAATGTGGTATTGAAGTCGCAGTTAATAAACGTGCAACCAATGAAATCTGCAATTCCGAGACTTCTTAATTTGACATTTTCAAAAGTGCAACCCATATAGACAGTTTTCCGCAACAAGACAGAAGTCCGTCCGCCCATAGAGAACTGTTGTAACTTACCTCCTTTGAAAACACATTCTATAAATCGACATCCTCTTGCAAGGACATCGGAAAAATCACACCCAAGAAATTGACATTGCTCAAATCTCTTTTTAGTCCACCACACGGCAATGCCACCATTGCAGAATGAGACGCGCTTAAAAATTTGATTGCTATATCGTTTATCAGTCAGTTCCATTTGTATGGCATTCCAAAAGTATATACTTATTTTGTTGGAAAAGTCTGCTCCATAACGCTGATTATCTCATCCAGTCGAGGAAAATAGTCCATTATATTTGGCTCATAACGTTCAGCCATTTTGTGGACTTGCGCCAAGACCAATTCTTTGACTGCCGGATAATCTTCAGGTGATTCAATACGCGTTAGTGTAAGATACTTAAACGCCCAGTCAGCCCCGACATCTGGCAATGCCTGTTTACTCTCCAATATAGGTATTATCACTCTGTCGTACATATCGCGTAACGAGTTGTACGAAGAAAATACAATATCGGAACACTCGGAAAGAGAATCACGGAGTGTTGTGTAGTCCTGCTCGAATGTTGATTCTGTAATCCTAAATTTATCTTGTCGACCAAGCATATTTCCGGTAAATCCAATAGATGGATTATCCTGCTGATCCTGCGGTGATTTGACGTTATACGGCTCAAACCATTTCAATAGAATATCGAAACGAACCATATATATAGGATAGACTATAAGCACACCCTCCTTATTCCAATGATCTAATTCGATGTGCCGTCGCAAATCTCCTTTTTGTTGAATGAAAGAAGAATCACGCTTACGGAACTTAAAGCCATTGAGAAAAGGCTCTGCTCTTAGCCGCTCAACTATGGTTAAAAATAATTCTTTGTTTGTCATATACACATTCTACTTTAGTACCTGACGGAAAAAGACTGCATCATGATTATCTTGGATATAAGTAAGAAGGTTATATTCTGACGGTATGTAAATTGTATCGCCAATAGCGACAATCGGTGTCGGGATATTCAGATTGCCACTAAATTTCCATTCTTTACCATCACGGTTTCGACGTAATCCTCTTGATGTTATCCATGGTCCAAACTCAGAGCGTAAAAACACATAGTCTGATTCAAAACATATTACATCGTCCAGTTCAACAACAACTGTATCTCCAATCGACATGGTTGTATGTTCTTCCCACCAAATAAGAGTGTCTTGTACTTCTCTTGGCAAGTCGGAGAACTTCACAGGCTCGCCGTCTGTATAATCTATTCTGTTACTACATCCGGTAAAGATTGTCAGGGCCAGTAACGCTAACATACCAAAGAATAAATGTTTTTGATTATCCTTCATTTGAAATTTGTCGGTCAGTTTCATATCAAATCATTTTTTCTTTTTGACAAAGGGATATGCCTCTCCCCAAGCTTTCTCTTTTATGGTATAGATATAACTCTTATCTTCAAATGTTTCGTCATCAATCTGTCGAAATGTCGAGGCATCAATGTCATCAAGAAGTTCACTAACATAGTACACATTCTCATTGTCAGCTGCTATATGACCATGATAATAAAATCTGGCATTTTCTACATCTAATGAGTCTTTAAGGAAAGGCTTGCCCCATAGAAACAACATGTTATTGACCCGGTATTTGCCTACTCCAATCTCCTCAAATCGCTGCACATCTATGTCTTTGAGTATTATTGAATCATAGTAGATAATATTCCTGCCATTACGGAAATAATTATAACCGACCTCTATGGGTCTTTGCAAGGAATCAATACGGTGTAAATCCCACTTTCGGGTTACATCGTTGTATAGAGTTTTATAAAGAAAATCTTTGTCTATGAACCAGTCCTCACCATAAATTTCAAAACTGTTTCTATCCACATCAATTTTCTGGTCGTAGTGATAAACAAAGTCCTTGTCTCGCATCCATTCATCTTGAAGTTCTTCAAGTCTGTAGACAAAATATTCGGCCGTTTCGACATCTATACCGCTATGTGAAGGTCTTATATAATCTTTGTCGTTTGAAGAATCCCGTATAAAGACTTTATCCTTATCTACTGCAACGCCATGCTGATTTATATGAAATGAGTTTACATCGGTATTTTTTATAATCTTATCGTCATGCCATACGTGATTGGCATCTTTTGCCCATCCCTCACCTAACACCTTGAAGGTCCGGCCATCTACATCCTCCAAATATCCCCAACTTCCATGATTGAACAGTGCGGGGGCATTTTCGACCGAGATATAATATATTCCAAAGATATTTTTATAATAGGTATAGTAATTATTGTTGACTTTATTTCCACGTGGAATAGGCAACCCACCAAAAATGCACATTAGGACATACAATGCAATGATGATTGCAATGACTATGCCTATTGTTGAACCAGTATCGGTTTTCTTAATCTTCATATCAAAGTCTATTATCTCTAATTAAGCAAAATTACTAAAAATATCTGATAGTCAGTGGGACATTTGTCCCATTTGGCGTGAAAATCAGTGTTTTTAGTCTATAATTAAGTGAACATGTCCTTACAATCATCCATTTGAGATCACTTTGAAAACATAAACAATCACATACTACTCTAATATTCTTCAATAGAGAAAGTTCTATATAAGATTTCAGTAGCCAATATGTTGTAATTCGTTTTCACCGGCGCGGAATCTTCGCTCCAATTTATTGCTGTACATCAACTAAGGAAGCCTTGCTTGCTCGTAATTGAAAACGTGCGGAGCAGGGCTATTCTTTTGCCTTTTGGCTGAAAAATCTCCAGACACAAAATAGTATTTGCCTCCGCAGGCTCCGGCGAATACTTCATTTTGCACTCGTATTTTTCAGCCGAAGGCGAACAGCCCTTCTTTGTCTCCGCACGCCATACTTTCAACGAGCAAGCAAAACTTCGATAGTCGATAGACGCATAAAAAAAATGTCGCACGATGAAAACGAACAACAACATATCAGTTAGACGAGGCAAAGCATCCA
>JAAVCU010000036.1 GCA_014802175.1 Bacteroides sp.
AAGAATTTATCCGTAAGGTTGTGCAAATCATCCGTGAGCAGAAAGCCACGATGATTGTGGACCACATACATTACCATCTTACAGATGGAACGTATGACTCTGACATCTTCACTGCCGCAAGCAAAGCTGAGTTCGACAAGGCTTATCAGGCAACCAAACACGTCACCGACTATGTTGTTTCCGACAGTATCGGCGAGCGCAACTTCGCCCATGACCTTGATGAGGCAAACGAAGTGGTGGTTTATGCTAAACTCCCACGCTCATTCAATATTCCTACTCCCGTCGGCAACTATGCTCCCGACTGGGCGATAGCGATGCTGAAAGGCAATGTCAAGCACATTTTCTTTATTGCTGAGACCAAAGGTTCTCTCAGCTCCATGCAGCTCAACGCTATTGAAAATGCCAAGATTGACTGCGCATCACAACTATTCAACGAAATGTCAACCGATAATGTCAAGTATCATAAAGTCACCTGCTATCAGGACTTGATCGATGCCATGACAGCCGCAAGATAGATACGGTAACTGCAATAGTTGCAGGAGGTATAAAAGAATCGCCCCGGAAGTTGGATGACTTCCGGGGCGATTTGGATTATCGTGGTGGAGTAGGGTGTCAGAAGAGGAAGTTGATACCTAAGTTGAGGGAGGCGTTGGAGTTGAGAGGGATGAACTGTTTCGACAAAGTGCCGAGGGTATGGTCCATTCCTAAGAAGAGGTTGAAGCCTGTAACGTGGAGGTTAAGTAACCATCCGAAGCCTACGCCGTAGGTGCCCATCTCCATATTCACATTTGCAGAGAAAACCTTGACCGGTGCGACGTTTGCCGATACACGGAACTGTGTCCAGGTGTAAGGTCCGTTGATGTGGGTGGAGTTGACCAGGCCGAAATGCAACTTGCGGTAGTAGGGGAACTCGTAGTCTGCACCGAAGTTCAAAGTGGCGGCCATAGCCCTTGTGCGTGAATGAGCCTCTTTGGTCTCGGTCATCTGATAGAGTTTTGCGAGGTCGTCGGAGAGTTTGTCAAGCTCGTTATCGAATGAGTTCGGTGCATCGCCGTTTGTGCTGAATGTGTAGGCATCGGTGGTGAAGGACTGCACACCATTGGTTGAAGCCTTGATGGTGTTGCCCCACGACATGAAACCAAGATCAAGGATAGCAGCAGAGAAGCGGAAATCTTTCCATTTGTATTCCGCACCGAGGTCGAGACCCATACCGAAGCCCGTGATGCCGGGTGTGTAGTCGTCGAGGTTGATTCCCGACACATACCGGCGTGGTGCGCCGGCATCCGGACCCTTGGGGGTATATTCATCGGTCTCAAATCTTGCACCAGAACCGGAGAAATATACTTCCGCTTTGGTTTTGGCAGTCCAGGCATCTGTGCCCAAAGCAAGTTCAGCTTCCTTAAGTCGTAGATCGACGTTGGCGATACCCAGATAGGCTTTAAGAGCAGCTCCTACGCGAAGTCCCGGAACCTGCTTGATATCGCGCGAGTGGTTAAGGGCAATTGTGGCGTATGCGCTGGCTCCGCCGAAAAGGTTGGTGATATCGTACGTCTTATTGCCGATACCCTCCTTGGCAAGTGAGAAGAAAGCCTTGGGCAGCGAAACCTCCGCACTCTCGTTGGCAGAAATTGTAATTGTGTTGTAACCACCCATACCTTTGAATCCGACAGAGAGGATGTTGAGCTTAAGGGTCTCGCCGAGTCGGTTACGGTTGCCGAACTTGCTCATGGCCTTGTTCGGGTCAATAAGTGCGTTAGTAAAAAGCACGTTTTTTCCGTCGCCGTTAGGATTTTTGTAAATCAGGTCATTGTAATGGAGCGAACCATGGACTGCTATATTCATGTTACCGAGAGCCGGCATTGAAACGAATCCTTTTTCGTTGCCGAAAGCGGGGTTCATCTCGTAACGATAGGTATATTCATCAAGGAAATAACCTGAATAAGTATTCTGTGCGTTGGCAAAGCCTGTGGTCAGAGCCAAGGAAGATAGAATCAGTATTTTATTTATAGATTTCATAATAAGTAATTAATAATTAATGATTAATAGTTAATAATTGAGCTATCCAGCACATATTCAATTTATTTGAATATTCAATATATTAATTATTAATTCATGGTTACTTATGCTTCTGTCGTTAGAGGTTAGTCATTATCATCGTCGTCGTCGAGATCAAAAGTATAGACACCCGAAACCTTAGCCTTAAGGTTTTTCAGTGTGATTGTCTGAGAAGGTGCCAGAGCCTCGTTAGATCCGGGGGTTACGATGGCGGTGAATTCAATACCATCGAGATCTTTGATCGGACCTTCCATTTTGATTGTGATGTGATCGCCATTGGCGTTTGCCGGAAGAGTGATCTCTGCCTTGGATTGGTTGATGCGGTTACCGTTTATATCGATCGGGTAAGCAGTCAGTTTTGCTTCGAGAGGTAAAGTTGTGGTCACATCAGCATCGACCTGGAGTACATCGATTGTAAGCTTATCGAGATCATCGCTATACCAACCATCTTTTTTGTCGGAATATACTATTACCGAGCCATCGTTCAAGGCGATAGGTGCCAGGAAATCGTATGTGCCCGAAATACCGTCAATCTGCTTGCCGAGCTCGAAATCAATAACCGACTGCAATGGAATTCCCGGGTTGATGAGTTCAATGTCGATAGCATCCGGAAGACCGTTACCGCTCAGAAGGTTTGAGAGTGAAGAGAATTGTATGAACTCAAGGTTTGCTGAATAGTCCGGGAGGGGAGTGGTCTGAGACGGAGCCAAAAGGAAGTTGTATGGACCCGCGTTGTTCGGACGTGTTGCAATCAGCTTATTGTTGTCGGGTTCAAATGTAGCAGAACCGGACTCGCGCACAGCTGTAAATTTAAGTCCGGTCTGATAATAGAGATTATAAGGAGCAACCGGGTTGTTCAGATTGATGTAGATCTGCGGATTTGCCAACTTGAGATTCGAGCCATCCTGATTGAGGAAATCGGGAATATCAGTAAGATCTACGGGTGCAATGTTAAGACCATCGCCCTCGAGTTTGTATTCAACTTCGCCGGAAACGTGGGTCACCGTAAGATCATCAATATTTGTCTTAACCGAGAAAGTGATGATGTTGTTGGGTGTATAGTTTGCCGGAATCTTCGTCGGATCGATTTCCACTTTTATCACACTGGAGGTGATATCAAGCTGATCGTTGATAGCGAAAACGCCGTTTGTGACATTAGTGTCGTATTTTGTTAAATCTATGCCTTCGAGGTTCAGAGAGATCACTGTGATGTTCGAAGAGTTGTCCAGATTAGTGATGGCGAGAACTCCTGTATTAGGATCGTAATTGTAATTGGAGGGGATATTGCTGAATTTGAGACCCTTCAGAATGTTTAGGGTTATAGAGGAGAAAGACACGCTGGCGAAACTTGGAACATCCATGGCTGTAAGTGTCACGCTCAGATTCGCGGGGAGGGAGGTCAGTGAATAGAGAGCCTTCACCGATTCGTCGATATTCGTTCCATTGAATTCTACCTTTTGCGACGTGAAGTCGTGCAGGTGATATTCAAAAGAAACAGGATCGGAAGCAGCTTTGGTAGCCATCGGAGTGAAGAGATCGAAGGTGGCGTTTGTCGGAGCCACGTCCGGAGTATTGACTCCGAACTGCGGGATATCAATTGCCTGCGAATTGAATTCACCATGCTGAGTCACGGCATAAAACTCTTTGCCATCGATTGTCACAGCCTGAATCTTGCTGTCGGCATCGACATCGAGAATGTCTTTGAGAGTGATGGCGTCAAGATTCATTGGGAGAACGAGATTGTCGATGCGGATATCAGACGTTTTGTCGAGATTATCCAGATCATAATCCTGATCGATGCAACCCGTAAGCAGCATCGGGATGGCGGAAATTACGCCGGAGTAGAAAAGAAACTTCTTCATATATTAATGTATGAGTTAGATTATAGATACAAGTCTAAGTGGATGTATATTAGAATAATACAAGTCAAATCTTAAAATTTCAGATTTTAAGTCACAAAAATAGACAAAAAAAAGGAATTAGAAAAATAAATATAAAAAATTAGTTAAAAATGTTGAAATTCAAAAAAATATTTTAATTTTGTAGTAAAGAAAAAACAGAGAGGGCTTCTCTGAAATAATAATTACTGTTATGTCCACAACACCTGACATCTATTCAGCATTAAAATATCATTTCGGATTCGACCAGTTCAAGGGTGAACAGCAGGCGGTGATAGAAAGTCTGCTCGCCGGAAATGACGTGTTCGTACTTATGCCAACGGGTGGCGGTAAATCATTATGTTACCAGTTGCCTGCGTTAATGCTCGATGGAACTGCAGTGGTGATCTCACCGCTCATAGCCCTTATGAAAAATCAGGTGGATGCTATCCGGCATTATGGAGACGACGACGGTGTGGCGCATTTCCTTAATTCATCGTTAACTAAAAGCGGTGTGAATGCTGTGAAAGAGGATGTCAGGGCAGGGAAGACCAAGTTGCTTTATGTTGCTCCCGAATCTTTGACAAAGGAGGCAAACATAGAATTCCTAAAATCTATTAAGATTTCATTCTTCGCGATAGATGAAGCTCACTGCATTTCGGAGTGGGGACACGATTTCAGACCGGAGTATCGCAAGATCCGTCCGCTTATATCTGCTATCGGTAAATTCCCGGTGATAGCCCTTACTGCCACTGCGACCCCGAAAGTGCAACTCGACATCCAGAAGAATCTGGATATTATGAATGCCAAGGTATTCAAATCGAGTTTTAACCGCAAAAATCTGTATTACGAGGTCAGACCGAAGACAAAAAATGTTGACCGCGACATAATCCGGTATATCAAGAGTCATCCCGGTCAGTCGGGAATTATCTATTGCCTAAGTCGCAAAAGAGTTGAGGAACTTGCCGACACATTAAGGATAAACAGTATCTCCTCCCTGCCGTATCATGCCGGTATGGATGCGCAGACACGCTCCGAGAATCAGGATGCGTTTCTTGAAGAAAGAGTGGATGTTATTGTAGCCACGATAGCATTCGGCATGGGTATAGACAAACCCGATGTTAGGTTTGTGATACACTATGATATACCGAAAAGTCTGGAAGGTTATTATCAGGAGACTGGGCGTGCCGGACGAGATGGAGGCGAAGGGCATTGCATTACATATTACAGTGTGAAAGATCTTCAGAAGCTCGACAAGCTAATGCAGAGCAAGTCTGTTAACGAACAGGAGATCGGGCGCCAGTTGCTTCAGGAGACTGCCAATTATGCTGAATCATCCGTTTGTCGGCGTAAAATACTTCTTAATTACTTTGGAGAAGATTATGAAGAGGAGAATTGCGGAAACTGTGATAATTGTCGCAATCCGAAGAAGCAGGTAGAGGCCCGCGATGCGCTTGTAGCGGCTCTGGAGGCAGTGCGCGACGTCAATCAGAACTATAAGCAGGAATATATAGTGAATATTCTCATAGGGCGGAAGACTGATGAGATTCGCAGCAACGGTCATGATGGAATCGACTCCTTCGGAGCTTTAAGCGAAGAGGGAGAGAAATTTACTGCAAGTCTGTTGCGCCAGGGCGTGATCGGTGGCTATCTGATGCGTGAACTTGAGAATTACGGAAATCTGAAACTCACTCAAAAAGGTGAGGAATTCATAGAGAAACCGGGATCGTTCAAGATTGTGGAGGATGTGGATTATTCGGTGATAGATTCCGACCCCGCGGGTAACGAATTCGGAGGTGGAGGAGCCGCCGATCAGGTACTCTACGCCATGCTTAAGGATCTGCGCAAGAATGTGGCTCGCAAGAAGAATCTTCCACCCTACGTCATATTCCAGGAGCAGTCGTTGGAGGCTATGGCAACGCTTTATCCCATCACCGAACAGGATCTTATCAACATTCCCGGAGTCGGAACCGGAAAGGCGAAACGATATGGGAAAGAATTCCTCGAGTTGATAAAGCGTCATGTGGAAGAGAACGAGATTGTGCGTCCGGAAGATATCCGCGTGCGCGCCATGCCAAAGGATAACAACCGCAAGGTGAGCATCATCCAGGCAATAGATCGCAAGATTGATCTTGATGAATTGGCTGAGAGCAAAGGTCTCGAGTTTTCGGAACTTCTCGATATACTTGAATCGATAGTGGAGGGAGGAACAAAGATCGATGTAAGCTATTTCATTGAGGGGATACTTGATGAAGATCAGGAAGAGGATATCTTCACTTATTTCAAAGAGGAGGAGGAAGACAGCCTGGAGATGGCAATTCAGGAACTCGGTGATGAGTATGACGAAGAGAGTATACGCCTTGTCAGGATCAAGTTTATCTCAGAAATGGGTAACTGATTCCGGAGCGAAAAGCGATAGAAATAAATAAGAAACCGACGCGCTGCAATTTTTAGGATTTAAGTTCGTTAATAAGAGTAGGTGACAATTTTTTGATTACCATATCAACGATAATCATATAAATTCCGCGAGCCGGAGTCTATTAGATAAATATGAATAAGAAATTAGTTTTTGCGTCCGGATTAGGTCTGGCAGCTTTCGCGTTGATGGCGAAAGATCCGATAATCATGACTGTAAACGGGGTGGATGTCCCCAAATCTGAATTTGAATATCTGTATGGCAAGAATAGCCAGCAGCAGTTGAGCCAGCAACCTTTGGATGAGTATGTGGAGATGTTCAAGCTCTACAAAATGAAGGTTGCCGATGCTAAGGCAGAGGGGATCGACACTACTGCATCGTTCAGAAAAGAGATCGACCAGTATCGACGTGATCTTGCCTCCCCTTATCTTGCAGATTCAGTATATATGAATAAATTGCTTGATGAGATGTATGAACGCGCCAAACAGGAGGTTGAGGCGCGTCATATAATGCTTTTCAAGGCCGAAAACTCAACTGAAAACGATAAAAAGCTGCAGCGTCTCGACAGCGTCCGCAATGCGTTGCTTGCCGGAGCGGATTTCGCTGAACTCGCAGCGCAAGTTTCGGAAGATCGCGGTTCAAACACCCGCGGCGGATATATGGGTTATATCACTGCCCAGCAGTATCCTTACACATTCGAGATCGCGGCATATAACACCCCCGAAGGTGAGGTGTCGGAGATTGTGGAAAGCCCTGTCGGCTATCATATCCTTTTAGGAGGTAAACATCGTCCGGCGAGCGGTAAAGTTCAGGCTGCCCATATTCTGAAGATGGTAAAAGAGGGAGATGTCGAGGCTGATAAGGAGGCTAAGCGTCTTATCGACAGCTTGTATAATGTAGCCAAAAGCAATCCCGCCGATTTCGCTGATCTCGCAACACGTTATTCAGATGATAAAGGCTCCGCGCGTCAGGGAGGTATGCTTCCTTGGTTCGGTCGCGGTGAGATGGTGCAACCCTTCGATTCCATTGCTTTCGCCATGGATGAAAATACCATCTGCGAACCATTCAGAACACGTTTCGGTTGGCACATCATCAACAAAACGGGCAAGAAAGGAATAGAGGATAAAGAGCAAATGAAGCCTAAGTTCTTCCAGCGCATCACGTCGCCGCAGGACGATCGCTTCATAATGATCCGAGACAATCAGACAAAGAATCTTGCCGGTCGTCACAAAGGGAAAGTCAACGACAAGGTCGTAGCTTCTATTCATGAATATCTGATGACCAACGGTCTCGACTCAGCTTTCTACACCACTTACAATGGATCGGCGGGAGATGCTGCTATCTTCGCAATCGATGGAGTTGCCACTCCGGTCAAAGATCTTGTGAAGCGAATCCCCGGTTTCATTCAGCCAAACAAGAATGCTGCCGTAAAATTGTTTGATTCAAATATGGCTGGATTCTATAACGGCAAACTTGTAGACGCGGAGATCGACCGCCTTGAACGCGAGGAACCCGATTACCGCAATCTCTATCATGAATATGTAGACGGAAGTCTTCTTTATGAGATCAGCGTCAAGAAGATCTGGGATAAGGCAGCCAAAGATACAGAAGGTCTGAAAAGCTACTTCGAGAATCATCGTGCCGATTACCAGTGGAGTGTGCCTCACGCAAAAGGGTATATCGTTCAGGCGGCGAATGATTCAATAGCCGATGAGGTTAGGAAGTTAGCAGCCGAAACCGGTCGCGATTCAATCGTAAACAAGGTTCGCAAAACATTCGGTTCTAAAGTTTCCATCGAGAAGATTCTTGCCGAAAAAGGCTCAAATCCGATGATCGACAACTTATTGTTCGATGGTCCGGAGGTTAAACCTTCAAAGAAAGGTATGGAGGTTTACTTCATGATCGACCCAAGAGTTCTCACCGCGCCGGAAGAGTATACGGATGTAAGAGGACTTGTCACCAGCGATTATCAAAACGAGTTCCAGAATGCCTGGGAAGAGGAGCTGAGAAAGAAATATCCGGTGAAAGTGAATCAAAAAGTGTTAAAAAGCGTAAAGAAATAAGATATAAATCAGAATGAAGCCGAGTCTTAAGCGACTCGGCTTTTTTTATTATAAGAAATTAGCTAAATTTGTAAGCTAATGAGAAAAGAAAGACTCATATTGCTTGGAATGGTGGCATCCATGGCGGGAATCTCCCTGACAGGTTGCGGTTCGCCGAAGGTGGAAACTGCAACCGACGACAAGGTGCTTCTCGAAGTGGGTGACTCCGCATTGACTGTGAACGATGTTGTAAGGCAGATTCCCATAGGTTTGTCGGAAGAGGACAGTGTGGAGAT
>JAAVCU010000037.1 GCA_014802175.1 Bacteroides sp.
TAACTTTGCATCTTAGAGTGTGTTTGCTTTTAAATGATTTTAGCACAAAGAGAGATTTCGGAGTGATTTTTCAAAATTGAAGAAGGAGCAATGCGGGCATTGCGACTGATGAAACTTTGAAAAAGCGCCCAAAAGATCCTTTGTGATGAAATCAAAAATTATAATACACACTCTTCATTAATTAGGTTTAAAAGTAAACACACTCTTAATTCTGCAAGAATGGAAAAGAATAAGGTGAAGGGGCATCTTGCTATGCTCGGATCGAATGTCATTTGGGGATTGATGTCTCCTGTGGCAAAAATGGTCTTTGCTGCCGGAGTCGTATTCCCGGTTGTAATGGTAGATTTCAGGGTTGCCGGTGCGGCACTGTTGTTTTGGGTCACCTCTCTGTTTACCGAACGAGAGCACGTACCCGTGAAAGATATCCTGCGATTGCTTGGAGCCGGAATGTTGGGAGTGCTCTTTAATCAAGGATGCTTCATAATAGGTGTCAGCCTCACCTCTCCCGGCGAGGCATCCCTTGTCACCACCACCATGCCAATGTGGGTGATGCTCCTTGCGTGGCTGATATTGCGTGAACCCATCACGCTCAAGAAAGCTGGAGGAATAGTCTTAGGCGCAACCGGAGCTATAATTCTGATCCTCGGCGGAGGAGCCATCAGCGCCCGCGGTGCCAATCCGGCATTAGGCGATATAATCGTGCTATGTGCGCAGCTCAGCTATGCCCTTTACCTGACGCTCTACCGCAATTTCATCAGGAAATATTCGCTCGTAACATTAATGAAATGGATGTTCCTCTCCGCCTCGGTTGTAGCGCTTCCGAGCAGCCTGCATTGGCTCACCACGATGAACTGGCACGCGATCTCACTGTTTGAATGGGCCGGAATCGGTTATGTCGTTGTTTTCGGTACATACATAGCCTATATCGGAATCATGACCGGTCAGAAAAATTTACGTCCCACGGTTGTTGGAATGTACAACTATGTTCAGCCTGTGGTTGCAACAATCACCGGCATCTGCCTCGGACTCGACATCTTCACACCATTAAAAGGACTGGCCGTGATCCTCATCTTCTCCGGCGTATGGCTCGTCACCATCAGCCGTGCCCGCCAATCCTGATATCATTAAACCATACCCTTTGGGCAAGTGTTTACAGATAAACAAAACGATAGACTGATATGAAGAAAAAGATATATCTGGCTGGGGGATGCTTCTGGGGTACGGAGCATCTCTTCTCGCTTGTTGATGGAGTGGTGAAGACTGTTGTCGGATATGCTAACGGCAATGTCGCAGATCCTACTTATGAGATGGTATGCACCGGACGAACCGGAGCGGCAGAGACTGTGGAGGTTGTTTATGACGACACGAAAGTAGGTTTGTCGGAACTTCTGATTATTTATTTCAAAAGTATAGATCCCACTTCACTGAATAGACAGGGAAACGATATCGGCACTCAATACCGCACCGGAATCTATTATACTGATCCGGCAGACTTTCCGGTGATTGAGGCAGTGGTGGCGACAGTGCAGCGTCGTCACACCGAGCCATTAGCCGTGGAGGTCGAACCTCTCCGTAATTTTTATCCGGCAGAATTGTATCATCAGGAATATTTGTATAAGAATCCGGGTGGTTATTGTCATGTGGATCCCCGTCTTTTTGAGGAAGTGAAAACGCGCAAAGCGAATAAAAACGAAAAAGAGGAGTTGCGCGATAGACTTACGCCCCTGCAATGGGAAGTGACGCAGAACGGAGCCACCGAACGCCCCTTCGTAAATGAATATGATCATGAATTCCGTCGTGGGATTTATGTCGACATCACCGACGGTACGCCGCTTTTTGTATCCTCTCGCAAATATGATTCCGGTTGCGGATGGCCGGCGTTCACCCGTCCGATCGATCCCGCGCTAATAACCGAGCACACCGACACCTCCTTTGGTCGGGTCCGCACCGAAGTGCGTTCCGCCTCCAGCGGCTCACACTTGGGTCATGTTTTTCCCGACGGACCGGTTGAAGACGGCGGTATGCGTTATTGCATCAACTCAGCTTCGCTCCGCTTTATCCCGGCTGAAGATATGGCATCGGAAGGCTACGCCGACTACCTCCCTCTTATTGATAATTGATAGTATTAACTCCACATCCTACGCGTGTACGGAGAAGAAATTAAACTGATTTATGAATTATCTGGAGATATTAGGGACGGCGGTCGGGGTGGTTTATCTTTGGCTGGAGTATAGGGCAAGCGTATGGCTTTGGCTCGCCGGGATCGTAATGCCGGCGATATACCTGTTTGTATATTATGACGCCGGACTCTATGCCGATCTCGGAATCAGTATCTATTATCTCCTTGCTTCTCTTTACGGCTGGATATGCTGGCAACGCGGCAAAACAAAATCTAAAGTGGCTCATCTTGCAGAAGGAGATGATGAGCAACCTGAAAACGGGAATGACTCCGGGTTGCGGATCACGCACATCCCGCGGCATTATTGGTGGTCATTGTCAGCAGTGTTTGCAACTATCTTTCTTTTCATTGGTTATATTCTTAGCAGGTACACTGACAGCACAGTCCCCTGGGCAGATGCATTCACAACCGCACTGAGCATTGTGGCAATGTGGATGCTCGCCCGCAAATATGTTGAGCAATGGCTCGTATGGATAGTGGCAGACGTGGGCTGCGCGGTGCTTTACGTGTATAAAGATCTTTGGTTCACCGGCGCACTTTACCTTGCTTACGCAGTGATAGCAGTTTTCGGATACCGCAAATGGCTGTCGGCTATTCATAAATAAACTCAGATGAAAGACTCAGAAAAAGACTCGATATTGGATTTTACGCCGGAAGCAGTAGTCATAGATGCCGGCTCGTTCCCGACCAATCCTATTGCATTGCGCTGGCTCAATGGTTGCGAAAGGATAGTATGCTGTGACGGAGCAGCTAACCGCTACCTTGCAAATGGAGGAAAAGTATGGCGTATTGTCGGCGACTGCGACTCAATGTCGGAGAAGATACGCACACGTTACGCGGACATCATACGTCGCTTCCCGGATCAGGAAACCAACGACCAGACCAAATCAGTGCGTTATCTGATGTCGAAAGGTGTTCGGAAGATAGCCATTCTCGGTGCTACAGGTTTACGTGAGGATCACACCTTGGGAAATATCAGTTTGCTTATCGATTACATGAAGATGGGAGTCGAAGCGCGAGCGTACACCGACTTCGGCGTATTTATCCCCGTAATGGGTGATAGTGAATTTCATTGCGCCCCCTCCACGCAAGTCTCAATCTTCAATTTCGGTGCAAAAGATCTTCGTTCAGAGGGGCTGCGATACCCGATCCGGGATTTCGACAGCTGGTGGCAGGGCACACTCAACGAATCTTCCGGCAGTCAATTCTCTATCAAAGGAGAGGGTGCTTATCTGGTGTTTATAAATTATCCGGAGGTTTAACGTAGCATGTAATGAAGTTGTTTAAACTACTTCAATGATAAAAAATCGGGCTCGTATCCTCAACAGAGTATTGAGGATACGAGCCCGAAACTATTTATTCTTGAGATTTTCAGATTTACTTGTCGTCAGAGCCGATTGCTTTCCAAACAGCAGCGCTCACGATAGCGCCAAGCATCGGAGCCACGATGAAGAGCCAGAGCTGAGAGATCGGTGTGCAGTCACCCTGGATGCAAGCGAAGATCGCCGGACCGATAGAACGGGCGGGGTTAACCGATGTTCCGGTAATTGGAATGCAGGCGATGTGAACCAGCACCAAGGTCAGACCGATAGCCAATCCGGCGAAAGCTCCGGCACCCTTCTTGGAATCAGTAGTGCCCAGCACAACCAGCACAAAGATAAACGTAAAGATAAACTCAGCCACAAACGCCGGAATAGCATTACCGGGCAGGAAAGAGTTGGCTCCGGTAGTGGTAGTGTCATTGAACACAGCCGAGATTCCACCCTCATTACCGGTGTGGACCAGGAAATAAATCACTGCGGAAGCGATGATTGCGCCGATCACCTGGAAGATCATATATCCTCCCGCCTCCTTGCTGCTCATGCGTCCGCTGGCCCATACGCCGAATGTGATGGCAGGATTGATATGGCAGCCGGAAATGTTACCGATAGTGTAAGCCATTGCAACAACAGCCAAACCGAAAGCGAAAGCCACTCCGAGGGTTGTTATTCCATAACCGGTGGTTCCGAGTCCGATGCCGGCAAACACAGCTGCTCCGCAGCCCATCAATGTCAGCACGAACGTACCGATCATCTCTGCTAAATACTTTTTCATAGTTTTGATATAGTTAATGGTGAATAGTCTAAGATCACGCTATCCGCGCCTCTGCGCAATCAGGCAATCTACTCTTCAATAACACAAAAACTTGACTAATTGTTTTTTATTCAAACAAAGTTAGATTAAGTAAGTTCTAAAAATAAAACGATATATGTGATATAAAAACTTACAATAACTTGCAAGTGTTATACAAATGTTATATATTTGCAGTTATAGAACTTATTCTTACTTAATAATTCAAAGGATATGAGCACAATATCGGTAAGGAAACAGACATCGTTTCGATTAAATGAAAATCTTTTGAGCCGTCTGCAAGATGAGGCCAGGCGTAGAAATCGCAGTCTAAATAACTTGGTAGAGAGCGTACTTATGGCATTTGTCTCCGAAAGGCCTAATCGGGTTACTCTAAATGCAATGAAAGAAGCAGAGGAATCCAAGGATCTTGAAACTCTTGATTTATCAAATTTCCGGAATTTCGTTGATTCTTTATGAATATATTAAAACTTACAACTCAGTTTAAGAAGGACCTTAAACGATACAAACATAAGTTGGAAACCCTGGATAAACTTGAGGTCATCTTAAATTTATTAAAAAATAATGAACCTATTCCGGAAGAATACAGACCTCATCTATTAACAGGAGATTACAAGGGTCATATGGAATGTCATGTAGAGAGTGATACATTGTTGATATGGTTTGACAAGGAAGCAGAAATAATCACACTTGTTCGTTTTGGCTCACACTCGGAATTGTTTTAATCATCCAATAAAGGTTGTCTATAATCGGATAATTGGATGTTTCTTATAAAAAAAAGATTGGCAAGTAAAAATGCCAATCTTGTAAGTCTTGTAAGTCTTATGCGGTAGGGGTGTTAGTAGGTGATGCGGGGGTCGAGCTCTTTTGCCTGTGCTATCATCTTCTCAACCTCGCTTTCTGCCGGCACGCGGTTGCAGAGGTTCTTCTGATCGTTAACTTCAACGAGTTTGGAGTGAAGGTTTGCGGCTACGCGGTGCCGCAGTTCCTTTACGGTGTCAACACCCGCTGCTTCCAACAACTCGGCAAACTGTCCGGCAACTCCCTTGATTCGGAATAAATCGGCATGATTAGCCCATTTCAGGATAAGTTTCTCAGATATACCTGTCTCCTCTGCGAGTTTCTCGCGACCTTTCTTGGTTGCTGCGCGGTCAAGGAGTTCTTCGGTAGTATTCACACCTGCAGCTTCGAGTTTCTCGGCGTAAGCACTGCCGATTCCTTCGATTTCTTCAATTTTGTATGCCATAGTATCAGATATTTGTTGACACCCCGGATTTCCTTCAATATTAAAGCGAGGGGTTGATTGATAAACAATAACACCTCGCTTTAGGTTCATAACTTCAAGAATAATACTCAGTTTTGTTGCGGTTTGGGGTTCAGCGGGCGGAGAGCGCCGGTGTAGCTGTCCATTACGAAGCCCTGCACGTTCACATCCTCCGGCGGCATCAGCGGATGATGTGCGATCAGCTCCACCGTCTCATGTATTGCGGAATCCGTATCCTCAAACCCGTGGAGCCATTCGCGGAGGTTGATGCCGCAATGCTCCATCAGAGTGATATGCTCCTCGCTCACACCGCGCTCTTTCATCAGATGCAGCATCTCATTGGCATCCATCCCCTGCACACCGCATCCCGTGTGACCAATCACCATAATCTCATTCACACCCAGCTCATAAACCGCCACCAACAGCGAGCGCATCGTGGAGTCGAACGGATGCACGATTGTGCCCCCGGCGTTCTTGATAATCTTCACATCGCCATTGCGAAACCCTA
This sequence comes from Bacteroides sp., assembly GCA_014802175.1. Classification (GTDB taxonomy): domain Bacteria; phylum Bacteroidota; class Bacteroidia; order Bacteroidales; family Muribaculaceae; genus Lepagella. Next base: position 6,082 of record JAAVCU010000037.1, read on the forward strand.
AGGCGGCAGGCAAAAGCTCAATGAGGCGTGTATCCATACATGTCACGATAGCTATCTTCTTATCCGGATATTTGCTCGTGGCAAACCGCTCATATTCGCGGTTCTCCACAAACTTCTTGTTGTATTCCTGTATTTCCTGAATCATAAGTAGTAAATAATTAATAATTAATAATTAATGATTAATAATAGAGGATAGAGGGAAGATCAAAATTAGTAAAATTCCGTGTTAAGACAAAATCTTTTTTGTAGGAATGGAGAAAATTATTAACTTTGCAGTGCAATTCTGCGGACCGTGCGGAATCCGGAGCTGAAAACCGGTTTCTGACGGGAGACGGAAGTGGAGAAATTTGGCTGCTTGCAACCACTCAAAAAAATGCTAAAACTGCGAACCTCCGGTGTGTGTCGCGAAAGCGATATGGAAAGTCTCCGGATACGTTTGAATCATACAGGCATTATTATATGAGTCGGTTTCTGCACTTAGCTGAAGCCGATTTTTTTATTGCTGTTTCGAGACAAATGTTTTCGCGGCAACTAATTCGCTTCAACTAATTCGCGGCAAATGTTTTCGCGGCAAATGTTTTCGCGACAAATGTTTTCGCGTCAAATAATTACTAATTGCTAACTACTAATTCCTAATTAATAGAAATGAACTATTTATTTACATCCGAGTCGGTGTCGGAAGGACACCCCGATAAAGTTGCTGACCAGATCAGCGACACACTGCTTGATGAATTTCTGGCTCGCGACCCGCAGAGCCACGTTGCGATAGAAACACTCTGCACTACAGGTCAGGTTGTAGTGGCAGGAGAGGTAAGCTCCGAGGCATACGTTGATATCCAGAACAGTGTGCGCCAGCTCATAAACGAGATCGGTTACAACCGTGGCGCCTACCGCTTCGACGGCGATGCCTGCGGAATCCTCAGTACAATCCACGAACAGAGTGAGGATATCAATCGCGGAGTGAGTCGCGAAGATGATGGTAAGGCGGCAGAAGAGCTTCAAGGTGCCGGCGACCAAGGTATGATGTTCGGCTATGCCGTAAACGAGACAGAGAACTATATGCCTCTCACCCTCGACCTCTCGCACCTCATCCTGCGTGAGTTGGCCGACATCCGTCGCGAAGGTGATGCCATGAACTATTACCGCAAAGGTAAACTCGCCACATATCTTCGTCCCGATGCCAAAAGCCAGGTCACTGTGGAATATGACGAAAATCACAAACCTGTTAGAATCCACACCATAGTGGTTTCCACACAGCACGACGAATTCGTGCAACCCCTTGACGACACCAAGGAGGCGCAGGCTGCAGCCGACGCACAGATGCTAGAACAGATCCGCAAAGATGTAGAGGAAGTGCTTCTGCCGCGTGTGAAAGCCAAACTCTCTCCTGAGATTCAGGGATTGTTCGACGAAAACCTCATCCTCCACGTAAACCCGACAGGTAAATTCGTGCTCGGCGGTCCGCATGCCGACACCGGTCTTACCGGACGTAAGATCATCGTCGATACCTACGGCGGACGCGGAGCCCACGGCGGAGGTGCCTTCTCCGGCAAAGACCCCTCGAAGGTAGACCGTTCGGCAGCCTACGCTGCGCGTCACATAGCCAAAAATATGGTGGCTGCAGGTGTGGCCGACGAAATGCTCGTGCAGGTTGCATACGCCATCGGTAAAGCAGAGCCAGTCAGCATCTTCATCAACACCTACGGCACAGCCAAAGTGAACCTAAGCGACGCCGAAATCGCCGATAAAGTCGCCAACCTTTTCGACATGCGTCCCAAAGCCATTGAAGAGCGTCTGAAACTCCGCAATCCTATCTATCGCGAGACCGCCTCTTACGGTCATGTAGGTCGCAAACCCGAAGTGGTGAAGAAGAGATTCAAGTCGCGTTATGAAGATAAGGAACTCGAACGCGAGGTGGAACTCTTTACCTGGGAAAAACTCGATGCTGTCGATAGAATTAAGGCCGAATTTGGTATTAATTAATAATTAATTCTTAAATTTTTAGAAATATAGGGGTTAAATTTGCCGATTATTGGCAAAAATGTTATCTTTGCACGTTTATTAGCCGTAAAGTGCCCGAATTTGGCTTATTTTAAGCCGTAAAGATGGTGCATTGCGGTTGATGAAACGTGTAAACGATATTAATTAAAACAGCTATATATTAGAATGGCAACATTAGAGAAAATCAGAAGTAAATCGGTGTTCCTCATCGTAATCATCGGTCTGGCACTGCTCGCATTCATCGTAGGCGACGCCTTGACCAACAGCCGTAACATCTTCGGCGAGCACACCACCATTGCCAAAGTAGGCAGCACAAAGATTGATTTTACAGATTATCAGCGTAAACGCGAGGAACTCAACCGTCAGCTTGAGGACGCTCGCCGTCAGAACCCCGCTCAGTTTGCGAATTTCGACACTCAGGTGTTGTCGCAGATGGCGATTGATCAGCTCGTTCAGCAGGAAGTGGTGCTTTCGGCTGCCGACAAAGCGGGTGTGCGCTCCACCGGTAATCTTCTCCGTTATTATATGATTGAGAACCCCCAGAACCAGCAGGTTATGGATGTTGTTCGTCAGCTCAACGCCGCCGGTCTCAGCGTTCAGACTCCCCAGCAGGCTTATGAGGTTATCTTCAACCCGAAGCGCAACGGTCTTACCGACGCGCAGGTTGAACCTTACCAGCGCCTTTGGCTCGCTGCCGAGAAGGAGATGAACGAGACTCTGAAGGGCACAATCTATCAGCGCCTTCTCGCCGGAACAGTTAAAGCCAACGAACTCGACCGCAAGGCTCTCTATAACGATTACATCACCACTGCAAACGTAGATGTGGCTTATCTCCCTTACGGTTCACTCGACGCTAAGGAATATCCCGTCAGCGAGGATGAGATCAAGAAAGCATACGCCGAGAAGAAAGGTCTCTTCAAAGTTGCCGAGCCTACAAAAGATGTAAGCTTCCTCAGCGTAAGCATCGGTCCGTCGGCTGCCGACCGCGCTGCAGCGCGTCAGCTCGCCCAGACCACTGTCAAGGAACTCAGCGACAGCCTCGGTCAGCTCAGCAAAGCCACCAAGAAAGAGGGTGTGAGCCTCACTCACCACGCAGTCCGCGCAACAGACCTCCCCACCGGAGCTGTTAAGGAATTCGTGATGAATGCAACTCCCAACGAAGTGCAGATCATTTCCGAGAATATCCAGGGCTTCACAGTGGTTCGCAAGGGTAAGACAACACAGGCTCTCGATTCAATCCAGCTCAACCTCGTGACTGTAGTTTCAGAGAACCTCGGCAAGAAAGTGATGTCAGAGCTTAACGCCGGTCTTAACCCCGATTCAGTTGCAAGCCGCTTCTCAGCCGACTCAGTTGCTACTCAGCTCAACCAGTGGATTCCTCTTTACTCAGCACAGGGTGCCACTAACGCTCTTCCGCAGGAAACTCTCGATTCACTCCGCAACGCAGGTGGCAAATATGTCACTCTCCAGAGCGGTCCGCAGGGTATGCTTCTCGCTAAGATCGTAGAGCAGAAAGCTCCCAAGACAATCTATGAATACGACGAAGCTGAATATGTTCTCGGTCCGAGCGTGAAGACTGTTAACGACGAGCGTGCTAAACTTGAGAAATTCCTTCTCGACAACAAGACTGCAGCCGACTTCGTGAAGAATGCTGAGAAAGCTGGTTACACTCCCCAGAACTTCAGCCTCACTCAGTCAACTCCCGCAATCCCCCGCATGATGGGCATGAACTCATACTATCCCGACAGCCGTCAGGTTGTACGCTGGGTCATGATCGACGGCAAGGATGGCGAAGTTAGCCACATCTACGAGTCAAAGAACGCTATCACTCCCGCCCTCTATGCAGTGGCAGTTGAGAGAAGCTACGACGAATATGTTCCCGTTTCCAACCCCGATGTCAACTCAATGCTCACTCAGCAGGTTCGTGCTTCTAAAGCCGGCGACAAGATGCTTGAGAAATATGGCAAGAAAACCCAGAGCCTCCAGACCGCTGCACAGGCCATGAACGTTGAGCCTCGCAATGTCTCTACATTCCGTTTCGGTCACAACGCCGGAGTTTCTGATCCCGCCGTTATGGGTCGCATCGCAGGTAGTAAAGCAGACAAGAAAGTTGCAATCGTGAAAGGTGAAGATGGTGTTTATGTATATCAGATCACCGGCAACGGTAAAGAGAACTTCCCCTACAACGAGCAGACTTACGACCAGCAGTATTATCGTTTCGTGAATCCGAACCTCATGGAGATGATCAACGGTGATAAGAAGCTCAAGAATAACATCTACAAATTCGAAGCCGGCGAATAATATGCGTGGCTGACAGATACAAAGCAAAGCCTCCCGGATAAGGAGGCTTTGCTTTTAGTAATTAGTAATTAGGATTTAGTAATTAGTAATTTTCGGAATTCGCAATTAGGATTTAGCAATCATTAATTATTAATCATTAATTATTAATTATCCGAAGGTGTCTAATCCCCCTCTCCTCACTAAATTAAATGGAAAAGATAAAGCTAATAGGAATGACATTGGCGGAGCTGCAGGATGTGGCTCTGCGGGGCAAGATGCCGAAATTTGTCGGCAAACAGCTTGCCGAATGGCTCTACGATAAAAAAGTAACTTCATTCGACGAGATGGCTAACATCTCGAAGAAAAACAAGGAGTGGCTCGCCGAGAACTATATCATTGGCAGGGAGGCACCATCCTCCGCCGCGAAATCTTCCGACGGCACGGTGAAGTATCTCTTCAAGGTTGGCAATGGCAATTCAATCGAGTCTGTATACATCCCCGACAAAGAGCGCGCCACACTCTGCGTGTCAAGTCAGGCGGGTTGTAAGATGAACTGCTACTTCTGCGCTACAGGTCGTATGGGTTTCAAGGCAAACCTAACCGCCGCGCAGATAATGAACCAGATCCTCAGTATTCCTCCGAAAGCTTCCAAGGGTGAGGCTCAGATGAATCCCCTTACCAACATTGTCTTTATGGGCATGGGTGAGCCTCTTGATAACTTCAAGGAGGTGAAGAAAGTTATCGAGATACTTACCGCCGACTGGGGATTGGCATGGAGTCCCAAGCGTATCACTGTATCCACCGTAGGCAAACTCCCTCAGCTCAAAGAGTTGCTTGAGGAGACCCAGGTGCATGTGGCTGTCAGCGTTCATTCCGCCGAGACATCGCAGCGCGAATCAATGATGCCGGCGCAGAAGGCATTCCCGATCTCATCGGTGATGAAGATGCTTGCCGGTTACGATTTCAGTCATCAGCGTCGTCTCTCGCTCGAATATATCATGTGGCGCAATGTCAACGACGACATCGCTCACGCCGAGATGCTTGTGAAGCTTATCGGTAATATCGATTGCCGCGTCAATCTTATCCGCTTCCACGCCATCCCGGGAGTGGACCTTGTGCCGAGCAGCGAGGACAGGATGCTGATGTTCCGCAGTTTCCTGAATCAGCATGGAATCACCGCCACTATCCGCGCATCGCGTGGTGAGGATATCGCCGCCGCTTGCGGAATGCTGGCAAAATAAGTTATAAGTATTAGTGATGAGTGATTAAGTGGGAGTGAGGGGATATTCAATAATTTTTTGTAATTTTGGGGATTAAATTGAATTATTTATGGCATCACCTATAAGAGTTGGTATAACTCACGGAGATATAAATGGAATCGGTTATGAGGTTGTGCTCAAAGCCGTGTCCGACGAAAAAATACCGGAACTTTTCACCCCGGTTTTTTATGGCAGTCCTCAGATCGTGGAGAAGGCGCGCAGGGAATTTAACCTTGAGCTCCTCCCTCTCCATATTGTAAAGCACCCCGGCGATATCCGCGACGGTAAACTGAACATCGTGGAGATCGATGTGACCCACAACGATGTTGAACCCGGTTTGCCTACCGAGAAATCAGGCAAAGCTGCGGTGCAGGCGCTTGAACTCGCTTGTGAGGCATTGGAGCGTGGCGATATTCAGGTGCTCGTTACAGCGCCGATCTCAAAGAAAGCTGTGCAGAGCGACGAGTTCCAGTTCCCCGGTCACACCGAATATTTGCAGGAGCGCTTGGGAAGCGGTTCGCATGCATTGATGGTGCTGTTCAACGACCTGCTTAAAGTGGCACTCGTGACAACTCATCTCCCTCTCTCAAAAGTGCCGCAGGCCATCACCCGTGAGCGGGTGTTTGATCAGATCCGTAGTTTTGAGAAGGTGTTGAAAAGTGATTTCACTTGCGAACGTCCCAAGATCGCGGTGCTTTCACTGAACCCGCATTGCGGCGACGAAGGATTGCTCGGCAACGAGGAGAACGATGAGATCATCCCCGCACTTGAAGATGCAAAGAAAGCGGGTATCTTGGCTTTCGGTCCTTACTCTGCCGACGGATTCTTCTCAACTGACGCCTACCGTAACTTTGACGGTATTCTCGCCATGTATCACGATCAAGGTCTCGCACCCTTCAAGGCTCTTGCCGGCGACACCGGTGTTAACTTCACCGGCGGACTTCCATTCATCCGCACATCGCCCGATCATGGCACAGCCTACGACCTCGCGTGGAAGGATAAGGCCGACCCAACCTCCATGCGTCAGGCAATCTATAAGGCGATCGACCTTTACCGCAACCGTATGGAGCATCAGAAAGCTGCCGCCAATCCTTTGCGCAAAGTGCGCACCGAGCGTGGAGCCGATAAAACCGTTGACCTCACAAAAGAGGAGATCACCGATTGAGGCTGTTAAATTGAGAATCTGTCAAATTGACATATTGACAATCTGACAAATTAAATCTGACAAACAACATGAATTTTGGAATTATAGCCGCCGGTGAGGGTTCACGACTTGCGCAGGAGGGGGTTTCTTACCCCAAGCCACTCGTGCCGCTTAACGGCGAACCGATGATAGCGCGCCTTGTGCGCATATTCACCGAATGCGGTGCCGACCGCATTGCGATAATTGTAAACGAGCAGATGACCGAAGTGCAACGCTTCGTGGAGGAGTTGCAGGATCGCTCTGCCGTTAAGATCGATCTCGTAATCAAGACCACTCCATCGTCGATGCATAGTTTCTATGAACTCGGCAGGTTGTTGAAAGGGCACGGTCGCTTCATCGTCACTACCGTCGACACCATCTTCCGCGAAGATGACTTCCGCAGGTATGTGTCGGCGTATGAGAATGTGGCACCCGGAGTTGATGGCATGATGGCGGTAACCTCCTTCGTCGACGACGAGAAGCCCCTTTATGTCGAGACCGATGCTGAAATGAAGATCAAGGCATTCCGCGACAAGCCGGAGGAGAATCCTGCCCCCGGCGACAAGGAATTTGTGTCGGGAGGTATCTACGGACTCGGCGACAAGGCAGTCGATGTGCTCGACGTGTGCCTGAAAGAGGGTGTAAGCCGAATGCGCAACTATCAGCGTGCGCTCGTGGCAAGCGGTCTTGCTCTGCAGGCTCACGACATGGGTAAGATTCTCGATGTGGATCACGCCGACGACATCCGCAAAGCCGAAGAGTTTATGAATGATTAATAATTAATAATTAATAATTCCTAAGGCTTAACTCCTCACTACTAATTACTAATTTCTAATTAAACGAAATGGCAGATATAAAGATTGCCGGTGTGATGCGCGCCGGCGCTTATTCCCCAAACCATATAGGCAACGACGCCGCGATCTTCAATGCCGTGGCTGACCAGTTGCGCAAACGTGGTTGTGAGGTCAAGATCTATAACGAAGAGCAATTCCAGGCAGAAGATATCCAGGAGCCGATCATACTTAACATGTGTCGCGAACGCGAGTCTATCGCAAAGCTCATACGCCTGGAAGATGAGGGGAGATTGGTGATCAACTCCGGCTACGGCATCGAGAACTGTACCCGCGAACGTATGACACGTGTGCTTCTCGGTAACGGCATTCCCTATCCCGATAGCCTTATTGTAAACACCAACGAAGATGTGCGCGCCGAACTCGAAAAGGGAGGCTTCGACCGAGTGTGGATCAAGCGCGGTGACTTCCACGCCATGCACAAAGAGGATGTAAGCTATTGCCGTCATCCGCAGGAGGCCCAGGAGGTGCTCCATGAATATTACTTCCGTGGCATCAAACGCGCTGTTATCAACCGTCATCTCGACGGCGACCTGATTAAGTTCTACGGTGTGCAGGGTCAGGACTGGTTCTTCTGGTTCTATCCCTTCGACGAAGGTCACAGCAAATATGGTCACGAAGCCATCAACGGCAGGTCGAAGGGTCTGCACTTCGATGAGCAATACCTCAAGGATATGTGCCAGAAAGCATCGCAGATCATGGACGTGAAGATCTATGGCGGCGACTGCATCGTGGATGAAGATGGCAGCATCCGCATCATCGACTACAACGACTGGCCCAGCTTCGCCCCCTGTCGTGCCGAGGCGGCGCCCCATCTCGCAAAGTGTGTTATGCAAGCAATCAAGGATTGGAAAAAGAAACAGTCATGAGCGATCTTAAAGAGAAAAAACAGGGGTTCAAAGACTCCCTGAAATCAATGGACACTGAAGAGACATTCGACTTGATCTTCTATCGTCCGATCGGTTATATGTGGGCATTGCTTGCCAAAAAACTCGGCATCACTCCCAACGCAATCACCATCGCCTCCATCTTCATCGGAATCGGGGCAGGTGTGTGTTTCTTCTTCAACGAGAATTGCAGTCCCTGGATCAACTTCTTCTGGTGGAACATCATCGGCGTGGTGCTGTTGGTGTGGGCAGACTCATTCGACAGCGCCGACGGTCAGCTTGCGCGTATGACGAAACAATACTCCCGCCTCGGTCGTATCCTCGACGGCGTGAGCGGCGACTTCTGGTTTGCAGCCATATATGTAGGTATCTGTCTGCGCGAGAACATGACCAGCGACTTCTTCATGGATCACAAATGGGTGATCTGGGTTGTGGCAGTCACCACAGGTCTCTTCCACGGCATCCAGGCAGCCATGGCCGACTATTACCGTCAGTTCCACCTCTATTTCCTGAAAGGTGAGGATGGCAGTGAGTTGGAGCGCGCCGACATGCTCAAGGAGAAACTCGCGTCGCTCAGCTGGACTCGCAACTTCTGGCAGAAGCTCACCCTCACTTCCTACACCAACTACACCATAGGGCAGGAGAGCCGCACACCTCAGATGCAGAAGCTCCGCGCCCTGTTGCGCGAGCGTTACGGCAACGCCATCCCTCAGGAATTCCGCGATCGCTTCCGTGCCGCCAGCAAACCCTTGATGAAATACACCAACATCCTCTCATTCAACACCCGCACCTTCGCCCTGTTTGCCGCTATACTCATCTTCCGTATGCCCTGGCTCTACTTCGCGTTTGAACTCACGGTGCTCAATGGTGTTTTAGTGTATATGATGTGGCGTCACGAGCGCATTTGCAAAAACTTTATTAAAGAACTGAATTAAACTATGGAAATTAGCGGTATCAAAGGGATAATATTCGACTATGGCGGCACACTCGACACGGGTGGCGACCACTGGAGTGAAGTTATATGGGCGGCTTATCAGCAGGCAGGTGTGGCTGTGGATAAGGCCGAGTTCCGCGAGGCGTATGTGCAGGCGGAGCGAGAATTGGCGCGCACACGCCATATCCTTCCGGAACATAACTTCGGCGACCTGCTCCTCGTTAAGATGCAGCTTGAATTGCAATGGCTCTCCGAGCAGGGTCTCTTCCCCCCGGCGCAGGTTCAGGCAAAAGCCAAGGAGGTGGCAGATATCTGTTATCAGAGTGCGCGAAGCAAAGTGCAGGAAGCGGTGCCGGTGCTCGAAGCCCTCAGCAAAAAGTATAAATTAGAGCTCGTATCTAACTTCTACGGCAATATCCGCACCGTGCTCGAAGATTTCGGCATATCGAAATTCTTCCCCAAGATTGTGGAAAGTGCTGTGGTAGGCGTGCGCAAACCCGATCCCAAGATATTCAGTTTGGGAGTAGAAGACCTCGGACTGAAACCGGAAGAGGTAGTGGTTGTAGGCGACAGTTACCGTAAAGATATCGAGCCGGCAATCAAACTCGGATGTAAAGCCATCTGGATAAAAGGTAAAGGCTGGACCGCCGAGGAGGATGCCCAGACCTTCCCCAACACCATCACCGACATCCGCCAACTCGAAACCCTCCTGCTCTGACCCCTCGGAGACCTCCTGATCTGTCACCAACTGTAAACCTCCTGATCTGACACCTCCGATTTATTACGCAGCATCAAGAGTTAACACTGCCACTTCGGATTTATAGTGCGACATTGAGAGTAGAGGCTGCATTTCTGGTGCAGCGATAGAGCCTTAGAGTTATGAGGTTGTCTTTCTTGTTGCAGCGATTGAGCCTTAGAGTTATGAGGTTGTCTTTCTGGTGCAGCGACAGAGCCTCGGAGCTATGAGGTTGTCTTTCTGATGCAGCGATAGAGCCTCGGAGAGGCGAGTTTATGATTAACCCCATACCAACGAAGCGATAGCGGAGTTGGTGTGGGGTAAGCAATATATGCCCCCCACACCCACAAAGATGCGTCGCGAAGCGACGCATCTTTGTGCTTAATTAATAAAAATTAACATATGAGGAAAATATTATAACAATATTAACTCAAATTAACCAATCTTGCAAAATTTAAGATAATTTAAATTTTCATACCCTCGCTTTTCTTTGATTTTCGTTGGCGGTTTGAAAAATGAATCCTAATTTTGTCGCCGAATCAGAAATTAACCCATGCGTCGTCGGTTTTAGACAAAATGATTCTGAAACGCATTTATTTGTTGCTCGAATCCGGATAGGGCAAGATAAAATGATGACGACTGCGCAGTATTGATAGAAAAAAGTAAACAATTATGGTATCAAAGAAAGCTGAAGCTCCTAAAGGTAAATTGGGAGTAATGGTAGTAGGTCTGGGTGCAGTGACATCCACATTCATTACCGGTGTTCTCATGGCCCGCAAAGGACTCGCTAAGCCCGTTGGCTCTGTAACACAATACGACAAGATCCGGATCGGTAAGGGCGACGACAAAAAATATCTCCACTATAAAGATATAGTACCTCTGGCAGATCTCAACGACATTGAATTCGCCGCATGGGATGTTTATCCTGCCAACGCATTCGAGTCGGCAGTAAACGCCGAGGTGCTCAAAGCCAAAGATATTCTCCCTGTTAAGGAGGAACTTGAGGCCATCAAGCCTCTTAAAGCGGCATTCGACAAAAACTACGCAAAACGGCTCGACGGCGATAACGTCAAGGATTGCAAAGACCGTTGGGATATGGTCGAGCAGCTCCGCGAAGATATCCGCAACTTCAAGAAAGAGACCGGCGTGGAGCGCGTGGTGGTGCTCTGGGCAGCCTCAACTGAGGTTTACGTGCCTGTAGATGAAAAGATCCACGGCTCGCTCGAAACTCTCGAAGCTGCAATGAAAGCTGACGACAAAGAGCACATTGCACCCTCAATGTGTTACGCTTACGCCGCACTTGCGGAGGGTTGTCCCTTCATCATGGGAGCGCCGAACACCACTGTAGATATCCCCGCCATGTGGGAGCTCGCCGAGAAAACCAAGATGCCTATCGCCGGCAAGGACTTCAAGACAGGTCAGACACTTGTCAAGTCCGGTTTCGCGCCGATCATCGGTGACCGTTGTCTCGGTCTCAGCGGTTGGTTCTCAACCAATATCCTTGGTAATCGTGACGGTCTCGTGCTCGACGAACCGGCTAACTTCCGCACAAAAGAGGTATCAAAACTCTCCACACTTGAGACCATCCTCGATCCGGAAGATCAGCCCGATCTCTACGGACACGGCAACGATGAGGATACTCAATATTACCACAAAGTGCGTATCAACTATTATCCTCCGCGCAACGACAACAAGGAGGGCTGGGACAATATCGACATCTTCGGCTGGATGGGATATTCGATGCAGATCAAGATCAACTTCCTTTGCCGCGACTCGATCCTTGCCGCGCCTCTCTGTCTCGATCTCGTGCTTCTAAGCGATCTGGCTATGCGTGCCGGCCGTTACGGCATACAACGCTTCCTCAGCTTCTTCCTGAAGAGTCCTATGCACGACTACACCAAGGACGAGAAACCGATCAACAACCTTTACCAGCAGCACACCATGCTTCGCAACGCCATCCGCGAGATGGGCGGCTATCCGGCCGACGAAGAGATGGACTAATCCTCCGCGCTTCATAAACATTGCAACGGCATCGGACCCTTCCCGGGTTCCATGCCGTTTTTTTGTCGTAAGCACGTCCCGCGTGAGCCGCCCGGAGGGAGGGCGGCCAGAAAGGGTGAAAAATTTTTTTGTTAAAAATTTTGGAATATTGTAAAAAATACACTTATTTTGCGGAGTAATTGGAAACTCACTGATTTTTAACTATCAATTAACCGATTCAAAACTATCAATTAACTGATTCTTAACTATCAATTCTGGGGAATGTCGCTGAGAAAAGCCGGAAACTTAACCTCGGTGCTTCCCCGAAAAATGATACCATAACGCCGGAAGGCTATAAACTCACCATGGAATGACTGACCATCGAAACATATCTGATTTTAGGATGCGTGTTGTGAATGCGCATCTAATTGAGTGTCAGTCAATTACCCCCCCCGATACTGCAATTTAACATACTTAGGAACAGAGCGTTTGCGTCGTTGCCACAAGCAGCGGCGTGCTGTCGTTTTGTCCCAACCGTAACCTTTTTGTAAAGTTTTTAATACCATAATACCAACAAAAAACTTTTTCATGAAAAAAAGAATCTTTAACAGATGGCTGTTGACGGCGTTAGCCGCCATGACGGTGTTCAGCGCACCGGCAGCCAAAAAGACGTTCACGGCAGTGACGTCAAATGTGGATGGTTTGCCACCATCGGTGGAGATTAACTATGGTATAGGATCAGCTAATCCATCCATGAATGCCGATGGCTCCCAGGATACAGGAGCTACCCGTATGGGTGTGTTGATCGCCGAGAATCTATGGGATATAGTCGCCCTCTCGGAGGACTTCAACTACCACGATTACATCATGAACGGGGTGTCTACTTACTACAACTCGAGTAAGCATCGTGGTAAGATCGAGCAGAATAACCTTGATGGCTCTCTCTTAGGTTATTTGAGCCAGAGTGTGCGCATGAACACCGATGGACTGAATCTTCTGACTCGTAAGAAATACAGTGTTACCCCTGCAGTCAATGATGAGAAAGAAGGTAACAACTGGGTTCTTTGGAACGATTGGTATGGTTATACAGACAATGAGGCTGATGGTCTTATTCGTAAAGGTTTCCGTTTCTATCAGGTAGTTCTTGAAGGAAATCTTGTGGTTGATGTATATATCACCCACATGGAGGCAGGTAGCACTGAAGGCGATATTGCCGCCAGAAAGAAGCAGTTAAATCAGTTCGCTCAATATATCATAGCGCACAAAGGTAAGAATCCGATTATCATACTCGGTGATACCAACTGCCGTTATACACGCGATGCAGTAAAGGCAGATTTCATTGATGCCATCAATGCTGATCCCGATCTTGAGATCCACGATCCCTGGGTAGATCTGATGTGGGATGGAGTCTATCCCGAATTCGGTGCCGGAGCAATGATGGTTAGCCAGTATGGTGAGCAGCGTGGTGAGGTTGTCGATAAGATTTTCTATATCAATAATGCGCAGTCGGCATGCACACTTACGTGTGAAAAATATCTGCATGATGATTCATTCACATACGCCGATGGTTCACAGATTGCTGACCACTATCCTGTGGTGGGCACTTTCGTTATCGAAGGTCCGGATGATCCTAACGGCCCGACTGAAGTTGTTATTCCGGATGCTCCTGTTAAATCGGGTGTCGTTTCGGGTCAGACTTACTACTTGCGTAACCTTGGTTCCGGTGAATTCCTTCGTGCCGGTGGAGCATGGACCACACAAGCTGTAATGGGGGATTATCCCAGCAAGGTTATACCTACAAGTAAGGGAGGAAGCAGCTATTCTCTTAAGACAACACATGATAATAAATGGATTCGTAAGGATGGTGATAACTATTTTATGGATCAAGTGGAGAATAGCTGGACTCTAACGCAGGTTAAGGATAATATCTATACATTGACGGATGCAGATGGCAATGCTGTTGGGCAAGCAAATGGGGTTTTAGCATCTGTCACTTCTAATCCTTCAGATGTTAATCAGCAGTGGGAGTTTCTGACTCAGGCGGATCTTTTGCACGAACTTTATTATGCAAAGTCAGATTCTCCAAAGGATGTAACTTTCTTGATGAAGTCTCCGGATTTTGGATATGCAGATAAGGAATCATGGACAAACAGTAAGGGTGGCAATGCTACTACAGGATTACAGCGTCCTACATATGATGGAAAGGATGACGTATCGTTCTGGAAGGGATATAATTCTGCAGCAGGTTTTTTGGGAAGCTCATCAGGTCGTAACTGGAATCTCTCTCAGACCATAAGCGGACTCCCGGCCGGCACTTATATAGTCAGATATCAGGTAGCAGCTTATAATCTGAATACTAATCATGGGTTCAAAATCAATAACGTTGCCGCTCCCTTTACAGATTTGGGAGCGAATGATCCGGGGAATGTGACCGTAGCAAGAAATCTTGCGGCAGGACAATATTCACATGAAGTAACAGTACAAGTTGGAACTGAAGGAAAAATAGAAATAAAAGTAGAAAAGGCTGCAACCTCATCTGCAACGGGTGCATATTATGATAACTTCAATATCAAGTGTATCGGTCTTGAGGGAATTCCCGATCTTGCAATGTATGAGCGAGTGAAAGAGGCAATCGATGATGCTCAGTTGAAAGCAGATGAACTTGGTCTCGGAAACAATTATCGCAACAATCAGGTTGTCACTCTTTGGGAGGAGAAGGAGATTGTAGGTGATGGATGGTCAGAAATTAAGAAAACCTACAAGAATCTTGCCGAGGCAGTTCTGACAAACAAGACTATCCCGGCTGATTACACCTATGCTCTCGTAAACCCGAGCTTTGAGCTTTATCCTAACTATAAGGATAGCCGCTATAAAATCGACGGAGCATTCCCCTTCGGTTGGAGTTATCCGACAGAATACGCATCCGACAGTGGTGTATGGCCTGCGTCAGATCAGTGGAAATATACAGAAAATCCCGATGGCGAATACCTCTTCAATACATGGAGAGATGGTGACTGGGGTGGTAATGCCGTTTATCAGGAGGTGACACTTACTCCGGGTCTCTATCAGCTTTCTGCCAAAGTAGCTTCCGGTGAGGGCAACAAAGTGTTCCTTTATGCAGGAGACAAAAATACACATGTCATAACTGAAGGTAGTTCTAAGTTTGTTCCTATCACACTCAATTTCGTTGTGTCAGATGGTAAGCCGTTCAATATCGGTGTTGCCGGTGCTGACGGTGCTGAGAACTTCACAATCAGAGATGGAAAATGGTACAAGGCAGATGATTTCCGTCTGACCCGTATCGGTGATGCCGAGACAATTCAGGGTATGGAGATGGTTCAGCTTGCCATCAACCAGGCTACGGAGCGTGCGAAAGCACTCAACAGCTATGACGATGCGTTCGACGGTAAGATGGCGGAGTATCAGGCTATGATCGATAACTATACACTTAGTGGTGACGGCACCAAAGAGTTTAACGAGATCTACGATCTTCTCCGTGTGAAAGTGTTTGCTCAGCCCACTCAGAAAGATGGCAAGGATATCGACGTTGATTACACGTATGCTATCCCGAACAACAGCTTCGAGTGGGGCAACACGTATGGCTGGAACTTGCTCTCAACCGCCGGCGACACCGGAGTGAGGGAAAATTCCAACGATACTTACAAGATGAGTTCCTGTGATCTTAATTACATGTTCAATACATGGCAGGATGGTCGCGGCACAGTGATTTCAACTACTATCCCGAATCTCCCTGCCGGACATTACAAGCTTCAGGCTACATTCGCCAACGATCCCGGACATTACGTGTTCCTTGAGGTGAAAGGTCAGGAGGGTGTGGCATCGCAGAAAGAGATGTTTACCTGCGCCCAGGATAAGGATAAAGGTGAAATTAAATATTTCGAGTTTGAGGTTGCCGATGGCACTCCCGAGATCACAATTCTTGCAGGTGGTTGCAATTCAGACGGCACCTACGATGACTTCGGTGGTGACTGGTATAAGGTTGATAACTTTACGCTGACCCGCACCGGCGACCCGAACATCTGCTTCTTCTACATGCGACTCCGTGACGCGATTAAGGAGGCAAACGAGGTTGCATCGGAGCTTCCTGACAAGTATTCTGATCAGTGGGATGCCAGTGATTATCAGGATTTGATCGACGGTCACCTTAATGATGGTCACGATCCTGATGCAGGTGAGACCAGCAGCAAATATGATCCGTTGAATGGTGGTAGCGGTATTGAGGAGATCAATACTCTGTTCCAGCGTCTGCGCGATCTTATCTTCTCACAGACTGAGACAGGTGCCGACATGAGTGGTGCCATCACCAACAACTCTTTCGAGCTTGGTGACCTCACCGGTTGGACCACATACGCTGACCCGGCTGCAGATGCCAAAGTAACTGTCGGAACCGAGGGCACTCCCACATACGGAACTCAAGGTACTGACGGCACATATCTGTACAATGCATTTTATGGCGACCGTCTGGCTCACCCGATCTATCAGGTGATCCCCAACGTTCCGTCAGGAAGATATACACTCACTGTCAAGATTGCTTCCGATGCCGGTGCCAAGTTCTTTATCGGTGCGAATGCAAAACATTCAGATCTGATCACTATTCCTGCTTCAGGTGTAGAGGGTGTGGCAGATGAAGCTGTGTTCCATGAGTACTCATTCACGTTCGAGGTGCCTGTAGAGGCAGAGTCTAAGGATGTGAAGATCGGTATCTATCCCACCGGTGTGTCTTCAGCAGAGGAGATCGGTGAGGCTCAGTTCGCCGACGATGCAGTGGGACCCTGGTATAAGGTTGACCATTTCCGTCTGAAACTCGAAAGCCGTTACCTCGACATCGCTTGGACTCCCGAGACTGAGGATTGCGGAACAATCATGCTTCCCTTCGCCCTTGATAAGGCTAAATATGAAGAGAGCCTCGGTAAGCATGGCTTCAAGGCTTACTATATCGACCAGCTTGAGAAGAATGA
>JAAVCU010000038.1 GCA_014802175.1 Bacteroides sp.
AAATGAATCCGGCGGTATATGTCATTGTTTGTATCCATATTGTATATTATTCTTTGATTATTGAATTTAACCCGTGAGTGACACTCACGAGTTGCACACCCTACTGCCCTAACTTTTGCTTGAGCCAACGCCAATAGTTGCCGGCTTTCGTATAATCAGGCTCATCATTGATAGCACGCACCACATCGGTGGCCGAGAACCACCAACAGTTATTCTCGTCATCCCAGACCGCTCTAACTTCACGGTCATTGAAAAACCGTATTGACTTCTTACTCATCTTATATCGGGACTATGGCTTAATTATCTTTTGAGTTTCTTTTGCTCAGCTTCAAAGGCTTCGATGAAGTGGATCTCGACCGGGGAGAGTTGATACTGGGTGCGCTCGCGGAATTTCTCATACTCAGTGTCGGCTTTCAGCTTCGCCACCTCTGCGGAGATGCTACCGGCATGTGTGAGTAATTCTTTTCCTGACAGCGAAAGGAAGTCATCGAGTTTCTTGATCCAATCTTTCATATACATCGGCACATGGCTCTTTGCCTGTAGTTCGGCAAAGTCAAGATAGAGGTTGACAATGCGGTTGAGCATATCAACTTCCTCCTCCGAAAGATAGTTCTTCGCAATCTCAGCCTCTTGTTTGGTAGGCATTGCACCGCGCCATGTAGTCAGACCCATAAAGTCATTTTCGGCATTTGCTCGGTCGTAAATCACTTCAGCGGCGATGTGTCCGTGAGCGGCAAAGTGCATCTTGTTCTGCACTGTCTTGAAGAACTGTTGGGTTGTTTCAGTGCGAGGGTCATAGTCAATACTGAGGGCATATATCTCAAGCACCTTACGGTAGAAAACCTTTTCCGAACTGCGAATGTCGCGGATTCTCGCAAGCAACTCATCAAAGTAATTCCCTTGTCCGGCATTTTTCAGTAGGTCATCATTCAGTGCAAATCCCTTAATCATGTATTCCTTCAGCACCTGAGTAGCCCACTGGCGAAACTGCACACCACGATGCGAATTGACACGATACCCGACACTGATAATCATGTCAAGATTATAGATAGGAATTTTGCGTTCCACCTGACGTTTGCCCTCAGTTTGAACTTGTGCAAAAAATGCACAAGTTGAATCCGGGGTCAATTCTCCCTCCTCATATATACGTTTAATGTGTCGTTGGATGGTCGAACGGTCACGCTGAAATAACTCTGCCATCTGGTCGGCAGTAAGCCACACAGATTCATTGGCAAGCCGAACCTCAATCTTCGTCTCGCCTCCCTGCGTCTGAAATAATATTATCTGTCCGCTGTCCATATCTAAAAATCGTCCATCAGATCATAATCGTCCGGTTCTTCGTGAAAATCGTCAAAGGATTGATTATAGTTTCCACTATTCCAATCATGATTATTGATGTAATTAGCATTGAGGTGAGACTTATTGCCATATTCTCGGACACTCTTATTCCGCATGAAAATATCCAGGTCATCAAGATCATCAGCTTTATCGTAATCACCATTATAGTTATCATCGGCAGTGGTGATAGCATCATGAGAATATTCTGTATAGCCACTGTCATCCACAATCTGCCTCTTACTATTCTCGTCAATTAGATAACTTCTGCTATTTCTTAGAGCATCATTCTCTCTTTTGTACATGCCGAGTTTACTAAACAGCCAACTAAACAAGAAAAACTCACCTATATAATACCAAGATGACATAATTTTGTTTTATTTCTCCTCAAGGCGTGTGATAGTATTATTAAATGCAGTTTCATCATACCCAGGAAGCCATAACTTCTCCATATCTACTATACTAAAATTAGAGTTCTCCTTCAAATCTTGAATTAACACTCCCATTGCATAAAGACTATCTTGGATGGATTCTACACTATTTTTACCAAATGTAAAAATAGTGATATGTTTTTTTGAATCTAAAATAGATTGATTTGCAATGTGTTTAAAGAATGATTTAAAATAAATGAAGTCTATCTCTCCAAAAGAAATTCCATAAAATATAACTTCATTGGCTTTTGCCATATCTTGTGAAAGATTGGTTGAATCCGCTTGGGAAGACTTGAACATAAACCGATAGCCCTTAGGTATTGAGGGATCTTCGTTTATTCCTAATACGATATTAAAGAAATTCTCATCCGAGGGTGCGCGATGTATATTAACGACCGAAGGTAATTTATCTATTTCAAATTCACCGAAGCGTATCAATTCATCCTGAAGATTTGTATAGTTAAATGAATAAGCTTTATCGAACTCCCCGCTAGTTCTAATAGCCTTTAATAATCGAATAAAGTTTTTATCGGGAGACATAGGTTTAATCGTAGGCATGACACTAATATATTTTTGTAGCATCATTTTCAACATATTAAAACTATTCTCATCTTCACGTACTAACTCTTCATCGATTGATAGACCAATTTTATTGCGAGCGTATTTCAATAATTCATTTTCAAGATCTATCCACCTAATATGGCCCGCATCATCTTTATTAGCTTGGAAATAATCATAAAAATGTCGGTGTAATGAACAATTAGCATATTTACCTACAGGTGCATCTCTAAATGGCCAAAATGCATTTCGAGAGGTTCCTGTCATAGTATTAACAAAATCAGCATATTTAGAACGTAGGCCAAGAGCTATATCAAAGCCATTACCTATAACTAATACTTTACTCATAAAATTACATGGGTTTAATCATTGATTCAATGAAGGCGATTTCTTCATCGGAGAGTTTGTATTTATTATAGAGTTGAGCATCAATTTCCTCAACACTCTTGTTCCAATCAATGTCACTGTCCTCTGTGAAATCTTGCATCGGCACAAATCTATAGACCTTACTCATAGCATGCTGGGAAACTTTTGATGCACTCACCAAAACTCTCAAAAAACGTGTTTGGATATATTTTAGAAAGTTTTTTGCCTCTGATTCAGTATCAAAGGCGGCATACAAATATGACTGTGAGCAAACTGAGTTGGAAGGTGATAATATTGGTTGCCCCAATATTTGATGAGGAAATGATTCTCCTGCACCATACGCTCCGGGAATTAGAACCTTAGGTTTTTCTATGTCTTGAATATTCTTTCTTATATCTCTTCTTGAAACAAAAGCAGTACACCTACCATTCTTCTTTATAAGATGCAAAAGGGTATCGTGATCTTTGCTTGAGTTGTTATAAATAGCAAATGGCGTTTTTGAACTCCGTTCTGGATTTGTAGGAATGCCAAAAGGTGTATCGGCTGAAATCATTCCCTCAATAGTATCAGTTGTTTTAGATAATACTTTTGAAACAATTTCTGCCAGTTGCGGCTCTCTAATAAGGACATCGAATTCTCCAAGTTTACGGTGGTTTGAAAACACCTTACCATCTCTGATTAAAGAGTAATTGCACTCCCCACTATATACAGGAGAATATATAAAATAGCAGCAACCTCCCTTTATCTCGGCATCCGGGAACAAGTCTTTTGCATTTGAAAACGCTATTAACTTGGATGTATGATTGGACGTCAGCATTGTATGGCGGAAGTTCCCTATGAGATTCTCTCGTCCACCAGTAAACCAACGTGATGGAATTACCATAGAGGTATAACGAGGATTAACCTCGAATGAAAATTGACAAAAATCCTGATATATGGAAGCATCGTTAGTACCGCCACTACCTCCGCGATCTTGATAGGGAGGATTGCCAATTATAGCTGCGAAATTCATATCTTTTATAACTTTCGGTATTATGTAGTTCTTATTATTGTCTTTTACTATTAAATCGTAACTGGTAAATGCATCGAAAATATGATCAATGGGCAACGAAAGTAGTTTATATACTTTTCTGGTAAACTCGTACGCCAGCCAAGAAGTACACACAGAATAAATTTTATCCGATGCCTCTATGCCGTACCGTTTTAAAAGAGCGATAGTAAACTCTCCTTGTTTGGATGCAATATCCAGTACCGGTCCATAGGACAAAATATCTTCGGGAAGGAGTTTTACCACATCGTCGGCTACATTCAAAGGAGTTACTATCTCTGAGTCGGACATACGACCAAATTTGCGCATGGCAATTTCCACTCGCTTAATGGGCGTTAAACTCTCATCTCGCATCAAATCATTGACATTCTCGATTTTATAATCGAATTTCTGCAAAACGAAAGGATTACTTTTTCTCTGAACGAGATTGAGAATATCAATATTAAGACCAAGATTACGTGCAATACGACGATTATCCTCACTCGCCGGAATCTCCGATATAATATCTTCAAGTGATTTTACGATTGATTCCGTCAAAAATGCAAAGAAGAGTATGCGCGCGTAATAAGCGGCCAGCCTTTTATTGAGGTTATCATTCTCAATGAGTTCTGCAGATTGCTCTGGTGTTGCTGATGGATTGTCGCTTTGCTCAGTATCTTCATTGGGTGTAGTAGTCTTTTCACTATCTGGTAAATCTATATCATCACCGTCCCCCTCTGTTGGTTTAATTTGCAATCCATTTTTAGCATCAATAGGCTCAATCGTTCTTAGTATAGTTGTGAGGGTATCATCTTGCAACAAATCATTATCAGTCGGTATCTCCGAGGCATCGTCCAGAATACTGCGTGTGCGTGAGTATTCTCGCACCGCATCAGAAATATTGGTTGGTGTAGCCTGCTGCAACTTATTTTTATTCAGAACAATAATTGGTGAAACCTCCAGTTCCTTTGCTATGCGTTCTTTTAGTTGCGAATTGCCCTGCACTTCCGTATTGACATTGTAAAACTGCGATTTCATCTCTTGCAAAACGAACATTCGATTCGGGTCGAAATCCACAAGCAATGTCTGCGGTTTCATATTGTACTTTAGGGTCTTACCGCTTTCTTCATCCTTGAATGTCGTAACATATTGATTCTGCAAACGGAAGATTGCTTGGTCGTATTCCTGAGGTGAAGCTGTACCTTTGAGATAAAGCATCGTGTCCCACTGCGGCACAGTCGTACCGGTCAGCATCCGATTTACTGTCAAAGTCAGCGTCTTCCTATTATGGTTCTCACACTCTTTGATAGCCCGCTTGACATCGTCCGTAGTCTTATATTTACGTTCATCGTCGAATCCGGCAATATTGATTATCTCATAATCACAGAGATTTTTGAACCTATCTCTATTCTTTTGTATCAAAGCCGACATCGCATCGCAAGAAGCCCTGAATGGGACTACGCAAACAATATGGCGGCACATTTTGCCGTCCTTTATTTTGTCATAATCAAGGAATCCAAGTAAATTTTCATCCTCTTTAGACCCATCAATAACCTCTAATAAATCGAGTATCTCAGCTTCATGTTTGAATAAGCGGTGGCTACCGTCTGTTTGAGTAGACATTGCAAGTGGACGGAATAGTTCTGAAAAGGCATAGGTTATACCATCCTTACTCATCTGCTCCATCTTTTTGCGCGAGGACTCATTTGGATTGAAGGCAAAGCGAATCATTTGCGGGAACCCAAAGTAAGGATTTTTCCACTCATCACAGTCATCTTCCTTTAGGTGTTCATCGTTCCACTGCTGCTGTGCGTCGATTATATCAGTAAACTGTACAAAAGCAATAATATCTTCTTTTTGGAACTCATCGCTCATCAAAATGCGGTATGGTGTTCCCGACAAGTGAAGTTGAATTTTTGCATTCAGCGTTTTGACAACATCCTCAACACGGTCGAGCGTCTCAAATCCCTCAAGATCTTTTAGTTCCTTATTTATTTCTGATTTACTTAGTTGTTGCGCGCGCAACACTTTGCCATAAGAGTCTCCACGAGCCCCGAAATGAGTCTCGTCAATAATCAGCAAGTCTATCTGACGGTCAAATACATCTTTATGCTTCTCTTTTATATTATCACCTTGCAAATCCTGCAAGGTCAAGAACAAAACAGCTTTCTTATTCGGATCAGCAAGAGTATTGGCAACAATATTCTCATTTCGTTTTAAAGCTTCGCTGTCAATAAAGTAGTAATTTTCAAAATATTTGTGGCTCTCAACTGTCTTTTTCCACTCATCTTTTACATCGGCTTTGGCAGAGACTATGACTACAAAACGGGCATTAATCTCCTTAGCACAGCACATTGATGTAAAAGACTTGCCAAAACGCATAACGGCGTAGAGTAACAAGTTGGTACGCCCAGTTTCAACTGCGACTTTGAAATTATCAATTGCCTGCTGTTGATTATAGCGCGGAGCAAAATTTTCTATCCTTTCGTAAGTGAATGTCTGTGGAAGATGGGCGGAAGAATATAGCGGATATTTCCTGCTCTTTTCTTGTGCGCTTTGAATAATATCATTTATAGCTTCCTCCACATCTTCGGCCGTTGCATCTTTGAAAAACTCTCGGGAATAATAAGGTAAATTTTTAATCGTATGAGGCTGCAAACGTTGACGACCTTTCTTTTGTTCCAAGAAAGAATGAACAGCATAATCCCTAAAGATAGTATCAGCGTCAATCTGTGCAGAGTGTTCGTATTGTTGAATCAGATTCGGAAAAATCTTCCTCCACTCATCCAAACGCACACGCACACTGCGCGATGTATCTCCAACTTTCAGATAGTTTGGAACCGTCTCGGTTGAAAAAGCATATATGTATGGCTCAACACGACCAACAATTATGTTGTCAAGGATTGTTGTGTCTATTTTTGATAATCTACCTTCCATATTACTTTTGTTTAAGTAAGGATACAAAGGTTAAAACTTTGTTCTCTTTCCAGTCTTTAATTAATGCGTACTTACCTGTGTGGGCGTGTATATCTTTATTCTTGCATCCCGGGCAATCAAACAAAGTTAGTTTTTCCTGCTCCCCTAAGTCTTCGGGGCTGAAAAGTGATAACGGCTCTTTTTTTGATTTAGGTAATTTTATGCAACTATTAGGAATTACTCCTTTGAGACCATCCATCTGCCATAGATTCCAAGAGATGATGTCCGCAATATGCTGTAATGATTTCAACACTGGGTCTTTACCAAACTTTGCCCGGTAATAATCAACAAAAGTATAGAGCAACGCTTCGCGGGCGAGAACGAGATTGTCGCCCTGCCACTCGAAGCCGTAGATGCTTTGATAAGCCGATTGAGCGGCTTTGAGCCATTCGCCGGGAGTAGAAGTATTCTCTCCGACGATGCGGAGTTTTCGGTCAAGCATGCCGATGCGACGTTCCACCGGAATAGGTTCGCCTGTTACGGTGTCATAGCGACTCACGAGATATGGGGCTTCGCCACAGGTTATTTCGAGACGGTTTTCATTAACATATTCGCGCCAAGTTTTGCCATCAGGGAAAACAACAGGCTCGGTATTGACAATCCATGAGTGGGAGCCATCGGGGTTGTCAACCTCAGTATTGAACCCCCCCTCACGACCGAACCAAGCATTATCAACGAGATTGTTTTGCTTGTTACATATCCACGACGGAGTGAACACCTCCGCCATTTCGCGGCTGCGCTGTTGCTGTTGTTCACGTGACTTTACAGCTCGCGGTACAATCACGTTGCCGTTTGAGCCTGTAATGGATTCAATAGTAATTTGGTCGCCATATTGATAACCTTTTCCACGATTGGCATAGTTATCGGTTGCCCAAAATATATTTACCTGACACTCTTCGGTACTCAAAGTGTGGTCTTTGAGCAGAGTGTTAAGCAATTCGGGCGATAGCTCGAAAATTTCATTTTCTTTTATGTCGACTTGCGGAGGTATCATAATCTAATATACGGTGTTGTTATTTGAAAAGATATCGCTTATTTTCGATAGTTTTGCTAACTTTTGATATCGATTCGACTACTGCATGACCAATGTTTTCTTTCTCAAAAGATATAAAAGCATAGTTGCTTGGGTATAGTTGGAATTTACCGAAATCCTTTTTTGAAGATTTCATTGACACTTCTATATGCCCTTGAGGTAAATTTTCAATGTCTTTATAAGCTGTAATTAGAATATCAAAATATATACTCTCGTTTGGAGGAATAACGAAAGAATGATTTGATAGAAAATCTTTCAATTTGTCAAAACGATAGATATCAGTATCTCTCAAATAATTTTCTATGCCAATCGATACATTATCTGCAACAACTGGTGCAGAATTATGAACCCGCAACTTAAAATAATTTCCTGAAACAATTAATTGACATGAAAGATATGGTGAATGCTCCTCATCCCATTGTCTTTTCAACTCTTTTAATTGTTTCTCGTTTAAGTTTACTGAAACAGCGGTAATAAATATCATTGTAAATGAAGCTATCGACCCCAGTATATCTGCCCAAAAACTGTAAAATCCTAATGTTTCAGTTCGTTCTCCAATCATTGTCATATTGGGTACATGGTGGTATAAAACTCTGCCAGTAGTTACAAATAAGAAAAATATTGCAATGATTAAGAATGAAATATAAAAATATTTAAGTATTCGGTAATTCATACATTAAGGTTATTAGAGTATTAATCATGGCATATCATAATCACGCTACCTTGCCGGTTTCTATTTCCGATTTGAGGAACTGGAAGATATAGACTGCCCCCTGATAATAGAGGCCGCATTCTGGATCGTTGAGCTTGGCGAGGGTGGTTGATGAATAAAGCTCGTCAAGGGCGCGGTGTATGTCCCAGCCATATTCAGCTATAAGCATCTCTACAAGTTCTGCTGCAATGGATTCGATCTGAAACTGTATGTTTTGTGTCAAAATCATATTCTACCTCCTTCCCGTTGGCAAATGACTTGCTATAGTTTCTATGTATTCACGATTTGGACTTTCAATAGCCACCATGTAGTACCGCGTATTATACGTTTTCATCTTGTGCATCTTTATGTTGAAGATAAAATAGAGCCTTTTGATTTTCAATTTCCTGTCGAAGCTCTTGTTCTGAGGGTAATATTGTCAGGTATTTGGAGGCGAAAAGCTGCTTATTACCGTTTAGTATAGAATATTTTGCAATATCCTGATCGGTTTCAGAGCATAATACAATGCCCAATGTCGGATTGTCGCCTTCCGTGCGTTTTAGGTCATCATACATTCTAACATACATATCCATTTGACCCACGTCCTGATGTGTTATCTTATTTGTTTTAAGATCAATCAGCACAAAGCATTTCAATATGTAATTATAGAATACAAGATCAATATAGTAATCGTCGGTCTCGGTGACTATATGTTGTTGACGCTCTACAAAAGCAAAACCTTTACCCAACTCCATTATAAATTGCTGCAAATGATCTATTAGAGCGGATTCAAGTTCCCTTTCTGTATATTTCTGATCTTTAGAAATGCCGAGAAATTCCGTCACGTAGGGAGATTTAAGAAACATAGCAGGCGACAGATTTCCATATTCTTTCCCAGATGTTTTAATCTCCATCTCTTTCTTTACTTCCTCTGAGTTGGAAGACGCGAGTAAACGGTAATAGTATTGAGTGGAAACATTGCGGTCAAGCGTTCGGGATGACCACATTTGCGAAGATGCCTCAGTAAGATACCACTCACGGGCATTTTTATCAGTAACACGCAAGATGGCGCGTATATGCGTCCACGTTAGATTTGGAACGCGCGCGTTCCAAATTATCCAATCGGGGAAAAGGATGAAAAACTGTCTGTAATTCCGGAGATTTCGAGGACTGAATCCTTTTCCTAATTCGAGAGTGAGTTGTTTTGATATCTCATTAAGGGAGGCAGTGCCATATTCGGCTCGAAATTTTCCACCGTGTTCTTCCAGTACAATGCGTTCACCAATTTTCCAATAGGCATTAAGCATCGCCATATTTATCGCCGATGCAGCTTGGCTACGAGCCGCATCAAGGATCGATTTAATATCCTTGATTAATCCGGTAGAGATATTCTCTTCTTTAGTTATTGATTTCATGGCCAAATGACTATGCTTTATTGCTTACGATCAAATCTTTAACATCAATGTCAAGTAATTCTGAAATCCTCACAAGTGTATCCAGGGAAGGCTGCATTTTGTTGGAGCACCACCGGGAAACCGTAGCTTCATTTTTACCGACCTGTGCGGCAAGCCATTTGCCAGTTTTTCCATTCTCAACTAACGCAACTTTTATCCTATTTATCTTCTGTGATTCCATTTCACTTGCTTTGCTTACTTGTTACAATACTTTGATGTTATTCGCAAATTTAGCTATAATTCACCATATGACAAAATATTCTCTTATTTTTGCATAGCAAATTAATACCTTGGATGATAGTTGGAGTTGAGCCATTCCTCGATTTCGGCTTCGTCGTAGATTACTTTACCTCCGATTTTGTAGTAAGGGAGAATGTTGTCGTTGCGGAAGTTCTGGAGGGTTCTACGGTGGAGCGCAATAACAGCAATATAAAATCGAGTAGGTCGGGAAACGAAAGTTTTCTGGCCTACTTTCGTTTCCGTTCCTCTCACACCACCGTACGTGCCGTTCGGCATACGGCGGTTTAATTTGTTTTCAAAGAGTGTCTAATCG
>JAAVCU010000039.1 GCA_014802175.1 Bacteroides sp.
GGAACACCCACATCAAAAAGCTGCGCCATAGCCTTCTGCGTACACCAGACACTTTCATCCCGGTACACCACCTGCACACCGTCCTCCTTCCCCTCAATCTGAAAGATCAGGAACTCCGCAGTGCTATTTCGTATCTCAAACTTCTTCGCCAATGTATACCGGGTATTATAGAGATAAAAATAGAAAAATCTTATTTTTTAGATTAATCAAAAATCCATTTGGCAATTCTTTCCCAAATTATATCAAGCATTGCCTCTGTTCTATTTTCAATAATCTGCCGATTCCAATCTATTTTATACGGGATGCATGAAATAGATTCCAAATGCTTACTAAATTGACTGCTTTTCAACAAGTCCACTGTATTAGAATTAAGTTGTATGCCTAATTCTGAGGCTTTGTCTTCCAATGATTGTATTTTTGCTGGATCTTTTTCTGCAACGGTTTGGTAATACAGCAATTTCTCTCTCCAACCTTTATTCCCAGCAGAGGAATTTAGATCCTGAGGGAGAAGTGTCAAGTTCCCTATGGATTGAAAAATTTTAGTTGTAGGTTCGTATAAAGAAGTATCCCAAAGATTCTCTTTATTTGTTTGTGGAGCTATATGTTCAATAGTTTTTAACCCTTGAGACATCCATTTTTCTACCGTCAAATATGGGGCACAACCATGTCGTCCAAGTTTTAATGAACCTGTATGATTATTGTCTGGTATTGTATCATGTGCTGAGGCTAAAATTGCAAGTCTTATCACATCATTACCCGTTGAATCATATTTTAGATAATTTTTAGCCAAGGTTTTCCATCCATCCTTATTTTCAATCTCTTTTTTTGCCAGTATGGATCGAATATATGATTTTAGGTTATTTATAGAAAATGTATTATTCTTGAAAAAATCTCGGTAGGTTGTATCTAATCCTGCGTTAGGATATGCACTTCTCCAGATGAAGTAATAAGCCGCAATAACCTTTACAGATTCGATAAACAATTCTACTCCGTTTTCAGGATTATCTTCTTGTATTAGATTATACATACTTCCTAATACGGTGATAGCCATCTTATGCTTTGAGGATTTCAGGAATAATATGAGCATTGATGCTAAGTCGGATTCGTTAGCATCTCCCACCAAATGAAACTTCGCATTGTTTTTTCCGTCATAGCTTAACCACTCCCTATAGAATTCAGCGTAATTACCCATCCGTTTTACGAACGATTCCTTTTGTTCTAGCGAATCAAATGTTGAATATACTTCATTTAACACCTTTCTTTGATAGCTAAAATGAGTGGACATAGTTCGTCCATCATATGCTACAAAAAATGATGTTAGATAATCATTTGTTCGTTTATTCTTTTGCTGTGCAGTTGTCGCTTCAGAAAGAAACGCTTCAAGTTTTTTGAAATATATATCGCTGATTGAATCTTTAAACTGCTTATTTGGAAGATTATCAATTGTATTAACTACTGTCGGCTTAAAAGTTTCTATGGCTGTTAAAGGTGTTCCTGTCGCATTCAAAGATTGGAACATATCAAATGCCCAATCATCATCTGTAGGCTGAATGATTGTAAAGCAGCAGCGATCTAAAAGGTAATGACATACTGCAAGCGTTTGAACTAATTCACTCAATATGTATGAATTCCCTTTTTTATTGTTATAGTCCGACTGTCGCACAATTGCTACTAATTCGGGCCTATCATAATCCCATAATTGGTCTTGTGAAAATTTATTTAAAATATTTTCAGCACTAGCAAAATCATCGGTGTTTCCCTCGTGAGCAACCGCCACGGTTTTTTTGAGCCATGATTCAATACGTCGCCCATTTTGGTATAGCAATGAGTTCTTGGAGCCCTCTTTGGTTAGACATGGGAAAGAAGTCTTATCGCAGTAAGCTTTGATAAAATGACCAAGATAATTAGCTAATTCTGATTTATATGCATCATTTTCGCTGTTTTCTCTTGTCCAGTAGTCCTTGGCTCCACGAACAATTTTTGGCTTTAAGCTAGGTTTCCCTCGACCTAAATCAAAACTAAACACTTTGCATAGTTTCTGGTCTATCCAAGTATCGCATATCTCTATTACTTGATCATAGATTTCATTAGTAGGTTTTACTTTACTTTTTATTTCTGTTAGCCTTTTAACTAAAAGGGTTGCCATAAGAGCAATTGTTGAAACTCGTTGCTGTCCATCAATTAATTTCTCAATTCTTGGCGGAACAGCCTGTATTTCCACAGGATATATATTGTTCCTGTTCGATTCGACAACTGTTATTATTGTGCCTAAAAAGCGAATTTCTTTGCTGTCATCTGTAACTTCTCCGATAGCTATACGCTGAATACCACGAGAGAGATCTTCTAGAAGTTGTTCAATGTTGTCCGTATCCCAACTATAATCACGCTGATATAGAGGGATATAGAGTCCCTGTCCTGATTGATTTAGAAAATCCAGGACACTTCTATTTTCTGTGAGAAATGATTTCTCAATATTTAATACTGCCATACTGAATCAAAGTGTTAACTTGTTAATTCGGTCTTTCGCTTGAAGTTCGGTGATATTATGAATTAAGGCATATTTGGAATACAGAACTTCTTTATCTTTACTAGAGAGCAATTCGGAATCATACATGTGGATTAATATACCCTTAACTACAGACTGGTTACGCATTATCATTTTCCTCGTAGCAGGATTCCAAATGATTTTTTCCCATAGCGGAGAAGAAATACACCTATTTATTTTTGAGATATTTCGTAATATTTCTTCTATATTGTATTTTTCTCCAATTTTCATTATTGCAGATACAAAAGGTAGTAATGCTACAGGTCTAAATAACAAACTTCCTCCATTTTCACTATTTCTATATCGAGCCGCTGGGGATACTGACTTATCTTTAAGATATTGAGATAGTTCAGGAAAATATAAAACCATTTTATTCCAAAATTCAGCTAAGTATGCATTGAAATTTGATATTTCGTTTTCCTCTGGTCTTATTCTTTGATAATCCTTTAACTTATTTGCAGAAACATTTCCGTTGAACTTATAGAGTTTAAATAGTTCAAGATGACAATCATATAATGTCATTAATGTTGTAAATGCAATCTGATCCGACGCGGGAATTGACTTGCTATTACTTGATTTTATTCTTGCTCCTTCGAAAAGGCTATTTTCCTCTAGCTGTATACGTGTTGTAATTGCGACAATATCATCTTCATCTAATGCAATAATATCGCCCAATCTTACGGGTTTTGCATATCTATTGAGAGTTGAAAAGATTCGACGAGATTTCTCCATCCCTTCAGGAGTTGACTTATGACCAATTAATATCACTGCAATAGTCTCGTCAGATAAGTCTGGATTCTCCTTGAGAGCAGCTTTAATACCCTCAACACGATGTTGACCATCTACTGGAAATATCTTTTCATTACCATTAAAATGAAGAATTCCAACATCAGAGAACATCTCATCATTTAATTCGTATCGAATCTCAGTCCATTCTGGTTGACCATCATAAACTGCTAAAACTAACGCATTGAAAAAATGATCGCTTTGGGTTAGTATATACTGCTTAATTTTTATATAGTTATCTGATAAAGCTCTTTGTATTTCATCTTTTAATGACAATGAAGTATGAAGCTCATTGTCAATCCGTTTTACAAGATTGGCAATTTGACTGAATTTGAGGTTAGATGTATAATAAATAGTGCCTCCGATTTCGCCTCTTAATGCTGGTATATTCATTTTATTCAAAAGCTGGAATTGTTTCTCTTACCTCAATATTGTCAGGAATATCTTCATTGAAGTAAGGTAAAATTGAACGAATTAGTTGAACTTCATTTTGCTTAATTCGATCATTATCTATATCTGGATAATATCTATAATATAAATACTTGTCCCATTTATGAAACATTCGAGAAATCAATGTTCTCTTATCCGAATAATACTCCTTAGCTCTTTTTCGTATATTCTGTTGCTGCGGACCTGTATACTGGCATCTTCCAATATACAAAATATAGTTTTCAATAAAAGGTAAATTTAACCCTTTAAGATAAAAAATATATATTCCTCCTGTTGTGTTAGGAAGTGTTTTTATTTCATCAGAAATATCGTTATTTGACTCATTTAAATATTTAATTTCCTGAGACCAATTAGAGACATTCTTTATAGGATTTTCGTTACTAACCATATTCATAGTCCACCGCTTAGGATTGTGATAATATTCTAAGCGGTATACCTCATCTTCATCGTCAATAAATGCACGGTATCTCATAGAGTTCAAATAAAGCAATTAGCGCAAAATGCGTCGTTATCTTCATCGGGGTCTCCAAAAAGATCCACAAGTTTGCCGGAGCCTTTCTGTCGTTTAGCCTCTTGTTTTTTGATTGCGTCAAGTTTTATCTGACGTACTCGCTCGGGATTGATTAGGTCAGCCAGACTTTCATTTTGATTCCACGTGTAGCCATCTTTCTCAAATTCCATTGCTTTAGCAAAGAGGTCGGGATGCTGTTCGTAAAGCCATATCCATTCAAGTTTTTGCTGAAAGAAACAGAAGTAGCACCCTGAACGGCTACGATTGTATGTCCCAACTTTTCCATCTACCTCGAATTCGATGGGTTTATAGTATGCTGGCACACCTACACCACTATCTTCAAGGATACGGAAAATATCGTCTCTTACAAGAACATCATCATTGTCGATAAGAGGAAACTCATCCAACTTGCCTACCGGATAGTCGGTTCCTTTGAGAAACTCAAATACGGCTTTATTAAATAGTTTAACCTCAATATCCATCAAAGCATTAGCCTTCTTTCCATAGTAAAAATCCTTAGTCAATGGATGCTCCAATATCTTCTTCAACTCAGGTCTTAATTCTTCTGGTGCGAGATTAAGATATATCTCTGTAAACCGTTCAATATTATTCTGGTGGATAACATTATGGATTACATCAATGCTCCAGATATTTTTGCGAAATGGAAATATTGCTTGAATATTAGGTTTTGTTGATACGTATCCTTCCCGGTCTTCATCACCTCGAATACCAACATATGAAATAGTTGGCATATCACCTACAAACCGTTCCATTTCTGCAAGTTTCATTTTCTGGGTACACCAGCGTTGTTGCGGAGAAGGCAGGAAGTTTCCACTTGCTTTAAGGAAATGTTCAAAGGGAGTTGGCTCCGGGCTATCCTCAGCAGCACGCAACCGTCGGATACCTCCAAGATAGGATTCAAGCCTATTTATAAGCAAGTCAGTTTCAGCTAATTCGCAACCGGTATCCGTGTTATAGTATTCTACATGAAGATTTGGATATTTCCCTTTCATGTATATTGCAAGAGCAGCACTGTCTTTGCCGCCCGATATTCCTAATACGTGTCTTACTTGCGTCATTTTACTTTGCCGTTTAGGAGTTTGAGAAGAATACAGATATTCAATTCGTCATCGTCAGTTAGCAGTGATTCAATCTTTGATGCAGTTTCATTAGCTTCTTTAACTCTATTTTTCGGAAGCCTGTATGTTTGCGATTTTGAAAAATCACCTTTATTGGACGCCAGTTCAAAGCTGAAAGCCTCAGAACCATCATTAGAAGTATATTCTCCGATAGTAGAGTATCTTTCTAATTCACTTAGGATATGAAGCATCTGATGAACTAACATTGCCTCATCTGAGTCCTTTGTCTCATCCAATCGTTTATCATTGATGACTATCGCCAGTTTCTCAATAAACTCACGTTTTGATTCCGATGGCGCGAGTACACGATCAAGAAATGACCGTGTCTTAGGTGTCAGTATTCGCGCGTCAATGGTCTTATATCTTTCCTCAAGGATTCCCTTATACTCAATATAGTCTGAGGGAAGACCGAGATGCTCAACAATCTTTTCCTCAATTCGATCAATCAGATTATCATAACAAGTATTCAGTTCTCTGACAGCCCGGCGGATTAAGTCAAGATACTGCTGAATAAACTCATCGCTGTTAAAGTCTTTGTATCCTAAGGCTGCAGGAAGATCCTCAAAGAATGTCTTTGCGGGGTCTTGAGCATTTGATAATACATCTCTGAATTTTGCTGTATAAGCATTATCAAACTTCCTTGTGATCTTAGCATAGTTATTTAATCCACGAATGAAATGGAAGAAAGGCTTGACAGTTTCAGTTAATGTATCTGTGGACACATATACGGTATCATCCTTACGTAAGAATTGGCGGTACCTTTTAAAAAATTCTAACTTAACGCCTGAGACATTGAACGCTTTTATGGAGAAATCTTTCAAACGTTTCTGGATCAGCTCAAAAATTTCCTTATTTATTGACAAAACAAACTTGCCATTATTATACAAGGCGAAATCCTGTTGATTTATATAAAGGAATATGGGAATCCAGAAATCAATTACCCCTTGTTTCAGTTTATAGGGGGCTGATTTCAGAGTATTCGCCAATTCTATAAGTTTTTTCGGTTTGTCTACTGAAGAATTTAAAAATTTAATTGACACATCCCAAAGAGTCCTTAATTCATCGAATATTGGGGCTCCAAGAATCCAGTTACCGTTCTCGTCTTGGCGGTGTATGCCGGAATTACGGAATAATGTGAAATATATGGTTTTTTCAGGAGGGAATGATTCAATACCAAAGTTTTCCTCATCACTATGATTAAGCATTGCATCAAGTAGATTAACACGTGCGAGTGAAATGGCAGAGCTTAATTTCTGACGATTGAATAACTCATTCCTAATTATTGGCGTCTTCTGATAAACGTCATCGCAGACATGGGAAAGCAATTTATTAAAATCGCGTACGGACTCAATAATCTTTGGATTCCCATTGTAATACCATACAATGCTGCCGGAATCAGATGTTAATGAAGCATTGAGTGCATCATTAAGCTTTTGAGTCTCAAAATTCTTTTGATTCTCAAGTTCCGATTTGGCAACTCTATCATCGAAAGCAACATTCTCGATAACATATTGCAGTTTTTTAATTTCATACAAATGTTTGACTATATCATCCGTCTTCTTAAAGTATCCATAAATTGATGCGCCGACACTTGCAGAAGTTGACATTTCTATAACCTCAGATTCAATATCTGAAAGTGGAAATATCAGGTGGATAAAGCCATCTATATCTCCAGACGGCTCAATAATAACAGGTTCATTAGCGATACGATATTCGAAATAGCGTGGTGTACCTGTCCTATAATAGGATGCCGATGCTATTGCAGCTTTTTGACTAATGTATGGAGCAATCTCTTCAACTGACAGATTTGGAGTTGGGACAATAGAGGCTGCCTTATATAACTCGTTCTCAAGATCTATATTCGTTCCCTCGAAAAGAATATATTGAGATTTGTATTTTGCAAATCGAATAACTTTATGTGAGATAAGTGTCTTTATTAAATCCTGTGTATTGGTCAGTCCTAAGGCGTTATCTCCATACGTTATGAGAAAATCATCATCAAGAACGATGCCATTGAAGAACAGGTTGATAAGTCCAATTGTCTTAATCAACTTGAGGCAATGCTTGATCACCTTACCATCAAGATTTGAGCCTTCAATTCTTTCAATGGCTACTGAAAGAGAACGCCATCCCATTGAATCAGCATTTGTTTCTGTAATGGCTGAATAGAAATGATAGGTTAGATAATCATATACCATAGCGACATTATAGGTCGTAGATGGTAGAGCTTTGAAGTCATTGATTGTTCCAATGCCTTTTGCAGACAGAAACGAAAATAAAGAACGTTCATTTTGACCGTATTTCTGAACAGCCAATGTCAAGCAAACAGCTGACACTGGGTCAAGCGGATAAAGTGATTCTGTCGTTTTGTATTTAAGATTTCCGGATACAATCTTACTATGAATTCCTAAATCATAGAGGAGCCTCAATGAAAGTTCCTCAGCCTTAGATAATTTGTGCCTTTTATTGAGTCTTTTTGCTGCAAGTGATAATAGTTGTTCTATTGGTTCAACAAACACTATCTCTTTGAATCGTCCTTTAATCTTAAGCCATTCGTTTCGCTGAGCTTCGGTGAGTTTAGCCGCATAACTACTGAAATTTTGGTGAAGTGTAGTTAGAAGTATTATATTTCGAGACGGCACATTCACAAATTCCGAAAGTTTCTGGAGAAAATAAAGCTCCTTTTCAGGATTGTTGTTTGCTGCATACTCAAGAATTTTGCCAAACTCATCAACCGCAATGATGAGGAATTTGTTTTCATTGCGTAATGAGTTATAGTAGGTGTTGAGCGCATTTATGGGATTATTTTCAGCAGAGTTAAGTTTATTTGAAAGTAATCTTGCTAGCGGAGCATAGTCGCCTACAATATTCACGAATTCAAATCCCCCCGGGGCACCAAGGACACCATTCCGTATAAGCTGATTGTTGCCATTAGTAAGATCATCTTCAAGTGCAAGTATGAAACTTGATTTACCGGTTCCATAAGTGCCAATTATTGAAAAAGAATGATGCCCGGCATTAAAGCTATTTACAATATTCCCGGCTACAAGCTTGGCATTTTCGGTAACGATGTAACGAAAATCCGAAACTTTATTCATTTCGATATTTACAGAGGGGATATAGCTCATAGTTTATCGTAATAATGGTTGAGAGCTTCATTTTCATCAATTTCTCTCAAAAAATGAACATTCTTTATGCCGCTGTTATCAGTGAATACGAGAGTCTTAGGAAATGTAATCTCCAAGGATTGAATAACATCAATTAATGAAACCATCGGAAGACCGAATATCAATGACAACTGTTGAAGTACATCAAAGGAGACTGTGTGGTCTGTTCCCTTCATGCGAATAAGAGCAAAGAGTATAATTTCAGAGGCTACCTCTGAGGAATCGTTAGTCTTGAATGTGAATATACTTTCTTTATTTGTGGATTGCTTTCCGGTATCAACAATAAGCCCCAAAGCAATAAGTAATGAAGAGAAATCCTCTATCGCCTTCAAGTCCTTTGGAGCAACATAATTCTTCAGAAGAACTCCGATATCTTTCCTAACAGTATTTTCGTTAAACACGTTCTTTTGTTCTGGTACGGCACATTTCCGTTTTATAAAAGAAAGGAGCTCTTGCTTTGAAAACTCCTTCTTCTCTCGCTTGTATTCTACAAAGAGGAGATTATAAATACTTGCGACTTCAGATGAAACAAGGAGGAAGTGCAAAAGCCAAAGTGTATTCAAATCTTCGGCAAACGGGTCTCGTCCATTATCTGAATCAAAAATGAATGTGGCTACAGGCTGAAGTTCATCAGCTTCTATTAGTCCAAAAGCGCGAAGCCAAAAACGGATAGCCGACACCATATTCTTGCCGACACCTAACTTTGCCACAGCATCAATATCTGTGAAGTGATTGTCAGCAAGCAAATAGTCGTATCCCTTTTTTAGCCAAAGAGATTTGCATTGAAAGGACTCATGTCCTGAAAAACTATATTTGCTCAAAATTGTTAATTTCTTATTTGTTAACATCTCTAAACACAGGGAGCATAGAGACTGCAAAATTACGAATTTTTTCTCACTTTTGCAATAGTTCTTGAGAGATTTAGAGGTCTCTGTATCAGAGATTATACATTTATAAGAGCCCCGGCAAGATGGTTAATTCTTGTCGGGGCGAGGGGTGTGATTAGTAGAGGCGGATGCAGGTTACGTCGGCGGTTTTGACGTCGTTGGGGGTGTTGTAGTGCTCTTTCGAGAAGGCTATGGCGAGGTGTTGGATGCGGTGTTTGACCCCAAGTCTTTTGAGGAAGATGATGAAGTTCCCGAGGTGTTCGATGAGGTAGTCATCGCCTTTGTCTGTTTTGACATAGCCTAAGAGGATTACGTTGTCGGGGAGATTGAGCGTGCCATTGGTGCGGGTCAGAATGACAACTGCTGTTGA
>JAAVCU010000040.1 GCA_014802175.1 Bacteroides sp.
AGGCGCATGGAGTAGTTTACGACATCGCCGAGTTTGGAAAGCAATCGTCCTTCTTCGTCAGTTACGTTAGCAGAAGCTATATTCTCAGGAAGATTTAATAGGAAATCGTACTGAGCCTCGCGAGGAAGATATAGCGCGCTCTTGGCTTGGAAATCACGCTCAGTAACCGGTAAAGGTACACCGTTGCGTTTCGGTCTGTCTTTCAGTAATTCTGCTTCGACTTTCTTAAATCTGCCATAGGCATATTTTAGAAAGATAAGACCCAATACAGGCATACAATACTGGTTCGAGTTAAGTTTGGAACTTGCTCTTAGGGTGTCCGCTGATGCCCAAAGATCTTCTTCCAATTGCTTTATTGAGGATTGATTTGCCATCATTATTCTTCATTAATGCCATTGAGAAGTTGGCCCGGTTCAACTTTTAGAATAGAAGCTATTTTTATGAGCATTTCAAGGGATGGTTGTGCGGTATTAGAACACCAGCGAGAAACTGTTGCTTCATTCTTTCCTAACTGCTCAGCAAGCCATTTGCCTTTGCGATTTTGCTCCACTAAAACTACTTTTAAGCGATTAATACGCTCTGGTTCTATATCTGTTGTATATGTTGACATTTGATAATTTCTTGATGTAATATGCAAAGTTACAAAGAAAAGTTCATATAACAAAGAAAATATGCTGATAAACATAAGAATAGCATTAAGAAAGCCCCGACAAGAGGGGGATTTCTTGTCGGGGCGAGGGGTATGGGTGGGGATTAGTAGAGGCGGATGCAGGTTACGTCGGCGGTTTTGACGGCGTTTGGTGCGTCGTAGTGCTCTTTCGAGCAAGCGATGGCGAGGTGCTAGATCTGGTGTGCAACACCGAGTCTCATCAGGAACTTGATGAAGTTTCCGAGGTGGTTAATGAGGTAGTAATCCCCTTTATCAGTCTTAACGTAGCCCAAGAGGATGACGTTGTTCGCGAGATTGAACATGCCATTAGTCTGGGTCATAATGACAAGTGCGGTTGAGAATGTCGGGGCGTTGGAGGCGAGGCTGATGCCGTTACTGTACTCTTTATATGCCAGTGTGGAGGGGTCAGTGCCGAAGTTGTCGGCGAGATATTTCTCTACCTCCGAGAGTGCAGCTTTCAGACGTTGGTGTGTGATTGAGGGCTGCTGTGTCGTGGGTTCAACTGGTTTTTCCTCATGGTGTGCCTTGCGGCTAAAGATGGTTTTCACACGAGAGAGGAGTTGATTGAGGGTGTTGGATACTTTGCGGTCAGTCTTGATGGCTTTGCCACCGCGCACCGGGCTTTTGACCAACAGCAACATCAAAATAACCGAAAATAATCACACTATGACTTATAAAAGATTGGATATCAGCTAAGATTACTCGCATGAATTTTGTATGGTGATTGGTTGGAATCTGGAGTGATTTTGTGGTTAAGATTACCATTCACTCCAATCACGCAATAATCTCAAATGAACAGTCGTTGGAAATGTGTATATTTGCACTATGATGGAACTGACCGATAATAAACCTCTTACTCCGATTGAGATTGTTCGCACGCTTGACAACTGCTATCCAAACAGTCGAGCTGTTTTGGATAGTATTACGAACACTCTAAATCCCCGTTTGAAAGAAAAATTACAGCCTGCACTTTACGGCAATGATACCCTCCGTAAGATTGAAATCAATACTGCGATGAGTTTTTACGATGATTTCCATTGTAAGACAAATTACATTATTGCTGACGAATCACTCAAACTCAGGTATTCTGATTATTACAACACGTTACTTACTATGTACTCAGAGGAGGAGATTGATGAAGAAGGATTGTTCTTACGCCCACGTTATCAAATCGGACCATTGAGTAGGCGCACCGGATTGATTTATGCTACCATTGTATTTGAGAAGTCATTCAGTTTCCTATCTGATAAAGAACAAAAACGGGTGATGAGTGAATATTTCTTAACTGTGGTTGATAGAATCGCACAGCGGAAAAAGAAACTCAATTATGACTTTAAGCGATTGATATCAGACTTCGAGCAAACTTTGGATTGGTGGATAGAATCCTGATACAAATATGAACCGAATTTAGTTGTTTGGGATAACGGCTTTTGGAATATTAAGGAATAGGAAAATCTAGGAGCATGGGTAGAGTGACAAAGTAGCTTTATTCGTGGGCGAAGGTGTGTTCAAGCTGCTGATTAATCGGGCCATATACACACCGTTCGTATTTTGTGGCGAAGATTTCAAAGCATTTGTTGCAGTGCAGGCAACGTGATTTCTCCACTGTGTGGTCGTGGAGCAAGTTGATGAAATCAGGCTGCGTGAGGAGTGCACGACTCATCGAAACGAAATCGGTGGTCTGCAGCACTCGCTCGATATCTTCTTCTCTATATATGCCTCCAACGAGCGACAAGGGGAACGATGGGAAGCGTTTACGCAGATATTCGACGGCCTCGATGTAATAGCATGAATCGGTTCGAGCATGACGCATAAAATCCGTGCCGCTTATCTCCACCATATTAACTCCGGCAGAAACGAGAGTGTCAATATAATACGCCAGAAGGTCGTAGTCATCAGCAGCTGCAGCGGTGTTGTGGGCGTTCATTTTTACATAGATGAGGAACTTGGCGCCACACTCTCGTCTGATTCCCTCCACGATTTCGCGTGGGAGTCGGATAAGGTTTTCATCACTTCCGCCGAAGATGTCAGTGCGGTGATTGAGGTCGCGGTTTACCACTGCCTGAAGCAGATACCAGTGGGCGATGTGAATCTGCACACCGTCAAATCCCGCCTCTTTAGCCCTGCGACCTGCAGCCACAAACCACTCTACAAATCGGTGCATCTCCTCCATAGACAATGTGTTGAAGTCTATGGGGTTGAGCCCTTTCGGACCGGCGTGGGAGAGTTGTGCGATGGCTACAGCTCCATATTGGTGGATTTTGTCGGCTACTTTACGCTGGCCGGCAATAAATGAATCATCGCCGAGTGATGGCTGAGCAATGTCGGCGCGGTAGTTGAGCGACGGATCCACACTGTTATGACCAGTGATGATTGTGCCCACATTGCCTTGTCCGAGTTGGTCATACATCTCAATGTCAGCATTGCTTATGGTGCCGTCGGTGTTGCCAAGGTGGCTATTGGTTGCGCTGCGGATAAAGCGGTTTTTAGCCGTAGTGCCGAGTATAGTGAATGGGGTGAATGCTTTCTCCATAATTTTGTTGGGTTTAGCCTAAAAACAGGCGACGCTCCTGCTCCGCTGTGATGGGAGAGGAGTGGTCTGAGAGGAGGATTGTTTCAGGCGGTAAGGTGAGTATTTTGTTGACGATTAATTCCTCGAGCGCACACGTGGGGGCGTTCCGTTGACTCTGAAGCCTTTTCTGACTCTTTGAGCGTGTCGCCCAGCAGTGCAAGCTGTTGCTGATAGACCATTCCGAGCAAGCAGTCAAGGTTGGGGATTCCGTAGGTGTTTGTGTTGTCTTCATACGACACGATAACGCCGAAATGCACAAAATGGTTGACTATGCAACTAAAATTTTTCTTTCTGTCCGTAAAAATGCCTGCAAAAATAATTAACTTTGTTAGTGATTATGGTACTGAATGTTTGCAACATACTGAGTCATCCTGAAAAATGTTGACTAAGGTTTATCTTGATATGATTTGGCATCGGGCTGACCGCACGGTAATCGGATGTGAAGAGTTTGACAGGCGGTTGGACAAACTCGTAAAGGAAGATGAGTGGATTCTCGACGGTAATTATGCGCGAACACTTCCTATACGTCTTACTCATTGCGACACGGTGTTCTTCTTCTTCGATATACCGTTGGAGGTGTGCATCGAGGGAGCTAAGTCACGGCTTGGTAAAGAGCGTGTTGATATGCCGTGGGTGGATGATGAGATGGATCCCGAGTTCCTACAATAGATTATAGATTTTCCTCGTGATGTCGTTCCTGAAATTGAGCATCATCTGAGAGACTTTGATAAAACCATAGTTCGTTTCCATTCAAGAACGGAGGCCAATAATTTCATTGAGTCATTGAAATGAAAAAGCGGATAGCCCCGACATGGGTATCAGTGTTATCCTCCTAATACTCAGTATTTGGGACAAATACTGTTCCTGTCACTCTAATCACGCAATAATCTAAAATGAACCATCGTTAAAAATGAGTAAAAGCCTTCTGCTTTTCATATCGATGAAGTTGTCCTATTCTCAATTGTAAAACAATCAATTAATTACTGTCCTGATATGGAGAATTTACTTAATGCGCTTAACGCAATATATAGTACAGATATACAATCAAATTTTCATGACATTGCAGAGAAGTTGATGTATAACTATATTATCAAGAAGGGAGAATCAAGTTATGCGATAGTTGAGATTGAGTTCTATTACCATTCACCTTATCATCCTGACATTATAACTTATCCTCGGAATTTGAGGGGTGGCCGATGGTTTTTTCATCAAAGTGGAGTAGATTTGACATTTGATAGTGAATCTACAATTCTTGATAAGAATGGCTATGTAACCAATCCGGGAGAAGCTATATTTGGCGGAATTTTGATTCGGGGGTTGTATGATATTGATACGCATGCATATACATTTGGCCCTCAGAAATGCGTAAACATTTTATGGCAAGACCTTGGCGCATTCTCTGAATTAGATGGCTATCCCACAATAGAACGAGTTCCTGAGGGTGTGATACTCAGACGTATTCAAGAGTATAAGCGCTGTATAAATATTGAGCAGGATAAGGAGATTGATAAGGTAAAAGAATGGGCGAAACGTGTCGGAAAGAAAGTTGATGATATGTTGGAGTCTGATCTTAAAAAAGAATTTGATAAAATAATAAACGCTAAATACCGATTCTTCAATCTTCAGAATGGGGAGAACCCGACTTCGTTTACAAAGATTCCGATCAAGGCTCGCCCTTAAGGATTTATAGGTTTGCCGTTTTGGATACGGTCGGCTGTCAGGGTTGTTCCTAACTTTGCAGTGTTTAATTTAAACACTGTAAGTTATGAGGACTATTCACTACTTTTCTCCTTGGCTCAAAAGCCTCAAGAAATATCAGCCGGTATGGGCGCAGATTGAGTCTGCACTCACCGCTGAAAATGAAATCTACGATTTTGTGCCCAACGCTGCCGATATCTGGGTTCGTGATTTTATGCCTTTCCAACGGCACGATGGAGAATTTGTGGTGTATCGCTATAATCCCGACTATTTGCAAGGCAAGGACTCCCGATATATAACCAA
Organism: Bacteroides sp.; assembly: GCA_014802175.1. Classification (GTDB taxonomy): domain Bacteria; phylum Bacteroidota; class Bacteroidia; order Bacteroidales; family Muribaculaceae; genus Lepagella. Next base: position 5,244 of record JAAVCU010000040.1, read on the forward strand.
TTGTCGGGACGCTTTTCTTGCGATAGGCGGAAGCGATGCACTATCATCATCCATATGCAATCACACTAATCTTATAATAGATGGCGGCAACATGATACGTTGCACCGATAAGGATGGTATGGACTGTGTTATCATGACAACGAAGGTTCTGTATGAGAATCCGGGACTTTCACACCATGAAATCTTGCTCGAGCTTGA
>JAAVCU010000041.1 GCA_014802175.1 Bacteroides sp.
GGTAGCACACCGGATTCTGGTTCCGTTTGTGAGAGTTCGAGTCTTTCCAAGGCAACAAAAAAGCAGAAGAAATTCTTCTGCCTTTTTTCATTAATATATCTACACGACACATAAATAATATATGAGAATCAGTAATAGAGTAAAGCGAAATATATCCCTGACATTAGCAATCATTGCTGTTCTCTGCATTATCTCGTATTTGATTGAGATGGTGATGGAGAAGCAATACAAATCCTCTCATATATGGTTTAAATTATTCGCAATGTCTGTTTACTCGTTCTGCTCATTCGATAACTTCATCATATATCAGCGCAGGCTCAAACGTGGAATCTTATTCGGCAACGAACGAACATTGCAATAACAGAATATACAATACATAAAAAAATCTCGGAATCGTAGTCTAATGTGACTATCAGAGACCGAGATTTTCAAATAAATACAATCCTATTTAACATAATAGCGATTATGTATAATTAATTATTCCGATTATAGGGTATATCCTTTCACTTTGGCTTTGTTACGAAAATTGCAAAATTAGAGCTCGATCAGCTTTCGAGCTCTAATTTTAGAAACTCAGCGGTTGGCGTTTTCTTTTTTGCAACCTGCTCGGGTGTTCCTTCAGCCATGATCTTTCCACCATCGCGACCACCGCCCGGACCCAAGTCTATAACCCAGTCCGCACATTTGATCACATCGAGATTGTGCTCAATCACAACCATAGTATTCCCTTTGTCAACGAGTTTATTAATAACATTCAATAACACTCGTATATCTTCAAAATGCAATCCGGTTGTCGGCTCATCAAGGATAAACAGTGTTTTACCTGTGTCACGCTTTGCAAGTTCTGTCGCAAGCTTAACTCGTTGGTTTTCACCTCCACTAAGTGTACTTGATGGTTGTCCTAATTTGATGTATCCTAAGCCAATTTCCTGCAATACTTTGATTTTCTTTACAATCGACGGCACATTCTCAAAGAATTCAACAGCTTGATTCACTGTCATTTCAAGGACATCAGCTATGGATTTCCCTTTATATCGGACCTCCAATGTCTCTCGATTGTAACGTTTGCCATGACACTCTTCGCAGGGAACCAATACATCCGGAAGGAAGTTCATCTCGATGGTGCGATATCCATGCCCTTTGCAAGTCTCACATCGTCCACCTGCAACGTTAAATGAAAATCTTCCGGGCTTATATCCCCTCAGTTTGGAATCCGGCAACTCTACAAACAATTTACGGATATCAGAAAATACGCCGGTATATGTCGCTGGATTGGATCTCGCGGATTTTCCTAACGGAGATTGATCCACTGTTACAATCTTATCGATGTTATCAATACCCTCCACTGATTTGTAAGGCAACGGTTCTTGCAATGAACGGTAAAGTTTCTTACTGATCAACGGATGCAAAGTTCCATTTATCAACGAAGATTTACCACTACCACTGACTCCGGTTACACAAATGAACTTACCTAAAGGAAGGTTAAGATTCACATTCTTAAGGTTATGTCCGCTTGCACCTTTAATTTCCAGGAACTTTCCATTACCCTCTCTTCTCTCTGCGGGAATCTCCAACGCTTTCTCTCCGTTGAGATATGAAGCCGTTAGAGAATGAGTCTTCATCAATTGCTCCGGTGTGCCCTGGAACATTACCTCTCCCCCGTTTTTTCCGGCACCCGGACCTATATCCACGATATAGTCAGCATCCTTCATGATATCTCTGTCGTGCTCAACCACTATAATTGAGTTGCCGGTATCTCTCAATTGCTTGAGACTATTAATGAGGCGCACATTATCGCGCTGATGCAAACCAATCGAAGGCTCATCAAGAATATAAAGCACATTCACAAGCTGGGATCCTATCTGAGTTGCGAGTCTGATTCGCTGACTCTCACCACCACTAAGGCTCGCGCTGTCGCGATTCAATGACAGATATTCCAAACCAACATCCAGAAGAAACTTCAAGCGACTGCGAATCTCTTTCAAAATCTCTTCCGCCACTACCCTTTTCGACTGGTCAAGCCTATCCTCAAGCCCTTGCGTCCATTCATATAGTTCCCCGATATCCATCTTTGCAACCTCCGCGATGTTTTTCCCATCTATGAAGAAATGGAGAGAAACGTTGTTCAGGCGATCTCCATTACATTCCGGACACACTGCACGCGAAAAGAACTTCTCACTCCATTTATTGGCCTCTGATCCGGCATCTTCATCCTGCTGCATCTCGATATATTTGACAAGACCTCCATACGCTCCACTATAATGTGAAGTAGACATGGTCTCATTCCTGATTTCAAGCTTCGCATCAGTTCCGTCAAGGATATCATTGATGGCCTCCTGCGGCAGTCGCTCCACCGGTGTTTTCAGATCACACCCATAGAGTTTACAGATTGCTTCTATCTGCCAGAAGATAAGTGAATTCTTATATTTCCCAAGAGGCACAATCGCACCATCATAGATGGATTTCTTTTTATCAGGTATCACCTTCTCATCGTCAACGAGCGAAACGAATCCCAGACCCTTGCACCTTCTGCACGCCCCCTGGGGTGAATTGAACGAAAAATTATGAGGAGCAGGTTCAGGATAAGATAAACCTGATTCAGGATCCATAAGCTGCTGGCTGTAATGACGAAGTTCATCCGTTTCCGTATCAAGAACCATCATCTGCTTACCTCCCTGTTTCAGAGCGGACTCTACAGATGCACGGAGTCTCTGAAGATCATTAGCTGTAGCTTTCATTCGATCCACAACCAATTCCACAGAGTGATTCTGATAACGATTAAGTTTCATGCCATATTCCAGGTCCTTGATCTCTCCGTCTACACGTACATACAGATATCCTTTCTTACGCAGGTTCTCAAACAGCTCTTTATAATGACCCTTACGGTTTTTTACCAACGGTGCAAGAATATATATTTTCTTTCCCTCATAGCGCTCCACTATAAGGTCAACGATCTTGTCTTTGGTGTATTTCACCATCGGCTTACCGGAAATATAGCTTCGCGCCTCACCCATTCTGGCGAAAAGGAGGCGGAAGAAATCATATATCTCAGTTGTGGTACCGATTGTGCTTCGAGGATTCTTGTTTACGGTCTTCTGCTCGATACTTATTACCGGGCTCAACCCCGTTATCTTATCAACATCAGGGCGTTCGAGCGATCCGAGCATATTACGTGCGTAAGAAGAGAAGGTCTCTATGTAACGTCGCTGACCTTCAGCAAAGATTGTGTCAAAAGCAAGCGATGACTTGCCGCTTCCACTCAATCCTGTTATGACACTCAGCGAGTTGTGAGGGATTGTCACATCAATATTCTTAAGATTGTGAACACGAGCGCCATAAACATCCACAGACTGCGACTGACCCAATTCCATATCTTCCTGTACCCTATCTTTATTTCGAATTTTCTTATCTTCTTTTACCATAAGCATATATAATATCGCAATAAGTCCAAGCCTTCAATTATTTGAGACTTGAACATAGATATATTCATATTAATAACAAAAATTAATAACAAAAACTATGCCATTATTCCCCCGAAGAAGGGATGGAATTACCTATTTTACGATATTTAATGATATTTATATCTCCACCTTTCTTATATTTCTTTCCATCTGCCCCCTTCGCCTCTATGACATAATAATATACGCCCGGATTCACAACCTTACCATGGTATTTTCCATCCCAGCCTTTATCAGGACTATCGAAATGACATAATTCTCTACCATTACGGTCGAATATCCAGCATTTAAACTCAACAAGAGAACGGTAACCAACCTTCCAGACATCGTTAACTCCATCGCCATCAGGTGAGAATGCGTTCGGTATACGCAAATCAGACGCTCCGATACCTATCTCGTATGAATCACTTATAACAGTGCAATCTCCTGAAGCATCACTTCCGATATAACGTAAATAATACTTACCCTCTTCCGTAAAAACATAAGAGAGATCACGCTCATAGAAACGATATCTGATATATTCAAAATCAGGGTCATCCGCCATTTGCCACTCATCGTGAATCACTGCATCTGTTGGATCTGCATAGAACGTGAAATCAGCAGGAGCCGAACCTCCGAGCATACTTCCGTCTGAGGTGATCATATTTGAGCCCTCTTCGTCGTTCACATTATTCTGAACAGCTTCAGTTCTCGCATCAACACCGTTTGCTATAATAAGATTGGATTCGGCACTAACAAGTTCTCCCCACTGTTTAAGAAACTTATCGCCGGAAACGGTGACCACACTATTACAATATAGCGGTGGATTGATAAGCAACGGATTTGTCAGATAATCATAAATTGTGCTCTGCTCGATAACAACATAATTTTTCTGATCGTCATCCCATACTAAATTCTGGTAAGAAGCCTTTATGTCCCTACTGAGCGTGCATTGCCTGCCATTGATCGAATAATAATGAATCGCGCCTCCGTTACCCTCAACTGTAATCTTGGTGTTGTGGCATTCCTGTTGCGACGCTTCCGTCACAGAATTGACAGAAAATACTTTCCCTTCATAATCAACCAGCCAGAAATAATATTTCTCATTACCACAATCTATGATATAACCCATATCTCCTTCCGGGTTATCTACATACGCCTCGTTTCCAGTCACCCTTACAGGCATTTCCTGCGCATATCCACCACCAAGACTACTGAATTTCTGGACTGTAATATTGGATACATCAGCACCCGTGATTGTAATATTACGTATCTGTGATGCATCGTACGCCACAAACACCGCATTCAAACCGGTAGAGACATCCGGACGCTCCTCCAACACCTCTTTTGTCGCACCCGGGAATGTCACCTTTATAGCTGCATTGCAAACCACGCTATTGCAACCTATCACCAGAAAACACAATCCTGATAAAATTTTATATTTAAGTCTATTACAATTTCGCATCTCTATATTCTTTAATTATTCAACTTGATAAAGCACATTTTTATTATCAATAAGCATTATTTTTTGATTAGGTTTTGCTATCTTTGCAATTGAAACTATAGACACCTATGGCAAGATTCAACCTAAAAGGTATGGGGGTAGCGATGATAACCCCTTTCCGTCAAGATAAATCTATTGATTTTGATGCTTTGAATAATATCATTGAGCATCTTATCGATGGAAAAGCTGATTACATAGTGGTTTTGGGCACCACGGGCGAGACCCCGGCTCTCACTCATGCTGAAAATCATGAGGTAAGAAAATTCGTTCTAAACAAGGTTAATGGGCGCATCCCTCTTGTGTTAGGATATGGTGGGAACAACACAGAACAGCTCGTGTGCGATCTGAAGACTGACAACCTCGATGGATTCTCAGCAATCCTTTCCGTGGTTCCATTCTACAACAAACCGTCGCAAGAAGGAATATTCCAGCACTATAAAGCTATAGCGGCCGCTTCTCCCCTTCCGGTTATTCTGTATAATGTGCCCGGGCGCACCGGTGTTAACATGACGGCCGATACCACACTCCGCATCGCCAGAGAGATTCCCAATGTTATAGGAATAAAGGAAGCATCGGGGAATTTCACGCAAATTGAGGAGATTATTAAAAACAAGCCTGAAGAGTTTCAAGTAGTGTCCGGTGACGATTGCAGCACTTATCCATTGATGACATTAGGCGCTGTTGGCGTAATCTCAGTAATCGGAAACGCATTCCCGTCAGAATTTGGGAAGATGGTGAGATTATGTCTTGATGGAAAATTCCAGGATGCGTTGCCTATACATTTTGAATTTACAGAATTATTCAACCTCCTCTTCATTGACGGAAACCCTGCGGGAGTCAAATGCACACTGAATGCCATGGGTATGATTGAAAATGTTCTGCGGCTTCCGTTGGTGCCGACGAGATTATCAACAAACGAAGAAATCCACAAAATAACAGCAAAGATAATTGATAGATCCAATCACCGCACAAAAGATTAAAGACACTGCCGACATCGTGGATGTTGTCGGTGATTATGTGCATCTTACACGCAGAGGCGCCAATTTTATGGGTCTCTGCCCATTTCATAATGAGCGTACGCCATCTTTTTCCGTAAATCAGCGTAAAAATTTCTGCTATTGCTTTTCGTGCAAGAAAGGTGGCTCGCCGGTCAACTTCATCATGGAGAAGGAGGGTCTCTCCTATCACGATGCTTTATTGCACCTTGCAAAGAAATATGGCATTGAGGTTCAGGAACGTGAATTGACTGATGAAGAGCGCGAGGCTCAGTCGGAGCGAGAAGCAATGCTCGTAGCCAACGAGTGGGCCATGCTTAAGATGGAGAAAGACCTGTTGGAGAATCAGGAAGGAAGAGACATCGGATTAACTTATTTCTACGGACGCGGCGTCACGGAAGAAGCAATAAAGAAATTTCATCTTGGTTACGCTCTTGATAAAGGCTCCGCTCTCACTTCAGCAGCAAAATCCGCCGGATATAATATTGAAGTTCTTAAGAGTCTCGGGCTTGTAGGGACTTCAAAGGAGGGTCGTGAGTACGATAGATTCCGCGGTAGGGTAATATTCCCCATTATCAACTCAGCCGGCAAGGTTATAGCCTTCGGGGGCCGCGATCTTAAAGGGGGAATGGCTAAATATATAAATTCTCCGGAATCGCAGATTTACAAGAAAAGTAATGAACTTTACGGGATATATCAGGCTCGCGCTGATATCGTTAAAGAGGATAAATGCTTTCTTGTGGAAGGTTATCTTGATGTGATCGGGATGTGGCAATCCGGTATGAAGAATACGGTGGCCTCTTCCGGCACGGCATTGACCGACGGACAAATTGCCCTTATTCATAGATTCACGGAAAATATAACTCTCATTTACGATGGAGATCCCGCAGGAATAAAAGCTTCGCTGCGAGGTATTGATATGCTTCTCTCCCATAAGATGAAAGTTAAAGTGCTTCTTCTTCCGGATGGTGACGATCCCGATTCTTTTGCACGGAAACACACTCCGGAGGAATTTCGCGCTTACGTTGAAGAGCACGAAACAGATATCATCCGCTTCAAAGCTCAGGTGCTGTTGGCTGATATTAAGCACGATCCACAACGCCGCATTGAGGCTCTGAACAGTGTGGTCGAATCCATCTCTCACATTGCAGATCCCATTTCACGAGATGTATATATTCAGGAATGTGCTACTATTCTTGGTGTTAAAGAGGAATCGATCGCAAAATCAGTGGCAAGAACCAGAGGCAATCTGGTTGAGAAATGGAAACGCGAGCGCACGAAAAAAGATTATCCGGTTCAGGAGCAGCAATCTGTGCATAACACTTCGCAGCCTCAGACTCAGCAGCAGTATATCAACAACTCTACACAACCACGAAACCATACACAACTACGTCCGGCAACCCAAGTCGCGCCTCTACAGCCATTGGAGAAAGTCGTGATTGAATATTGCATCAAATATGGTTTTCTTGATCTGTGCTCACTTATGGAGGATGAAACCACTGCATCCATATCAGTGCTTGATTATGTGAAGGAGGAACTGGAAGCTGACGAAATCAATTTCTCGGTACCAATATATGCCAAGATATTCTCCCTTCTAATTCAAATGAAAGGAAGTTATGAAACAGCAGCAGCCCAATACTCCGACTCGGTTAAAGCAGAGGTCGATAAGAAACGTAAGGAAGGAATACGCAGTATAGGTGAATCTGATTTATCCATTTCTGAGATTGACCGGGCTGAGAAAAAACTTGAAGCCGATCTTGAAAAATTCTATAACGAAAGCATTCAGGATTATTCCAAGAACTTTCCAGGCAGGGAACTTGCAAGTCACGAAGATGGAGACGTACGTACAGCCTCAATTGAACTTATTCGCGAGCGCCATCAGTTAAGCCATATATATATGCGCGACAATAATGTTGTGGAACGCGAAGAAGATAAACTTGAAGTGCTCGTGCCTCGCGCCCTCACTGAATGGAAAAGTGAACTGCTGAATATCCGGATCAAAGATCTGTTCAAACAATTCCGCGAAATTTCCGGAAAGGGAGATGTTCAGAAGGAAAATGAATTGATGATGGAGATCAATTCACTGATGCGCATACGCTCGCAAGTAGCTAAGGATATCGGTGACAGAATCATATCTCCCGGAATTCATAGATGACCTATCAGTTTCATCAGGTCAAACAAAGAGATTATAACTAATACCCAATAAAAATTATGGCTATTATTGAGATTAACGATCTGAATAAGAATTTCGGCAGTCTACTTGCCCTTGATGGCGTCTCAATGAATGTTGAGCAGGGTGCCATCTGTGGTCTTTTGGGACCTAATGGTGCCGGCAAGACCACACTGCTGAGAATTATTAATGGTATTCTCACAAAAGATTCTGGAACAGTAAAAATCTTTAGTGAGGATGCTTCGCTTGAGACAGCAAGGAAACTCGGATATATGCCTGAAGAACGCGGACTCTATGACAATATGACGATAGAGAATCAGATATTGTATCTTGGGCAACTCAAGGGAGGATCCGCCGCTCGCATCCGAACAGTAATGAATGAGTATCTTGAACTTTTCAATCTCAAAGGCAATGAGAAAAGAAAACTCAAAGAACTTTCAAAAGGTAATCAGCAAAAGGTGCAGATTATATCAACTCTTGTACACGAACCGCAACTCGTCATCCTTGACGAACCGTTCAGTGGTTTCGATCCGATCAACGGACAACTTCTTCAGGAATTAATCGGGCGCCTGCACGCCAATGGCACAACGGTAATCCTTTCTTCTCATAACATGCACGCAGTTGAAGAGATGTGCGATTCTATTGCACTCATAAACCGCGGACGTGTCCTGCTCCAAGGAGACATAAACGAAATTAAGGAACAAAACAAGAAAGATGAGATCATTCTCGTCACTTCTTCACCATTACCTCTATCAGCATTAGGAGAAAAAGGATTGATAGATTGGATGCGACTCGACAGCGGTGCAGTAAAAAGGAAAGGTTATACATACCGATTGAAAAAAGCACCCGGTATTTCCAATATTGATCTGCTTACCGAAATCTCCGCTCACAGCGAAATCTCGCTTTTCGAGGAGGCTCTACCCTCGCTTAATGATATCTTTATTTCTAAGGTTTCAGTAGAGAACAACTGATTTTATTAACTAAGAAACTGCTAAGCAACTTCTAAAAATTTTTTCCATCGTGAGTCAATTAGGATTAATAATAAAAAATGAGTATCTGACAGATCTCCGAACAAAATCATTTTGGATCGGTACTATTCTCGTACCAATCCTTTTCTTAGCATTCTCAATATTTATCGGCTTCCTTATGGCAGATTCCGACAATATGCAGAAATTTGCAAACCCGGCTGCTCCCGATCCCGATGAGATGTCCGGAATGCAGGTACTCGGCATGATGTGTGGAATCTTCCTCGCTTTGTTCCTTATGGTCTATGGAAGTCAGATATTTGCTAAAGTAAAGAAAGAGAAAGTCAATCGCATTATGGAGGTTCTCGCCACATGCGTAACCGGTCGTACCATGATGCTCGGAAAGATTATTTCTGTAGGACTTATAGGTTTTACACAGCTTCTTATCTGGGTAGGGTTAATTATATTAGGAATAATCGGTGTAGTTACCGTGATGAAGCCGGATATCGACTTTAATATATTTCTTGACCCGCAAATATATATAGGGCTAACGTGGACTTTACTATTCTTTATCGGAGGATATATATTCTACGGCTCTATTTACGCAGCGTGCGGTGCTCTTACTGACAAAGATAATGAAAATCAAGGCTATATGACAGTTATTACCATGTTGTTGCTTATGTCATTCTATATCGGAGAATATGCAGTGACTCACGCAAGCAATGTATTTGTGATATTCTGTTCATTCTTTCCGTTCACCGCTCCGTCCATTGCATCGGTTAATGCGGTGGCATCGGAAGTGCCTGTTTGGCAATCATTGTTATCATTGATTGTTCTGTACATCTTCGCCGGTCTCTCCCTCTCTCTCTCAGGAAAGATCTACACTTCATCAATACTGCTTAAGGGGAAGAAATTCTCACCTAAAGATATTGTACTTTTCCTCAAAATGAAATAATCAATTCTGAGATTCTCTCCTTAAACTCCTTATCAGAAAGATTCCAGGGCACCCAATGTATTTGGGTGCCTCTTTTTTCCATTCCCCTGAACCATGTCATCTGACGCTTTGCAAATTGGTGTATAGCCGTCTCGAGATTACTCCTCATCTCATCATAAGACAAGGCACCTACAACATGGAGAGTCACGAATTTATATTCCAATCCGTAATATATAAGATCTTCAGGCGACACACCAGAATTAATAAGACCGCGTACTTCATCGACCAACCCCTCCTCCAATCTCGCATCAAGTCTCCGGGTAATTCTCTGACGTCTATCTTCACGCGGAATATCTATACCAATCACAAGAGTACTTAGCGGTGTTGCAGTCTCCTTTCTCGTTCTATTTGCCTCTTCCGGATGATTCTTATAATACTCCTCAATCTCTATTGCCCGAATTGCCCTTTTAGCAGTGTCTACATCTGTTGAATTATGCAGGACTTTATATCCCCTCAGAATCTCCTCAAGTTCAGGAAGGCTTTTCTCTTGCAGACTTTCGCGCAGTTCCTTATTTTCGGGCACATCGGGCAAGACAATACCATTCAAGGCGTTTTCTACATACATTCCGGTGCCACCGCATATAACCGGGAATTTACCCCTGTCTTTTATATCTTTATAGGCATTGTTAAAATCAGATAGATATCTATGAAGATTATATTTTGCTCCGGGTTCCTCAATATCTATAAGATGATATGGCACATCTCCATATTCAACAAGATCTTTACCGGTACCGATTGTCATTCCACGATATAACTGTCGTGAATCAGCCGATATAATTTCTCCGTCAAGCATCTTGGCTATCTCCACTGCCCGTCGGGTTTTTCCACTTGCCGTTGGACCGATAACCGCTATTGATTCTAATTCCATTGACCGGCTTTTTTACTGCTCTTACTGCTGAACAAACCTCTGAACCATCTCTTCAGTCCATAGAAAGGTGTGTCGGAATTAAACAATGATATCTTTATCCATTTGTCATCCTGGAAATCGAGATGCGACTCCTTTACTTCTTTCAATGAGAATGTAGGGCGATATGATTTAAGCTTATTCTTGCGGAAACCCTTCTCATCAAAAATCTTATATGTAAGCATAATTGTCGCAAGACGTGTAATATCAGATACACAAATCTTAGCCAACAATTCCGGATTGAATGAATATATTCTCTTCAGTTCATCGAAAGACATCCATGTGCCATCTACATTCATATCAGGATAATCCTCCCATGTGCCTTCGAGATAATAGAAATATCTAAGAAGTGAATGGCGGTCGGCATGCATCTTCCTGCCAAAAAAGAACCGAAGATCTCCATCGCGGATGCCTGTCATTCGTCGGATAATGTTTGTAACCTCAGGAATGGTAATACCGTTAACTGATCTCTTTGTCACAAAAGGAGTGTCGATTACAGGTTTGAACGGCATTCTGGGATCCGATACCTTATCGCTCATGAAGATATGATCTCCACACACCACATAGTAACGGATATAAGTCGTAGCCGACATATCTCTCAGCTCCTCCTGTGTAATTATCTCATTATTTTCTTTCATGTCGAGATACAGATTGAAATATCTGAACATGAAATAAAGCTCGTCTACAAGAAAGGCTATTATGGTCAACCACATAAACACATACCAATCGCGATGATTGACATCGGTATTTATGTAGAAATATAGATAGTAAACCCATATCACGACCGTAAGAACCCCGAATATCATCATAAGGTTCTTGATCTGAAGCTCTGATTCATAAACCATCAGTGCTCCAAGCTTGCCGCGTTCAAGTGAATCTCCATTCTTGAGTTTACAATCGATACACATATTCATCTTACCCTGTCTGAAATATATCACAATCATCGTGACAAAACAAATCGGACACAGTAATAACGATGGTATATAGGGATATGAAAAGAAAGTGAATTCCGGTGGAATGTGTATTATATCCCAGATGTGCAGAATATTAAGTAAAATACTAATGAACGAATACGATAGCAAACACATAAATATTGAATAAGCAACTACCATGCACGTCGGATGCTTCTTCAATTTATTGTTGTATAATACCGTGTAAAGATATGCGCCTGCAAATAATGCTATGATAGTGGAGAAATAAAACGGCAAAAGGACCGAAAGCACCAATACGGCGACCACGGTCAACAACCCAATCGAAAGATTCTTCCAGAATGAGTATAATTGCTGGCTTGTTATCTTTCCTAAATCCTGCATAGATTAGTTCTCCTCTTTCGCAGATGTTATATAAGAATCTTATACTTTTATAACATCAATTTTCATAAAAAGGATATAAATTAAATGTTAAATTCTTCATTTTTAACAAATGAAGAATTTAACATACTTTATATCAATGATTTATTTTAGATATATTTTAAGAAAATCTTCAATCTTCTTAAAAAGCATTACTCTGGCATTGCACATTCCGAGGCTATGTTCAAATCCGGTCAGGGCCATCATATCAAACACCTTTCCCTCATAATTGAGTTTGGAAGTATATTTTAATGTGTTATAGAAATGCACATTGTCATCGCTCGTACCAGACATGATGAGCAATCGGGATTTCATCGACGGTGTGCAGGAGAGGGCCGAGGATTTCACATAACCACTCTCATTCTGCTGAGGAGTACTCATATATCGTTCAGTATAGACCGAATCATAATATCTCCAGTCTGTGACCGGAGCCATCGATACACCTGCAACAAACGGAGTGTCTTTCGCAGACAATTCCATCAATGTCATATATCCGCCATAGCTCCATCCAAAGCAACCTACTTTACTCGAATCGATATAAGGCAATGAGGCAAAATATCGAGCACCTGCAATCTGATCCTGAGTCTCATATTCTCCGAGATGCTTGTAAACGCAATTTGCCCACTCTTTATCTCTAAAGCCGGTGCCACGCCCATCGACTGCTGCTACAATATATCCCTGCGATGCCAGATAATAGACACCTTCCATCTTCCAGCGGTTAGCCACCTCCTGCGAATCAGGTCCATTATACTGAGTCATAAGAAGCGGATACTTTCGCGATGGATCAAAATTAGCAGGTTTGATTATATAGGCATTCATCAGCTGCCCATTGTCATTCTTTACGGTCAGGAATTCTTTTCGCGGAGCAGAAGCATACTTAGTTGCGTATGCCTCGTTATTCTCCAATTCCTTAACCAACGCTCCTTTTGAGTTGCATACGGAATATATGGTCGGAGTTACAGCATTGCTATAACTACGCACATAATAATCCATGGTTTTGCTGAAAGAAGCGGACTCGAAACCTTCTACATCATTGAGAACAGAGAGAACACCTTTAGCATCAACACTACAAACGTTGCGGTTGATGGCTCCCTTTATTGTTGACTGGAAATAATGGGTTCCAAGCTTTGCTGACTTTCCGTAATAAGCGGTCACATTCCACTCCCCTTTTGTCAACTGGCGAAGCTGGGTCCCGCTGTAATTATACTCATAAAGGTGACAGTAGCCGCTTCGTTCGCTTCCGATTACAAAACTCTCTTTCCCGTAATTCACCATCTGGTATGCTGAAGGCGACAGCCACGCCTGACTGCGCTCCTCAAGCACCGGATGAGCAACCGTGGAACCGGGATTTACCTTAAAAAGCTGGAGATGGTTCTGATCGCGATTCAATGTCATGACCATAAGGTTAGTACCGTTACCATCATATTCCATCGAAGGAATATATTCCGATGCCGGAAGATCCATACGCTTTGTGGTGCGGTTGTCAATGTTATATACGTGAACCGAGGTCTTCACATTCGGATAGCCGGCTAATGGATATTTATAACTATATGATGCAGGATACATATCCGACAACGGATCTGAATCACAGAAACTCTTATAGTTGTCAAATGAATAAGTCGGGACTTCTGATTCATCGAAACGCATATAAGCCAGAGATGTGTCATCTCCACTCCAGCGCATCGTGGTCAAGATGCCGAATTCCTCCTCATAACTCCAGTCCGAAACTCCGTTTATAATTTTGTTAAGCTCACCATCTGTTGTGATTGCTTTATCGGTGTCGTAATCCAGATTCGAGATATAGATATTGTTATCACGTGCGTAAGCCACCATTCTTCCATCGTGAGAAAGAACGGCACCACGCTGCGCACCGCCGGTGGAAACTCTCTTCATGGTGGAGCGCATCACGTCATAAACATAATACTGCGCAGTGAATGAGTATCTGTAAATCTTATTTACATCGTTCCAAAGGAGAATCTTTTTACCATTGTCACTGATTTCGTAGCCATCAAAGGAGTCTATTTTGGTCTCCCCTTTTATATCTGAAATACTGAACAGCGTACTTACTTTTTTACCGCTTTTGTAATCATAGACATCAATTGACTTGCCATCATCTGAAATAGCGGCATAAGTGAGCCCGTCGGCCAATGGACGCATCTCTTTAATACCTTTGGGCGCGTTTTGTCCGGGCTCGACATAATCTTCTATGGTCAACCCATTAGCATTCAAGGCAGCTCCAAGTGTCAGTGCGGAAACACCGAGTATCTTACCAAACTTCATATTTCGTGACATCTTTAGTAAGAACGTGCGAACACTACGCGCTGAGCAGAAGGCTTACCGGTTACCATGCAGACACCGGGAGTCTTATCACCATCAAAAGGAATGCAGCGGATAGTAGCTTTGGTTTCCTCTTTGATCTTTTCCTCAGTTTCGGGAGTGCCATCCCAATGAGCGAGAATGAAACCGCCATCCTCGATTTTCTCTTTGAATTCCTCGTAAGAATCAACTGTAACAGTCTTTGATTCTCTCATTTTCAAAGCCTTGGTGAAAAGATTGTTCTGAATATCTTCAAGCAGACGCTCTACTTCGGCTACAATTCCATCGAATTTTACAGTTTCTTTTTCAAGAGTATCACGACGCATAATCTCAACCGTGCCCTCTTCAAGATCGCGCTGACCGATGGCGAGACGTACTGGAACACCCTTGATCTCGTAATCGGCGAATTTGAAACCGGGACGACGATTGTCAGCATCATCATATTTAACGCTGATACCCTTTGCCCTGAGTTCTTTTACAAGCGGCTCAACCTTTTCCGAGATAGCCTTAAGCCCCTCTTCGTTCTTATAGATAGGAACGATTACAACCTGAATCGGAGCCAATTTAGGAGGCAATACCAAACCATTGTCATCGCTGTGAGTCATGATAAGCGCTCCCATAAGACGGGTAGACACTCCCCAGGAAGTTGCCCATACATATTCAGGCTTGTTATCTTTGTTCATGAAGGTCACATCAAACGCCTTGGCGAAATTCTGACCGAGGAAATGAGATGTTCCCGACTGCAGTGCCTTACCATCCTGCATCATTGCCTCGATAGTGTATGTATCAAGAGCGCCGGCAAATCGTTCGTTGGGCGATTTTACACCCTTCACAACCGGAACGGCCATAAATTTCTCGGCAAAGTCGCTGTAAACATTAAGCATCTTTATTGCCTCTGCCTCTGCTTCCTCCTTTGTGGCATGTGCGGTGTGACCCTCTTGCCATAAGAACTCGGCAGTGCGCAAGAACATACGAGTACGCATCTCCCAACGCATTACATTCGCCCACTGATTCACAAGGATAGGGAGATCGCGATATGAAGTGATCCAGTTCTTGTATGTATTCCAGATGATAGTCTCGGAAGTAGGACGAATTATAAGTTCCTCCTCAAGACGTGCTTCGGGATCTACCACCACACCCCCGCCATTGGGATCATTTTTCAAACGGTGATGAGTTACAACAGCACATTCTTTTGCAAAACCCTCAACATGCTCTGCCTCACGAGAGAGGAATGACTTAGGAATCAACAACGGGAAATAAGCATTCTGATGACCTGTCTCTTTAAACATGTCGTCAAGCTGACGCTGCATTTTCTCCCATATAGCGTAACCGTAAGGTTTGATGACCATACATCCGCGCACAGCACTCTGCTCTGCGAGATCGGCCTTTACCACCAATTCATTATACCATTGAGAATAGTTGTCTGAACGCTTTGTGAAATTCTTTAATTCCTTAGCCATATTTATTAAAGTTTATGGAAAATATTTACTGTTTTA
Organism: Bacteroides sp.; assembly: GCA_014802175.1. Classification (GTDB taxonomy): domain Bacteria; phylum Bacteroidota; class Bacteroidia; order Bacteroidales; family Muribaculaceae; genus Lepagella. Next base: position 16,131 of record JAAVCU010000041.1, read on the forward strand.
TATTTTGACATACATTCTTCGGGTGCCGAAATCTAAGTTCCGGCACCCGAAGCACATATTTTCTGCAAATTTACAAATTATTTGTGATAAATTGGTAGTCTATCGGTGTTTTTTCGGGAATTATTCCCGATCGAAACAATTATTCAGGCTTTGTTATTACGCTGACGCGAATATTCTTACCGAATTTATGCACCAATCCGGATTCTATTTCCGAAGCGATTACAGCCCCTTCATCAATTGTCATAGACCCGGAAACCTTTACAATCACATCAAAAATGAGGAATGGCCCACTCTTTCTCGTTCTGAGAAATTCAAGTTCTGAAATCCCCTTCTGCGACCTTATGACCTCTTCAGCTTCCTCATAATCATGTTTTGGTATCGAACCCTCCATCAATTCCCTGAATGCAGGTATAAATAATCGGCAGGCAGGTATCAGAATAAACAACACGATCACAATTGACGCACAGGGGTCAAGAATACGCCAGCTCTCACCCATAAAGTGTGCGCAGGAAACACCTACCAGTGTCGCAACAGAAGCCAACGCATCGCTTCTATGATGCCATGCACTTGATACGAGCGCATTGCATCTTGTGCGTTTCCCTACTTTGCGATAAAATCTGAACAGGAGTTCTTTTGTACAGATAGCAAACACAATTGCCACTACAGTCCAGCTATCCGGTCTTTCCAACACTCCGCCGTTGAGGTATTCCTTTATTGATTCAACAGCTTCGAGCGTTACAAAGACAGCTACGGCTATCAGGATTCCCGATATTACCAACGATGCGAAAGTCTCGAACTTTCCATAGCCATATGCAAATGTCTTTGATACCGGTCTGAACGACAATCCGACGAATGCAAGCATTACAATATCAGTTCCGACATCGCCAATCGAATGAAAACCATCGGCGACAAGTGCCTCACTATGCCCGTAATATCCGAAGAAAACTTTAATGGCAAGAAGTATAAGATTCACTACGCATCCTACACTTACAGCCCTGCGTATCTGTTTAGCCTCTTCGATTCCATGCAGATCCAGAAGTCCTGCTAAATTAATTTGATGTGCGTGGTTATGTTTCATTTCAATCTCATAAACGAATAACCAAACCTGGTTATTGCCTCTTTCTCCAACTCCTCACGGAATTCAGGAGCTGCAATTGAGATCATCAGTTTGGCTCTTTCTGCAAGATTCTTACCTCGCAAATTTACCGCACCATATTCAGTTACAACATAATTGGTCTGGAATCTGGTCGTCACCACGCCGGCTCCTTCCGTGAGCACCGGCTTGATCTTATTCATACCTTTTGCTGTCGTAGCCGTCATTGCAAGAAATGAGATTCCTCCTTCACTTTTCGAACTTCCATAAACAAAATCGTGCTGACCTCCAACTCCTGAGAATATTTTCCTACCTATTGAATCGGCACAAACCTGCCCGGTCAGATCAATTTCCAGACATGAGTTTATCGACATCACTTTAGGATTCTGTGCAATGATGTACGGATCATTTGTCCACGCCACATCCTTGAATATTATATCCTCATTATTGTCAAGATAATCATAAAGGGCCTTGGATCCCAACGCAAGTGAAGCTATCGATTTACCGGGCATCACTTTCTTCAAAGAGTTGTCTATTATACCTTTTTCAAGTAGAGGTAGCACTCCATCGGTCATAGCCTCTGTGTGCAAGCCTAAATGTTTATGATTTTCCAGCGCACGGATCACCGCATTTGGAATACCTCCGACTCCGATCTGCAATGTCGCCCCATCGGGAATCAACTCGGCGATATAATTTCCAATCAGTATCTCCTTTTCTGTGGGAACTGCCGTGGGAACCTCTACAAGAGGCTCGTCAACTTCCACCATCGCTGCGAGCTGTGAAGTGTGTATCACTGCATCTCCCGGGGTAAACGGCACATTGGGATTGATCTGCGCAATTACTCTATCCGCACATTCAACTGCACTCGTTGCCAAATCTGCGGAGACTCCGAAACTTACCTCGCCTCTCTCATTCGGAACCGAGCAGTTTATCAACGCCACATCTACACGGCACGTTCCATCTCTGAACAACTCCGGAACCTCACCTAAAAAACGAGGTGTCATTGTGCCGTAACCCTCCGCGATCCACTCGCGAAAAGCATTCGACACAAAAAACGAGTCGATATGAAATATATCTTTATACTCAGGCTTGCACAATGGTGAGGGACGACGCGCCACTGCAAAAGCCGAATAAACAGTTATATCCTTGAGTTCGTGGGCTCTATCTGCCAAAGCTTCAACTAACACTTCAGGTATTGAGGTGGAGCCTTGAATGTAAACATGATCCCCGTTTTCTATTAATTTTACTGCCTCTGCAGCCGTAACAAATCCGTTTGCCATTACTTTTTATTGTGGGTTGTAAATTCTGTGAGATACTTATCCAGTGTCTCGAAATCTTGATCGGTCTTTATCATCGACACGCATACTCTGACTCCGTGTCGTGAACTTCCTGTTGAATGCAAAGATATTGTTGCTACACCATTACGCAACAACTCCCTCTGCAGTTCATCTGCAGTCATATCCTTATATCCAACTGTGAAGAAGAAGCCATCTGATATATCCTTATCTCCATCTTTGTCATATACCAGATGAAAGCCATTGCGTGCAAATATCTCTTTTGCACGTGCCGCCTTCCTTGCATATTCGCTGCAATGCTCCACAAAATTCAGTTCACCCTTCACGGCAGCCTCCATCATTGCAGACAATGCAAACTGTGCGGAATGAGAAGTTCCGGAAGATGAGCAGTAAAGCACTCCATAGATGTATGCATCTCCAAATGCAGGAATCTCGTAGAAACTCTCGAAATGGGGATAGCATCTGTTGTAAACAGCATCACTCATACACACAACAGCAATACGCTGACCGGCATAACTGAAGATTTTGGAACCGGAAAGCATCAGTATATAGTTGTCTGTATATTTGGCGACACTTGGAACAAAAGGTGGTTCGCCGGGCGTGCTTACATTCATTCGGAAGTCCATTCCGAAATACGCAAGGTCTTCAAGCACAATCACATCATATTTAGTGGCGAGTCTTCCGATTATCTCAAGTTCCTCTTCTGTGAGATTGGTCCATGCCGGGTTGTTAGGATTGCTGTAGATCATTCCTGTGATATTACCCTTTTTCAGGATACTCTCCAGCTTCTCCTCTAATGCTTTTCCTCTATATGAATAAATGTCAAAGGCCTCATCCTTGATTCCTAAAACCTTGGCTTGATTTCTCTGAGCCGGGAACCCCGGATTGAGGAAAAGCATGGTATCTTTTCCCGGAATGCGCTGAGCAAGGAGTAGCATAAGTGTAAAACTGCCTTGCATTGAACCTACAGTGGGCACAACCCCTTTCTCAGGCACATCTATATCCATAAAGGCCTTTACAAACTCTTTTCCGGCTTTCTTAAGACTCGGAATTCCGGCAATGTTCGGATATTTATTTGCAATACCTCCCTTAAGAGCAGCAATCTCCGCTTCTACACCGATCTCCTCTGCATCCAGACCCGGATTACCAAGCTCCAGATGCACCATACTCTCTCCTGCCGCATTTTCAAGTTCGCCTGCAAGTGTACAGATCTGACGAATTGTAGCAGTCGATAGATCAAAAATTGACAATTTGTGAATCGCGTCTTCCAACGCAGATTTATCTAACGGAAACATAATCAGTTATATTAAGTGGTTATGTAAAAATTTTCGAAGCCTGCCGCCAATAGGTCAACAGAAACTTTTGGCTTTTTCTCTTCCTATCCTGAAAGCGTTGATATTAGACTCAACTATCTTCTCTCCCTTACGTCCGAAGAAAGCAGAGATACCTGCCTCGATATCCTTTTCGTCAATATCAATAAACACGGAAGCAGCTCCGAGCAAAATCATATTGGAACTCCTTGGTGAATGAATCTCCTTTGCAAGAGCATCCATATCAAAAGCCACGACATTTTTTACCGTACCAAGTTCGAGCATAACTTTCTCCATTTCCGGATAATTGTCAATATTCACGAACGGATTTGTATTGGTAATGATCCAGCCATCGGGCTTAAGAGATGAGATATATCTCAACGCCTCCATCGGCTCTAACGAAACGATAAGATCAGCACCCTGAGCCGGTATAAGATCCGAATGTATCGGCTCAGAACTGAGTCGGAGGTTCGATTGGACATCCCCTCCTCGCTGACTCATGCCGTGTACCTCAGCTTGTTTTAAATAAAGATTCTGTTTCAACGCAGCTGCACCTAATATTGTGGCTACCGTCAGAATGCCCTGACCGCCGACACCTGCCAACACTATATCTGATTTCATAAATTTCTATTTAATATTCATTACATTAAGAGTTAAGCCTCTTTATTTTTACGATAACTTAACTTCTTGACCTCATTTCACCTTACGTCTTGCTGTCTGAATGCACTCTCTTCTTGATACAATCACCGACAAACCGTTATAATCAATCTCTTCCTTGAAGAGCTTAACCATATCAGCATGATTCTTAGGCAGAGAATCTATAGTGCGCACATGATCAGCTGATGCGCCCAAACCAAGACAAATATCTTCTATTTTTCCTGTGCCTTGCGAGTCCTGACCACCTGTCATACCCGTGGTGAGGTTATCAGATATAATCACGGTTATATTGGAATTTTCGTTTATGGCATCCAGCAGACCGGTCATACCACTGTGAGTGAATGTGGAATCACCGATAATCGCTACTGCCGGATGCTGACCGGCATCCGCTGCACCTTTAGCCATTGTTATTGAGGCTCCCATATCTACACATGTGTCAATTGCATTGAAAGGCTTGAGGAATCCCAATGTGTAGCAACCGATATCACCAAACACCTTGGCATTCTCATATCCTTCAAGAACTTCATTTAACGCACCATACACGTCGCGATGTCCGCAACCCTGACATAGTGCAGGGGGACGAGACACAACCGCTTCCGAAACTTTTGTTTCCGGCAAGGCTTGAAGTCCTGACAATTTAGGATCAATCTCAAGGAAAGTTGCTCTTACTGCATCTGGTGAAAGTTCACCATCGCGTACAACTTCTCCTGATAATTTGCCGTATATACGCTTACCCTCATCGAGTAAACCACGAAGTTTCAATTCAATGAAAGGCTGACCCTCTTCCAAAACAAGAATCGAATCGCATGAATCATACAATCTCTTGATAAGTTTCTTCGGCAACGGATACTGGCTTACTTTCACTGTGGGGAAAGGCACATTCCCATTGAAAGTCTCAAGAAGATAATTATACGCAATACCACTTGCTATCACACCTAAACGATGTTCAGCACCCTCTATATATTTATTGAAAGGGGAATTTTCGGAGTCTGCGACGAAACCTTCCTGATCTTTTATCAACTGACGGTTTCTGATCTTCGACATTGCCGGCATCAACACCCATTGCTTGGGATTCTTTGGATAGCTAAGTGTGTTTTCCTCAGAGGCTTCCGACTCACACTCTACAACAGCTCTTGAATGACTGAGACGGGTCACAAAGCGCAGGAGCACCGGAATTGAGAACTTTTCTGACAACTCGAATCCGTAACGAGCCATCTCGTAAGCCTCCTGCTGGTTAGAAGGCTCCAAAGCCGGAAGCATCGCGAAGTCTGCGTAGAAACGCGAATCCTGTTCATTCTGCGAAGAGTGCATGGAAGGATCATCCGCTGCCACTACAATTAAACCACCGTTTGCTCCGGTCATACCGGAATTGACAAATGGATCTGCAGCTACATTCAGTCCCACATGTTTCATGGATGTGAATGTTCTTTTACCGCAGAACGACATTCCCAATGCCTCTTCCATTGCCGTTTTCTCATTCGATGACCAATGTGAATGCACTCCTCTCTCTTTAGCTATCGGATCGGATTGCACAAATTCCATGATTTCAGTCGATGGTGTACCGGGATACGCATACGCACCGGAAAGTCCGGCATTGATCGCACCGAGTGCAAATGCCTCATCACCAAGCAATAACTTCTTGATTTTCATATAATGATGTCTTTGATTCGTATTAGACTTAATAGTAAGAACTCATATTATTATCAATAACATGTTTTTTCAACTGCACAAATTTATAAAAATTATTCGTAATATTTAATCTTTTTTAATTGTTGTAAAACATTAATTTTGTCAGTTATCACTCTACGCATCAATATTTATTTGTCATTTTGCTATTTATTTCATAATTTTGTAACTTGAAGTGATTTATATATCAATTGATGACTTTACAGAAACGCAGATGAGAAAGAACTTATCTTTATTTATTTTAATGCTTTGCTTCGGCTGCATATCAGCCCTGGCTCAGATTTCATGGTCTTTCAATGTTAAAGACGACAAAACAGATCATCCGGCACTGGAAATTACTGCCACCATTGCCCCCGGCTACCATCTGTATGCAATGGACAACACCAACGGAGGAATGCCTCTGGAGTTTTTCTTCAGCTTCAAGGGAGCAAAAGCCGATGGACCTGTAACCGCAGATAAAAAATATACTACAGAATATAATGACATTTTCGAGACCGATGAGCATTTTTATACCGGCAAAGTCACCTTCACACAAAAACTGACACCCGTGCAGGAGAAATTTAATGTTTCTCTTGAAATCAAAGGACAGGTTTGCGATGACAAGGGTTGCATGCAGGTGAATGATTCTCATAAATTCTCCGGCACCGCATTAATCAACAACACTCAGAAGGATGACACTGCAGCGGAAGTTGTCAATGATTCTGATGCGGAAACCGCCAATACATTGTTGCCAGACTCACTCTCATTGACAGGCACTGATGCACCCGCAACCGCCTCAAACGAAGTAACCTCCGGCACTTGGTGGGATAACGTGGAAGCTGAAATGGCAGCCTTTGAGAATGAACCCGAACAGCAGGAACGCAGTCTATGGTACATCTTCATAGCCGGATTCATCGGCGGCCTTATTGCTTTGGTAACGCCTTGTGTATGGCCTCTTATACCAATGACCGTCAGTTTCTTCCTCAAACAGAACAAATCAAAACGCAAGGCCGTCACTTCTGCTATCACTTATGGCATATCTATTATTGTGATTTATGTGGCGTTAGGTCTGCTTGTCACCATCCTTTTCGGAGCTTCCGCTTTAAATGAGCTTGCCACAAGTGCAGGATTCAACATTGCATTCTTTATTCTCCTTGTGATTTTCGCAATCTCCTTTATGGGAGGTTTTGAACTGACATTGCCGGCATCATGGTCCAATAAAATAGACTCTAAAGTTGACTCCACCACCGGATACCTCTCCATATTCTTTATGGCGTTCACTCTCGCGCTGGTATCTTTCTCCTGCACAGGTCCAATTATTGGAACACTTCTCGTTGAAGCGGCAGCCACATCCAACTTCATATCACCGGCAGTCGGTATGTTCGGCTTTGCTCTTGCTCTTGCTCTCCCCTTCTCGCTATTCGCTATCTTCCCCACGATGTTGAAATCATTGCCACGTAGCGGCGGATGGATGAATACCGTGAAGGTTGTACTCGGTTTTCTTGAACTCGCCCTCTCTCTTAAATTCCTCTCGGTTGCCGATCTCGCATACGGCTGGAGAATACTCGACCGCGAAGTATTCGTTGCATTATGGATAGTGATATTTGCATTATTAGGCATCTACCTGCTTGGCAAGATTACATTCCCGCACGACGACAAAGTAGAGAAAGTTGGCATAACCCGCTTTATGCTCGCCACCATCTCACTGGCGTTCGCAGTTTATATGCTTCCCGGACTATGGGGAGCACCATTAAAGAGCATCAGCGCATTCACTCCTCCGATCACAACTCAGGATTTCAATCTATATGAAGGAAGCGTTCACGCTCAGGTAAACGACTTTGAAGAGGGTATGAAGCTCGCTGAGAAGCTTGACAAACCTGTTCTTCTTGACTTCTCCGGCTTCGGTTGCGTAAATTGTCGCAAGATGGAAGCTGCTGTATGGACCGACCCCGCAGTTAAATCAAAAATCGACAACGAATTTGTACTCGTCACATTGATGGTAGACGACAAGAATCCCCTGCCGGAACCAATCAAGATAACTGAGAAAGATGGGAAAGAGCGGACTCTCCGCACTTATGGTGACAAATGGAGCTACCTCGAGCGCACCAAATTCGGAGCAAACGCTCAGCCCTATCACGTGATAGTTGACAAAAATGCAAAACCTCTTAGTCCGGCATTCGTCTACAAAGAGGATGTGCCCGGATATCTCAACTTCCTCAACACCGGCACAAAAAACTTTAAAAACCAAGACAGATAATTGAAACCAAAGTTTATAATATTTATAGCATTTTACATCTGCGCCACTTTTCACGGAGTGGCGCAGACGTATATTGAATGCGTTGATTCCGCGGACTATTATATACGCCGCGAGATGTGGAGCGATGCCGAGCGAATGACAATTGCGGCTCTAAAGCTGAAACCCGCACTCAAAACAAATTACATTCTATGGTCTAATCTCGGAGATATTCGCACGGCATTGAAAGAATATCCGCAAGCATTGCAAGCTTTCGAGATCGCCTTGACAACTGTGCCGGATAAAGAAAGACCTCGAATACTCAACAACCGGGCATTTACCTATCTGAACACAGGCGATGAGACTCATGCCCTTGAAGACATTACAGAATCTCTTGCTATAGACTCCATTCAGGAATGGCCTCTGAAAATGCGAGGAATGCTGAAACTTGGCAAAGCGAATTATTCGGATGCTGAGCGTGACCTGAATTCCCTGAAAAGACACTTCCCCAAGAACGCCTCTTCTTACATGGGTCTCGGACAGATAGAAGCATTCAAAGGTAATTCTGCAAAAGCCGAAGAATATTTACGCAAATCATTGGAACTGGAACAAAATGAGGAAGCGTGGTTCTATCTGATATTACTTAACATAGAAAGCGACAAACTCCCGAAAGCCAAAGATGACCTTCTTGTTGCGCTTAAACGATATCCCCGCTGTGGCAATCTATACCTCCTACGGGGATTATTACATAAGAAAAACTACGAAAACGATGCAGCATTGATCGACAAAAAAATAGCTCAGGACTATGGTGCTGATCCACATCTGGTTGAACGATTTTTTCCTCAAATCACAAAATAAATATGGAGAAACAGACCCCGTTTCTCCTATTTTTTTATTAACTTTGTATCACGAAAAACAAGTCTGTTTTCATAATAATCCCCTAATAGCTTGGTTCAGTTAGCATTACACATCGAATATTTGCTCCGGCGGAATGACTGCGTCATTTTGCCCGGTATCGGTGCATTTATCAATGCTCACACTCCTGCTCATTTCGATTCAGCATCTTCCAAATGGATTCCAATGACTCAGGAAGTGCGTTTTAATCCGGCTATAATTCATGATGACGGACTTCTGGCGAACTCATACGCCCGTAAATACACTCTCCCCTTTCACGATGCCCGTAATCTCCTTGAAGCAGACATAAAGCATCTCTTGACACTTCTCAAAGAGGATGGAGAAGTCACCATTGGAAGAATCGGCAGATTGAGCAAAGCAGAAAACTCATCCTTGCTATTCACACCATTGCAGAGTTCTTCTTATATGAACCGCGAATTAGGTCTCATTCCGGTGGCGAATGATTTCGCAATAGCCGAAAACTGCGGAAGTGCGAAGAGAGAGACTATCATTTTTAAAAAGGAAGAGACACCTGCCATTGAAGATTGCAACATAGACGTTACGGACAATGAAGGCTCCGATAACGCCTCTCATCGTCGTTTTGACACCAAACGGAATTATTATATCCCCGTAAATAAGATTTTCGCAAAAATATCTGCGTCGCTTATTCTGGTGTTTGTGCTAACACTCTTTGTGCTTTTCCGCACCGAAGATAGATTCGGAGAAGATCGAGCCTCGGTTTTACCCGTGGAGGAGATTGTAGACACCACCGCTTCATTAGCAGGAATCAGATCGGCTCACACAGCATCTGAGGCTGCCAACAACAAAATTTCTGAATATTCAATTGCAGAGGACACCTCTTCAAAAGAAAATATTTGTGAAAACAAATCCTCTCACAAATTTTATCTCATCGTCGGAACGTTCAAAACCGAACAGGAAGCTGAGAGATATATCAACCACCTTGAGGGAACACACAAAAATTTATCAATAATTCCCTCGTCAACTTTATTCCGCGTCTCCATCGCCTCTTCAGATGATAAGTCGGAATTACTCACCGAGTTAAACAGCTCGGCAGTGGCTGAGACCTTTGCCGGAGCGTGGATCTGGGAAAATAAAAATGCAAAATAAGTAAAAATTTTTGCTGTAAAATTTGCACAGTTCAAAAATAAGTACTAACTTTGCATCGCAATTGAGAGAGACACCTACTCAAAGATTGCAAGAGAACAATAAATATGCGAAAATAGCTCAGTTGGTAGAGCACGACCTTGCCAAGGTCGGGGTCGCGGGTTCGAGTCCCGTTTTTCGCTCCAAAA
>JAAVCU010000042.1 GCA_014802175.1 Bacteroides sp.
AAGCCCAATGTCGGAAGCGGATGCCACTCTAAAGAAAGGCTATCCGGATCTCAACTGGCATACCGGTCTGAGATTCCCGGCTACCACTCAACAGATTAAAGAGTGGATTAAATAATCTCTCTTCCGCTAAGAAACATATTAGACAGATTGTAAAAAGCTGCTTTTTACAGTCTGTCTTTCATTTTGGGAAATTTTGGAAATTATCACTGTAAAAAGTATAATACAATATTGATTAGCTGAGTTTATCTTTGCAACCTGAATATAAACCCTCTAACCACAATGAGAAATATAATACTCACTTTATTTGCAGTAGGTCTGACTTTCGTCTCCGCAGCATACGCACAGACAGACACGGAGACAGGAAAGTCTAAAGTATATTTTACCTCTGACATTAGTCCTGAGGGTCTTGTGAAGATATATAATGCACTCGGGAAGGAGGCAACAGGTAAGGTAGCTGTAAAAATCAGTACTGGAGAGTCTTCACAGTCAAACCATCTGCGCCCGGAATTGATCGGTCAGTTGGTTAAAGACGTGAAAGGAACGCTCGTAGAGTGTAACACAGCATACGGTGGCAATCGTTCAAATACGGCCAACCACCGTCGTGCCATTGAGGAACGAGGCTATGGAGACATCGCCACCGTTGACATTATGGATGAGGAAGGTTATATTGATATTCCTGTTTCAGATACTAAATATCTCCAGTACGACCGTGTGGGCAGTCACCTTGCAAACTATGACTTCCTAATCAATCTTGCCCACTTCAAAGGTCACGCAATGGGCGGTTTCGGGGGTGTACTGAAAAACCAGAGTATCGGTATTGCAACTCCGGAGGGTAAGACCCTTATTCATACTGCCGGTGTATATAGCGATCCTCGCTATATATTCCAGCAGCCTCATGGACAGGATGGCTTCCTTGAATCAATGGCGGCCGCTGCTCAGGCTGTCCACAACTATTTCAAGGGGAACGCAATTTATATCAACGTGATGAATAATCTCTCGGTTGACTGTGATTGTGATGGTCATCCCTCTGCTCCTCAGATGAAGGACATAGGAATTCTTGCATCCCTCGATCCGGTTGCTCTTGACAAGGCTTGTCTTGACCTTATATTCAATCATCAGTCAACAACAGGTGATAACAGTGCTCCCCTTGTACAGCGTATTAACGGCAGACATGGTGCCCATATCGTAGATTATGCAGCTGAAATCGGATTAGGCTCACTTGCTTATGACCTGATTGACATAACTAATGCCGCAGCGGTCGAAGATGTTGTCACTGATGGTGTGAAAAAATATAATGTTTATGACATAAATGGTGTCAAAGTGCTGAACAATGCAGATAATATTGACGCTCTTTCACCGGGATTCTATATCGTTAATGGAGTCAAAACTCTTGTAGGAAGAAAATAATTAAATCATCTTTATTATATGTCGGGTTGCAAACTGATTTTATTTGCCCTATTCTCGACATCAGTAATTTCCACGTCATTATTATAGTTCTAAAGAATTTTCTTTCATTAGAAAGTCATATATACTGATGATTGTTATTCCAGTTTCTGTATGCAGGACAGGGGTATATTCTCCAAGAATAATAATCTTCTTGAACGCATCATCGACGTTCAGCAGTGAAGCTGATTCCTGATTTACCTTAGCCTCGTCGATCATTCTGTATGCGGATTGTATATAGTAACGTTGGCTGCCGTTATTACAAACAAAATCCACTTCATAATACTGACGTTCCCGACTATCAGCTCTACGCTCATTTTTTGCAACCACTCCAACATCAACGCTGAAATCCCGAGCCAACAACTCGTTGTAGATCACATTTTCCATTAGATGTGAATATTCTATCTGACGAAAGTTCAACCTGGCATTCCGAAGACCGCAGTCTGCAAAATAATACTTATTGAGACTTTCAATATACTTCTTGCCTTTTATGTCGTATCTGGAAGCCTTTTCCATAAGGAAAGACTCACAGATGTAATCAAGATAGCTCGCAAGTGTATTTCTGCTTACTTTCTCATGCTTTACACTCTCAAATGTGTTGGCAAGTTTTGTGGGATTTGTGAGGGAGCCGATTGAGGACGCGAGAATATTCAGGAAGTCATCAAGGACATCCTTGTTACGAATTTTATTTCTTTCCACTATATCCCTGATATATGTACTGGTAAACAATGCCTTCAGGAATTCTCTCTTGTCCTTCTCTGATTCCTTAAGTACAACCTGCGGCATTCCACCATAAATCATATAATCTCTCAAGGCTTTGGTTATATCGCCTCCTATGGCGGAAAAGTATTCACTGAATGTAAGGGGATATAACCTTATTTCATCTCCTCGGCCTGCAAACTCAGTACGGACCTGACTTGAAAGAAACCTTGCATTACTACCGGTTACATAGACATCAGCATTAGGCATATTCAGATAACTGTTGAGTACATCCTCAAATTCAGGCACAAGCTGTATCTCATCAATCATGATGTAATGCACCTCGCCGTCAGTCAGCTTTGAATCTATGTGCGTCAGAAGTTCGTCCGGATCCCGAAGTTTTTTATTGCGGCGATCTTCCAAGTTTATATCTATAATGTGATGCTCATCCACGCCTTGTTCCCTCAACCAATTTGCGTATATTGTCGAAAGAAGGAAGGATTTACCGCACCGCCTCAAGCCGGTAACAATTTTTATCATGCCATTATGCCGTCTGGCTATGAGTTTACTAAGATATGTATTACGTTCAATTATCATTCTATTGAAATTTTCTGTTCCGTGGAACACTTTTTTTCAATACAAAATTAGTATTTTGTTCTGTATTATGCAAATTATCAGAACTATTTCTCTCTATATCACTATCAATATATTCAGTTTCAAGGTCAATTCCAAAGGAGTCCTTCAATATCAAATAATCGAAGCACAAGGCTTTCGGACGATTGATCTTCCTGCGTCTCACCTGCTGGCCATTGACAGTCTCTACCGAATAATCAATATCTCCATTTGGCAGAAATCTCCTTGACGGTTACGACAAACCTCTTTTTCATGGCTGTCGCGCCATTTGTCATTACTGCCTCAAAGCCGGGTCCGAAGAGTTTTTCCTCACAGACATTAGAATCGGGAATAAAGCATATTGAGAATGTTATCTTTCTCAGTTTATTGAATCGAACGTCAGTCCATGCAGTGCCGAGGGATGTAACCACATTATCCAATCCGACACTTTGCAGTCTAAGGACATCTGGAGCGCCCTCTACTACTATTATAATATTATCTTTTTCTCTGACCTTTGAAGCACCGTCAATACCAAATATCGTAAACCCTTTCGTTTTCTCACGGCCTCTTAAACGATAGATTCTCCTTTGCCATTACAAAGTCAATCCCATATCCACCACGCCGGCGGCGCAAGCCGCGATTGAGGAATGATCCTCAATTTGCCACTTAAAAGGTTAAACATTAAACAATGAAGCATACACACTACATACACTAAATGCTTAACTGCCTGATTTATATACCCTATATACTGGTGGCGCAGGATGCAATCGAGGACTAAGTCATAATCTTATAACCCCTTAATTTTAGGCTGTAATGCTCTGTCTTTCAGAGGTTACAGCCTAAGTTATTTTTGGTCGGTTCGTACATTCTGAATCACTTTGTAAGCAGAATAACCGCACTATGAACACTCGGTGCAATTCTCGTGTCTATCGTTATCTTCCTCTACGACGGCACACGTGGACACATCAAAGGCGTAGTAGCCAAATACAGCTTCTACGCCTTCTATCCGGTGCATCTAAAAATTTTAACCTTGATTCGCTAAAACCAGAATATTTCTAATAAACTCGGTCTTAGCCTGAGTATAACCATCTCTATCATGGCGGTATGTTGGGAGTAAAGACATCTTCAGACACTCATATTCCTTAGCTACTGAAGGGTGTAACCGCAGGTAATCACGAAAGGCGATTTCATTATTATCACCCTGACGATGTATGTGGATATGGAAGACTTTGTCAGCGTATCCTTTGACAGTATATCCCTTGTTGAAACTAAGACGGTTGCTTGATTGAGACATACAGATATAGCCGTTTGACTCCAAAGTTGTAACTATGAGATCAAAACCAATATCCTCCCCTACTTCTACAAGTATGTCAACAATTGGCTTAGCCTGAATTTCAGGAATAGCAGTGCTTCCTATATGATGTATAACAGGATGAAACATACTTAAAAGAGCTGATAGGAATTGCATTTCCTCTTTTGCCCAATCGCTCCATTGATTATTGTGCGGAGTCAGAACTATCGGAAACAACTCCCATAGTTCTTCCAGAGACATATCCTTTAAACCCTTAGTTATTCTCTTTGCCATGATGTATTGCCTATAATCGAAGTATGGCTCAATTTTCCGTCAGATACCATATAAAAAAGCGGAGGTGCTTCGTATCGAGATTTCAGAAAATCAATGTCAACTTCGTTCACGGAGATACTTTCCGTAACGGTATTCTGATAGGCTTGAATATTGTGATGTGGGCTTGAGCCCCTTCATAGACCCATTGATTTTTCCATGGCCTCAATAGATGACATATCCAGAGACGGCACATCGTTCATCGCGTCGCTCTCGGCCTCCTTCATAGCGGCAAGCGTCACTGCATTGGGTTCATGATAGGCTGCATCGAGCAGTACAGTCTCCACATAGTTGTTGAGACTGCGGTTCTGTCGTTTTGCAAGTTGCTTCAAACGGTCGATAAGTTCCACTGAAAGACGGAAGCTCTGATTTTTCTTTAATGCTATCTCCATTTCAATATTATTTTATACTTCAAAGTTAGTGTAAATATATTACAAAAACAACATTTCTACAATATAAGTTCTCAGATTATAGCTTTTGGAGATAGCCGAACTTATCTGCATCTGTGTGGTGTGTTTCGGTACCAAGGCGAAGAAAGCATTGAAATTCAATGTCAGGCCAATGGTCATATATGCTGTTCTTTCAGGATTGACCCTTGTCGCATTGTGTTTCAGAAAGCGAGCACCCCGTATTCGGTAAATATTCCTATGATATTGTATGGGAAAAATGCCCATTGACAGAGCATTACAGTTCAAAAATGAACGGATATCCTCCGAAATCGGATGTCATAGGCCACTGAAAATAGTCGACTCCTGCATTTTTTAGGTATAAAATCGACTGATAAGCGGAATCAAGGTCTAAATGTTTTAGATAGTATTCAAATTCTGATAGGGTTGCTACCTGCCTGAATACAAACTCAACCCCGACGGTCGCGAGATATTGAAGTAATGGTCGAGCCGATGATTCCTTTTTCATATCATGAACCGACTGATCCCATTCAGTTTCAAGGCAAAATATACTGCTCATTAGGATGTGATTAATACATTTAGATTGCTCATAATCTCCTTATATCCACCTTTAGGACCTCCCTTAGTTTTTGTTCTAAATCCATGCTTAGACTGGGAAGATTAATAAATAGTCGTTTCTTAGCTCTACTCATCGCTACATAGTATACTCTATTAACTTCATCATTATCATGAAGTAAATTAAAATTAAATAATTTATTCACGTCGTATCTACTCCCAATAAGGACTAAAACATTATCAAATTCATCACCTTTTGATTTATGTATTGTTCTTTGATGAGAGGTATCCTCTTCAATACTAATCGTTTGAGCAACTTCTCCATAAGTGTACCTAATATAGTTATCTTTAGGATGCCCCCTTGTAATACGCTTTACAGGCACTCCCAACTCTATTAACCTTTCCGCAAACTTAAACATTGTCCAGGTATCAATTTCTGATTCTGCCATTAATTCCTTCAGATAAACGATCGCTTTTTCTGAAGATATATCAATACGTTCTAAGCAAGTAAAGGCATGTTTAAATTTTCCTACTCTTGCATGCTCAATAGCTTTGACGAACGAAAATACCCGTAAATATCTTTCAGAGTTAGAATCCTTAAAATCAGAACTTTTAATCTCGGGAATGGCTCCTCTTTTTTCTAAATATTGATACCTAAGAGAATTGGTCTCAATATTACGGTAAGACAAAACAGCTATGTCGAGTTGCCTATTTATTGTTAGATAACTAAAAGCCTCTTCCTTTGTGCCTATTAAGAAACAGACATTTTCACCAATATCACATGAGATCGGTTCTTGTCTTAAGTCAGTGCGCAATACATTTAAGAAATCAACGATTCTTTTTTGTGAACGCCTATTGTCTTTTATGACATATTCCTTTAAGTGAGGAACAGAGAAAGAGAGGAATGCCTTTGGGTTAGCTCCCATAAATCCATAAATAGACTGTGCGACATCTCCTATAATACCTACTTTGCAACCCGCATTACCAATCTTTGATATTATCTTGATCTGAATAGGATTTGTATCCTGAAACTCATCAATAAAGATGTAGGGATATGATTTAGCAATAATCTCCGCAATGTAAGGAAATCTTAGTAGAATATTATATGCAAAATAATTGACATCATCATAATGAATTATTCCGTTAGCCCAAGCGACATCCTTATAAATTCTTCCAAGACAATTAGGAGCATAGTATTTATTATTAGAAGATTTACTACCGTTAATAGGTTCATTAGATCTACAATATAAATCTCCGTCTTTTGTAATATACCATCTTAGTCCCTTCAAAAATCTCTCCCAATAATCAATATTTAAGAATACCCCAGATTTATCTGTTTTAGATTTTAATACCTCCTGAATATTTCTCATTGTAGGATAACTGCTCAACACATAATCATCGACAACCCCGTTAAATTTGGACATATTAAAATGAAATTCATCAGCTATCAGATATAAATAAGGTTTAATAAGGTTCCTGTATAGGAAACTATGAATCGTACAAACTTCAACCTTATTACTTGATCCTAATCTTTTAGCAATTGTATCAACCCCAATATTAGAATATGTTAGACAAGCAATTTTCCCGCGTTTACTCAACTGAGCATTTTTGAGAACATTACGAACATGATTAATCAACCAAAAGGTCTTACCTGCTCCTGGGCCTGCTTTAAGTCTAAAAGAGGTCTCTATAGGAATCAGAGACGAAGAACTTATCTCAATAGCCATTCCAAACCATTTTTAATATAACTAGGAACTATAAAATTATGATAATTAACCCCATGCTTCTGTTCTAGATTATCTTCTAAAATATTAGATAATTCGAGAGCATGTTCACCTTTCTTAATTGACTGAAGATACAAGGATGCTAGAAGATTCGTTATTTTATCTTCATCAGATAAATGCGATTTGCTTAATGACTCTAAAATACGTTGTCTCCATTTAGAATTAGCATTAAAGATTTTTGACGCATCCTCATAATTAGTACATTCCATTAATTCTATCAATGTATCGTAATTAGCCATCCCGTCCACTATTAGCAACTTGCATTTGGGGTTATGGAGAATTAGATCATACTCAAAAGTTTTTCCAGATCCCTTTTTTTGTGAGGATATCAATATGTTGGGTACTTCATTAAATTGGGAATATTCTCCAACAAATGGATTATAAGCATATTCATATTCCTCTTGATTAGCTATCTCAAATGGATAGCATGAAGAGAAATACGCAGTCCCCGTTCTTCTTCTCATAGGGTCAATGTCAGTTAAACATAGAACCTTTTTATTAAGGGCATACTGAGACTGGACAGTATCGAACATTTTTAGGAAATGCTCGAAATATCGTCCTCCAACATTTACAATACAAACATGATTGTTGATAAGAGATTTATCATCATATTTAGCCAGCACATTCAATAATAGCTGTTCTGCTATACCTTCTACAAATATAACTTTATCAGCAAATAGCATATCGCAACGAGTGGCATCAAGGAATCTCTGTACGTATTTATAAGATTTCCTGCCCTCGTCAGTATCTGGAAACGTCCGGAACGGATAAGCTATATGTATCTTCTCCATTTTATCGCGTTCAACACAGATTATCTCTTTTAAAGATACAGCCGCTGCAATTTGTGGGGAATGAGTAGAGACAAATATTTGTCTAACCTTATTGGTCTGATGATTTTTAAGGAATGATAAGAACTTATATTGCATTGAAGGATGCAAATGAGCCTCCGGCTCTTCAATAATAAGAATAGGATATATTACGGCATTTTCACCCATTCTCTTAATATCGGTATCGGCCTGAATCTTTGCTAGTAATAAAGAAATATAAATTAGATTATTATAACCTAACCCATTATAAGAAATTGGCAGATCAATCCCTGTCTCATATTTAACAATTATGCGTAATGCAGAATACAAATCTTGTTCGTTGATATTTCCGTTAAAATCAGGTTTAGCATTATTAAAAGAAGCACCTGTATTTGATGCATAATTTAAAATCTGCTCTTTGCCAACTTCAATTCGATCTATTATATGCTGAATAATGGTCGTTGAATTCTGCTTAAACTCGTCTCTAACCGCCTTCTGTTTTTCTTCTTTTTCTTTATCTGAGAGCTCTGTATTATTCTTTATATCAAAATCAATATAAAAATCAAGTACTTCTTTAAGCAAACTGCTTTTTGCACTAAAGAGGTCATTCTCAACATTTCTTAAGGCCTCTAACGATTGAACGTCAAATCCATTCAAATCATCTGAATCAGCACGCTCCATTCTTGAAGGTTCACCACCCACAATATAATACT